>JALZIJ010000230.1 GCA_030860375.1 Actinomycetota bacterium | reverse complement strand
GAGCAACGGAGGCAGATCTGCAACGACCGCCAAGCCCTCGTCGAACGGGGGTTCTCGCCCACGAACTTCGCGTATCCGCTTGCCACTTTCAACGCCACCAGCGTGGCGCTGGTGAGGGAGTGCGGCTACAACTCGGCTCGAAAGGTCGGCGGGCTGCGTTCTGGAGCGCACTGCGGCGATTGTCCGTTCGCCGAGCGGATTCCACCGCTGAACCCCTATGTCACCCGCACTCCCCGCGCTGTACTCCGCACCACCTCCCTCCCGGAGATCCAGAGCTACGTCACGCAGGCGGAGAGCAACGGCGGGGGATGGATCCAGCTCGTCTTCCACAACATCTGCAACAGCTGTAACGAGAACGCGATCTCTGCTGACAAACTCAGCGCTTTGCTCGGCTGGCTCAGGCCCCGCGCAGCCACGAACGGCACCGTCGTGCGCACCGTCGGCGAGGTCATGGGGCGCGCTGGACGAGGAGGATTTCGGCCGGTCCCGCCGGGGGCAACGGTCGCGGACACCGTTGCTCCGAAGATTCTCAGGCTGTCGATGACCAGGAAGCGCTTCGCCGTTGCGCGCTTTCGGACGCCGGTGGCCGCGAGACTGCGGCGGGGGACGACATTCCGCTACATCCTGTCGGAGCCAGGCAAGATCGCCTTCCGGATCCAGCGTGCACTTCGGCGTCGGGGGACGTGTCGCCGACGCTGCACCCGCTACCGCACGGTCGGGACGCTTCGTCGGCGCACCACGCGGCTACCCGACGTGCTCCGGGCGCGGCTTCGCTTCAGTGGCCGGATAGGCCGCAGGCCGCTTCGGCGGGGCCGCTACCGGGTGGTCGCCATCGCGGCCGACTTCGCTGGAAACCGTTCGCGGCCTCGCGTGCTGAAGTTCGCTGTCGGCCGTCGGTGACGTCGTGCGTCAGCGACCGCCGGGAGCAGTCGGGCTGGTCGGTCTCGGCACTAGGTGAAATGAAGGAGGATCGCGGCGATGGTCTGCCAACGCCGGGTTTCCTATGGTGCCGATAAGCCGAGGGGCTACTCTGGTCGCGTTTCCCCCGGATTCCTGGGCCGTGCTCGAGCACGCTCTTCAGTCTGGTCTGCGCTTATGATCACCTCGCCATGCGCAGGACGGCCAGCCAGCGTGGCCTTGGGCCCCGCCGAGTTCTCGAGATGCTCGCTAGTGAAACGCCGACAACTGGGCAGCGCCAGGGCACAAAAACTGAAGTGGAAGATCGAGGCTGAAGCGGGGACCTAAGCCGACGGTGGCGACACCCTCCTAGCACGGCATGCGCCTGCTGGTCATCGTCCCCTTCCTCAACGAGGAGCAGTATCTAGGCAAGCTGCTCGAGTCGATCGGGAACCAGACGCGACCTCCGGATCGGCTGCTGCTGACCGACGACGGCTCTGCGGACGATTCACCTCGCATCGCGTCTGACTTCGTCCGTGATCATCTTTACTCGACACTGCTTCGACGCCCGGTCCGCCCGCTCGCGCGGGACCGGCTTGCCGCCGCGTCGGAGCTCTCGGCGTTCCAGTGGGCAGTGGAGCAAGCCGAGGGCGAGTGGGACGTGGTCGCCAAGCTCGACGCCGATGTTCGGCTCACGTCGAGGACATTCGCGACGGTCGAGCGGGAGTTGGAGGGTGATCCCAGGCTTGGGATGACCGGGCCGTATCTCAGCGCGAGGGGAGCCGGTGGGGCTCTCGAGCGCCAGCGCTGCCCCGCCAATCACGTAGAAGGCCCCACGAAGTTCTACCGCCGCGAGTGCCTCGAGCAGATATCGCCCCTCCCGACCTTCCTCGGTTGGGACACGATCGACGAGATCAGAGCTCGAATGCGCGGCTGGCGCACCGCCAGCATTGCAATGCCCGATGGAGATCCCGAGCACCTTCGGCCCATGGGCAGCCACGATGGGCTGCTGCGGGCCCACCGGCGATGGGGCACGTGCGCGTGGGGATACGGCGAGCATCCGCTGCATGTCATGCTGGTCGGGGTCCAGCGGCTATGTGACCGCCCGGCCATCTTGGGCAGCCTGAACTACGTGCTTGGTTGGGCGATCGCCGGCGTGGGGCGACGCCCGCGTGCGGAGCCGGAGCTGAGGGAATACGTCCACCGTGACCAGCTGCGCCGAATTCGACGCCGGATGGGAAACCTGGCACGAGGATGACCGCCCGTCGAGGCGGCTCCCGCTCGGGTGCGGACTGATGCGCTCGCGCTGGCAGGCCGCGGCAATCGATCCGGAGGGATGACCGTGTTGATCGTGGTCGTGCCGTTCTTGAACGAGAAGCATTATCTCCCGACCCTTCTGGGATCGATCGAGAACCAAACACGCTTGCCTGAGTGCCTACTGCTCGTCGATGACGGTTCGACTGATGACTCTCCCAGGATCGCGTCCGCCTTTGCGACGAAGCACCCCTACGCGGTCGTCGTCCAGCGCCCGGTGCGTCTGCCCGAACGCGACCCGCTGTCGGCGGCTCATGAGCTCAGAGCATTCCAATGGGCTGTCGACCAGGTTGACGAACCATGGGAGGTCGTCGCGAAGCTAGACGCCGACCTGCAACTGCAACCCGAGCTCTTCGCAGAGGTCGAACGCCAATTTGCCCTCGATCCGGCGCTCGGGATCGCGGGGGGGTACCTGAGTACACTCGCCCCGGATGAAAGGCCAGTGCGTCACCGTGGCGGGCCGGAGCACGTCGACGGGGCGAGCAAGTTCTACCGTCGCAGGTGCTTTGAGGAGATCTCTCCTCTACCGGCGATCCTCGGCTGGGACACAATTGACGAGGTCCGCGCGCGCCTGCGCGGGTGGCGGACCTCGAGCTTCGAGCTTCACAGCGGTGGCGACTCGATTCACCTTCGAAGGATGGGATCTCGCGACGGGGTCCTGCGAGGCTTTCGCCGCGCGGGTCTTGCGGCTTATGCGTACGGCGCTCATCCGCTGTACGTGCTTCTTTCGGCGGCGGTTCGCCTACGCCAGCGACCCTTACTACTCTGCGGCATCAACTACCTTCTGGGCTGGATCCTCGCTGTCGCACGCCGGGCGCCACGATCGGAGCCGGACGCGCGGGCCTTTCTGCGGGACGAGCAGCTAACACGAATGCGGCGGATTCTCAGGCCGCGCGCCGGCAGCTAGGCGCGGCGATGGGTGCCCACGTCCTCGTCCTCGTAGAGGCGCTTCCCTACCCCTTCGACGTTCGTGTTCGGGCTGAGGTTCGGGCGCTCGTGGTTGCTGGCTACTCCGTCACGGTCGCCTGCCCGACAGGTTCTGAATCTGACCGCCTCGACGAGACGCTCGACGGCGTGAGGATCAGGCGGTTTTCGGCGCCGGCACCTGGGCGCACCACGCTTGGCTACCTGCGCGAGTATGCCATGTCGACGCGACGCCTGGCGCAGCTCGTCTACTCCGTGCAGCGCGAAAGTCCGGTGGACCTCGTCTTCGTCTGTCCCCCGCCCGACGCTCTCGTACTGCTGCCGCTGCCGTTGAAGCGTCGAGGAGCCGGTGTCCTGTTCGACTTCCGCGAGATCTCACCGGAGCTGTACGAAGCCAAGTTCCAGCGCCGCGGTCTGCTCCATACCCTGCTCCTGTGGAGTGAGCGCTTGGCCTTCCGCTTCTGCGACGTCGTCATCACGGTGAGCGAACCCTGCATGGAGATCGCTCGCGGGCGAGGCAAAGTCGACTCCGACCGCGTGTTTCTCGTCGGCAATGGCCCCGACCCCACCCGGATCTTTCAGGTTGAGCCGCTCCCTGAGCTTCGGCGCGGGCGCAAGCATCTGGTGCTGTGGCTGGGCGCCATGTCCCAGCAGGAGGGGCTCGGGCGCTTGGTCGAGGCGGCTGACCGACTCGTTAATCAGTTCGGAAGGAAGGACGTGCTCTTCGCTCTCGTGGGGCCCGGGGATGTTCACGACGACCTCCGTGCCGAGGTCGCCCGTCGCGGACTCGAAGGCGTAGTGGTGCTATCGGGCGCAGTCAACGACGAGCTGGTTCGAAGCTACATCGCGACGGCTGACGTATGCGTCGGTGTCGACGAGCAGAACAGCATGAACAATCGGGCCGCGATGAGGAAGATCTTCGAGTACATGGCGATGGGTCGTCCAGTCGTTCAGTTTCCTCTGCATGAGATGCGCCGTCTTTGCGGCGAGGCTACCCTCTATGCCCGAAACGCGGACGCGGCCGATCTGGCCGACAAGATCGTCTCGCTCCTCGACAACCCCGAGCGGGCGGCGCAGCTCGGCGATCTCGCGAGAAGGACCGTTCATGAGCAGCGCTTGATGTGGCCGGATCAGATCCCCCCACTGCTTGCGGCAGTCGAGAAGGCGATGGGCGTGCCGCGGTAGCGGCTTATGGGTAAGGTTCTCGGCCGGGTAACCGCCGGCTGCTTCTCTTGATGGTCCGGCGGGCGCGGCGAAGGCTCGCGACACGCCCAACACCTCAACCGCGAGCCCACTCTGGGAGGCTGAAGAAAAGCGTTCTGCTCCCCAGGGCGGCGGAGGCCGGCGGGCATCTTGCGCCGGATGAAGAGATCGGGCCGGGAAGGGGCGCGCAGAAGTCGCTGCTGATCCGACGGCGATCCCGCGGCACCTGGGGTGTGGCCTCATGGGCCTCACCAGGGCCGTCTCAATGCCATTGCGGTCCCTTTGATGAAGCCGACCACCTGGGCGAGCGCTACACGCATACGAAGTGAGGAACGGTGCCGTATGGAACTCGCCAGAAGGCGCGCGATTTCGGCTGCCGCGAGCGTCCAGAGCCAGAGGCCTCCCCGGACGTCCCCGGTCAGCAGATGCTTCAGCGGGAAGGCGGCCGAGGCCGCCGCGTAGCCTCGGTAGAGACGTACTGTGTCCGCGTTGCTTCGCCACTGGTCGTGAGTTGCCTTTAGCCGCGGGGTCGCCAGCGCCACCGCGCGGCTGCGCGTTAGCCGATAGTTGAAATCGAGGTCCTCGGACGCGGGAAAGTCCGCCACGCCGGCGCCGAGTCGCTCGTCCCATCCCCCGAGGGCAAGCACCGAGCACCGCCGGACGACCATGCAGACGCCGAACCCGAGTTCGTAGGGTCGCGTCCATCGCCCTGTGATCAACCGCTCCTCGTGCACCGGGCGAGCAGCCGCCGCCAGCTTGTCGCCCGGGGGCATGTTGCCCGGTCGCACGTCGCCTGTGATGAACTGAGTCTCGGGGTACTCGGCGATGACCCCCCGGAGTACCTCGATCCAATCTGACTCGAGTAAGCAGTCGTCGTCGACGAAGGCGATCCAGGGCGTCTCGGCGGCGCGCGCGGCTATGTTGCGCGCGCGGGAGAGACCCCTGCCCTCATCCCTCATGATCTGGAGGCGCCGATCCTCGCGGCTCATCTCCTCAAGCCGGAGATCCGGCTCGCTGCTCTGGTCGACCACGAGGATGTCGAAATCGGAGGAGGATTGCGATGTGAGTGCTGTGAGCGCCTGCCGTAGCTGGCCGGGCCGGTCGCGAGTGCATATGGCAACTGTGATATCGCCCACCCGGAACCATGTTAGGCCTGCGCCCACCGAGGTTCCCGCTTGTGATAAGTCTTGGCCCATGGCGCCCGCCGCGAGCGTCATAGTCAGGGCAAAGAACGAAGAGCGCCTGATTGGGCGGACACTCGAGTCGCTTCGGCGACAGACGGTCGTGCCGGAGGTGATCGTCATCGACTCCGGATCGACAGACCGGACGGTTGCAATAGCGCGCGAGCGGTGCGACCGTCTCATCGAGATTCCGCCTGAGCTGTTCAGCTACGGGTTCGCGCTCAACCTCGGCGCGAGAACGGCCTCGGCCCCCATTCACTTCGCCCTATCGGCGCACTGCGTCGCAGAGCGCCCTGACTGGGTCGAGCGATCGCTTGCTCATTACGAGCGCGACGACGTAGCCGGGACGAACGGGCCCTGGCCCCGCAGTGAAGCCGAAGCCCCGCGAATTCTCCATCAGGACATCGCCCATGCCCTCGAGAACCCCCACTTGGGCTTCTCCAATCACGCATCGTCGTGGCGGGCTGCCGTCTGGGAGCGGTTTCCTTTCGACGAGTCACTCCGATACGCGGAAGACAAAGAGTGGGCTCTGCGGGTGCTCGAGGCTGGCTGGATTATCGTCTCGGATCCGGCCCTGAGGGTCGACATGTCGCACGTCTGGCGAAGCGGGTACGCCGAGCTCTACCGGCGCCAGAAACGCGCGGCACAGGAGCTGAGGCGATTCACCTCGGCGGAGTACACCCTCCGCGATTTGGCGTCCGAGTGGTGGGCGAGGGGGCCCGGCGAACGAAGGTCGAGACCGAGGCGTCTACTCAACCCGCTGCGACTGGCGGGATTGACGGGGAAGTATCACGGCTACCATTGGCCGCGCCGCGCCCCTCCCCTCCGCTGATGGCAGCTGCCCGCGGGGTGGCGCACATGCCGGCGAGCATTCCCATGGCGACTGTGACGCTGACGGCTCTTATCGCGGGGAACGTCACGCTGACCACCAGAAGCGCGAGGAGGGCTCCCTGGGCGCCGATTCGGACGCTGGCGAAGAGCGGATCGCCGGCGGGAGGGCCACGCCAGACTACCGTGGTCACCAGTAGAAGAAAGAGCAGGAGGGCCGCGGGTATGCCTAGCTTCCACGCGAGCCATAGGTAGCCGTTGTGCGTATAGGCGAAAGTCTTCGGGGGTACCTGAGCCCAGGGGCGCCCGAAGTAGACCGTTGCTGCGAAGCCGGACCCGATCAGCGGATGTTCGTAGATCTGCTCCAAGACCCGCTGCGACTCGACTTGTCGATATCGGAGCGAGTCATCATCCTCGTACTGCCCTAGCGAGAGCAGCCGCTCGCGGGCGGCGGCCAGCTCATTGGGTGCGACGGTGGACAGCACGCTGAATGCGATGATCAGGAGCGCAGGCGCCCAGAGCAGGAAACGCGCGCGCTGTACCGCGCCGGAACGCGCCGATATGAAGGCGAGCGCGAGAACTGAAGCGAGCCAGAAGGTTCGCTCGTAGGTCAGCAGCAGCGCTACGCCGTTGAGCACCATGACAGCGACCAGCGTGAGACGAACGGCCAGCGACCGCAGGTACCCCGACATCAGCGCTGCGAAGGCCAGGCACAGCGCGACGGGGAAGGCATAGAGACCTCCCTGAACCGACCCCCTGATCTCGGCGGTGGTGAACGCCACCCCTTCGCGAACGCCGACGTCCTCGGCGCCGGCATAGGAGGTGCCCAGCAGGTACTGCCCGACTCCCCAGAGACCCAGCACCAAGCCAAGCACCAGCAGGCCCTTGAACAGTCGCTCCCGCGCGCGCTGATCCCGGACGATCGGCAGCGCCATCAATAGCGCGCCGAAGCCCAACAAGGGGCGAAACTCGTTTCCGACGACGCTCGCCTCGCGGCCGAGCTGGATGCCGTGGACCAGTTGCAGGAATGCGGCCGCCAGAAAGATCACGACAGCGCCACCGGCCAGGGCAGGTCGACGCCCGAGCGGTTGCTGCAGAAGAGTCATCCCTGCATTGAGGAGCCCCCCGATGAGGAGGATGTCCGAGACGATGAAGCTCGCAGCCTCCGAGCCTCCCCCGACCCCGAATCGGTTGGCGATTCCGTACGGCACGATCGCCGTGGCGAACAGGAGCAACAAGAGGTTCGCTACTGGCGCGAGGAACGCGAAGGCCAGCAGGAGCACAAAGATCAGGAGTCCGGAAGCGATGAGCGGCCGGGTTGCGACGAGCAGCCCGAAGGCGATCGCGCCGGCTCCAACCAGGGGCACCGCGAGATAGTGGCGTTGGCCGAGCGCTACCAAGACCGCTTGAGAGGGTCCCGGCGGAGGTGGTGGACGGCGCCGTTTGAGTCGGCGCCGTGGTGCCTGATCGAGTGAACGGCTTCCGCGGTTTCAGAGCGACCATGGGGCGCGCGGGCGGTCCTCATGCGTCTCAGACCCATTCCTACGACACTCAAGGGGAAGCGGATCACCGCGATCGAGTGAAATTGCCTGGGAGCCAGGCGACCCAGTTCCAACACCGGCTAGTTCTAGCACGCGGATGATCCATGATCAGACACGCGGCGGAGTCCCACGCCGCAGGGGCGCGCGCGAGCCGACGGAGGACCGTCTTCGAGAGGCTCTTTAGCAGAGGGCGAATCGGAGGCTCTCCGCGACCCAGTCGATCTCTGCTTCCTCAATTCCGGGAAAGATCGGCAGCGACAGCACCCTGCCGGCGGCCGTCTCGCTGGCCGGGAAGTCACCGGATTCGTAACCCAGGTGCCTCCAAGCTGGCTGGAGGTGCGCCGGCGTCGGATAGTGCAC
>JALZIJ010000226.1 GCA_030860375.1 Actinomycetota bacterium | reverse complement strand
GAACTAGGTCGCCGACAGCTGGGCGATCGCCTCGTCGCGATCGGCGAGAATGGCCATCTCCTCGCCGAGGCCCGTCAGCTCGAGCATGCGATCGATGGTCGGGTTTCGGCCTACGAGGGCAAACCCGATGCCGAGGTCCATGGCGCGCTGGCGGGCACCGAGCACCACGGCGATCGCGGTCGAGTCAAGGAACGTGCAGCGCTTGACATCGATCAGGAGTGCCCGCGGTTCTTGATCGAGCGCGGCCTCGGTAACGGCGATCCCGTGGTCGCGTAGCGAAGCGTCGAAATCGCCCTCGACCTGGATCGAGTAGACGTCATCATCGAGCGCCTCGCCGTGGATGGTGCCGTTGGACATGCATGACCCGTTACCCCGATTGGGGGTGGTCTGACACGGAGAACGAATCGGCGTACCATGTACAGGGCAGGCTGCGCAGTCGCGGGAGGTGACTCTCGAGGAAAGTCCGGACACCGTAGGGCACGACGGTCGGTAACGCCGACCCGGGGAAACCCGCGGGAAAGTGGAACAGAGACAGACCGCCGATGGCGCCCGACACGCGTGGGGCGTACAGGCAAGGGTGAAACGGTGCGGTAAGAGCGCACCAGCGTCGCGGCGACGCGGCGGCTGGCCAAACCCCGTCAGGTGCAAGTCCAAGCAGGATCGATGACCCGGCCCGGCAAGATCCAGGTAGGACGCATAGATAGATGGCCGCGCAAGACAGAATCCGGCTTATAGGCCTGCTAACGAGAGGGCTCCTGAAAAGGGGCCCTCTCCATGTCTAAGACTGCGGGCGAGGTCTTGGCCGGGCTGTCGAGGCCGATTCGACCTCTTGTCGTTCGGGGCGGGGCTATCGTTGCGCCATGGCTGACGCCCGGTTAACCGCAGACGACGTAAAGCAGATCGTCTCAGACCAAGACGTCCGCTTCATTCGCCTGTGGTTCACGGACGTTCTCGGCCAACTCAAGAGCTTTTCCATCAACTCGTCCGAACTGGACGACGCGTTCGAGGGGGGGATGGGCTTCGACGGCTCCTCGATCACGGGCTTCAACCCGATCGAGGAGTCGGACATGATCGCGATGCCCGATCCCTCCACCTTCGCCGTCTTGCCGTGGCGCCCGGAGGAGAACGCCACCGCGAGGATGTTCTGCGACGTCCAGGTCCCGGGCGGCGAGCCGTACGAGGGAGACCCGCGCTGGATCATGCGCCGCGCGCTCGAGCGCGCGTCCGAGATGGGCTTTGAGACCTACAACATCGGCCCCGAGCTCGAGTTCTTTTACTTCGCGGACGCACGGCCCGAGGGCGGTATCCCGCAGGTAATGGATGAGGGCGGCTACTTCGACCTGACGACGCTGGACGCCGGCTCCGAGGTCCGCCGCGACACGATCCTCGCCCTCGAGCAGCTCGGCATCCACGTCGAGTACGCGCACCACGAAGTGGGTCCCTCGCAGCACGAGGTCGACATGCGCTTCAAGGACGCCCTTTCGATGGCGGACGACTGCATGACATATCGCATCGTCGTCAAGGAGTACGCGATGGACCACGGCATGCACGCGACTTTCATGCCGAAGCCTCTCTTCAACGAGAATGGCTCAGGCATGCACGTCCACCAGTCCTTGCAAAAGGACGGACGGAACGCATTCTTCGACTCAGACGACCAGTACTTCCTGTCCGACACGGCGAAGGCATTCATCGCGGGCCAGCTCCGCCACGCGCGCGAGATCTCGCCGCTCTTTGCGCAGTGGGTGAACTCCTACAAGCGGCTTGTCCCGGGCTACGAGGCGCCGGTGTACCTCGCCTGGTCGCGCCGCAACCGCTCCGCGCTCATCCGCGTGCCGCTCTATCACCCCGGCAAGGAGCAGGCGACCCGCGCCGAGCTTCGCTGCCCGGACCCCGCATGCAATCCCTACCTCTGCTTTGCGGGCATGCTCCACGCAGGCCTCGAGGGCATCGAGAAGGGCTACGAGCTACCCGAACCGATGGAGCAGAACCTCTACCACCTGACCCCCGAGGAGCGCTCACAACGCGGCATCGAACAGCTACCCGAGAACCTCGGCGAAGCGATCGAGATCGCCGCGGAGTCGGAGTTGGTCCTACGCGTTCTGGGCGAGCACACCTTCAAGCGCTTCGTCGAGATCAAGCGCGAGGAGTGGGAGGAGTACCGGGTCCAGGTGACTCCCTGGGAGATCGAACGCTTTCTGCCGATTCTTTAAAGCCTCAGCCGAGCCGGCGAAGCGCACCGGGCTTGCGCGCTGTCTCCTTGCCGGACCGCTCGCTCCTGACCAGATACCGCGGATCGTCCTTGGACGCTGCAACCACCTGACCGCCCACTTCGGTTCGCTCGACGAGCCGCTTTCGGACCTTGCCGGCCACGCGGCGGCCGCGGAAGTTCCACTCAACCCGGTCTCCGTGCCTGAAGCTCTCTGTCATATCTCGTCCTTTCAGTTCGGTCTTAATCACCACAACCCCGGCGAGGCGTATCGCGCCCCTGGATAACGTGCCGCGCATGGCGGAGCTTCATGCCCTTCGCGTCTTCACCACGCCGAGCGGTGAGCACGGCAACCCGCTCGGGATGTTTCTGCACGGAGACGAGGTGCCCGAGCGGAACCGACAAGCGGTTGCGCGTGACCTGGGCTTTGCCGAGACCGTGTTCGTGGACGACATTGAGCGCGCCGAGATGAGGATCTTCACGCCGGCGGTGGAGCTGGCCTTCGCCGGGCATCCGAGCGTAGGCGCCGCTTGGCTTCTCCGCGAAACACGTGGCGAGGTCGCCGTTCTTCGCCCACCCGCAGGCGAGCTCCGTGTCCGTTACGAGTCAGACCTCGCCTGGGTCGCGGCGCGGCCGGAGTGGTCGCCGCCCTTCGAGTACGTCGAGCACTCGAGTGCGGCTGAGGTCAATGCGCTCAGCGCTTTGCCCGAGCGCGAAGGCTGGGCCTACTGCTGGGCATGGGACAACGAGGAAGCAGGGCGCGTCCGTGCCCGCTCGTTCGTAGCTGGAGCGGGCATTTTCGAAGACGAGGCGACCGGCTCGGCTGCGTTAACGCTCTGCGCGCAACTCGGACGGCCGATCTACGTTCGTCAGGGCCGGGGCTCCGAGATCTTCGCGCGTCCCGTGGAAGACGGCTACATGGAGGTCGGCGGTCGCGTCGTCCTCGACGAGGTGCGTTCCTACCCCATCTAGCGCCCGGCGACTCTGCGAACGGTCCCGACGGCCTTCGTCTTCGCGTTCATCGCGCTAAGCATCGCCCGGTCGCCGGCGGAGCCCATCGGCGGCATGATGCCCATCTGACGCGCCATCTCCATGCCGTTCGTATAGGCGAAGTTCTCCTGGATCAGGCCGTCGCGGATCGTCAAGAGGTCGAGGCCCTCGAGCTCGAGGTGCGCACCGGTTGGAGCCACGCCCTGAAGCTTGCCATCGCCGTCGAACGTGCCCGTAGCTTTCCAACGCACCGCTGCTTTCTCGCCGTAAGTGACCATGTCGGTGACCGACATGGAGAAGTCGGGCACCGCGCGAAACATCTCGCCGAAGAACGAACGAACTCCCTCGGGTGCTTTGAGGTCGGCCATCCCGTAGAAGTGATCGATCCCGCCGGGCGCCCACTGCTCGACCATCGCGCCGAGGTCCCTTGCCGCGATTGCCTCGAAGTAAGCGGTGGCAACTTGCTTTGAAGATCGCTTTTTCGCCGGAGCCATCAAGTGCAGACTACCCCGGATCTTTCTCGAGCGCAGACATGAGCTCGGCCGGCTCGATCACTGGCGCGCGACAGGCAAAGCCTTCGCAAACGTACGCAGCAGCCCTTCCGCCCACCATCCCGCGCCCTCGCATGAGCTCGGGGACTTCGGAGGACTCCGGACCCCCTGCCAAAACGACGTGGGGCCGAAGCTCGGCGCGGACGGCTGCGGCGAGGCCGGCGAGATCGTCGCCGACGAGCGCGACCTCCTTGACGTCGCCAAGGTGGAAGTCGATCCCGCGAAGGAGGTGGGCAACGGCGTGGGGGTGGCGCTCGGCGACGTGGCCGAAGAGAGAGAAGACCGATAGCGCGTGCTCCGCGTAGCGATGCTCGCCCGTCAGCGCCGAGAGGCGGAGGAGTCCGTAGGCGGCGGACGAGCTGCCTGACGGAATCGGATGATCGTCGATGTCCTTTCGCCGGGCGATGAGCTCCTCGGCGTCGGAGGCCGTCGTGAAGAAGCCGCCTCGCTCACGGTCGTGAAAACGCTCGATCATCGAGTCTGCGAGTGCCCGTGCGGAATGGAACCAGCGCTCGTCGAAAGTCGCCTCATACAGGACGAGGAAGGCCTCGACGGCGTAGGCGTGGTCCTCGAGGCCCGCAAGGAGCTTTGCCTCGCCGTCCTTCCAGGTACGCAGGAGCCGACCCTCCTCGTCGCGCAGATGCTCGTCGAGGAAAACGCCGGCACGCCGAGCTGCGTCGAGAAAGTCCTCGCGGCCCAGCGCCGCTCCAGCGTCGGCGAAAGCCGCTACGGCGAGCGCGTTCCAGGACGTGATGCGCTTGTCGTCGAGCCCGGGCCATACGCGTTGTGTGCGGTGCTCGTATAGAGCCTCGCGAGCCTCGCCGAGCGCCGAGGGCGAGGGCGACTCCGCGCCGCCGGGGAGGTGAAGGATGTTCTGCCCCTCGAAGTTGCCTTCGCGGGTCACTCCCCAGTAGGCAGCGAGCTCGTCGGCATCGAGTCCGGCTCCGGCGAGAACGTCGCGAAGCTCGTCCGCGGACCAGACGTAAAAAAGGCCCTCCTCGCCCTCGGAGTCCGCGTCGAGAGCGGAAAGGAAACCGCCTTCAGACCCTCGCATCTCGCGCAGCATCCACTCGAGCGTCCGCTCGCACGTCTCTCGCCAGCGCTCATGGCCCAGCGCCTGGAAGCCGTGGAGGTAGGCCCGGGCCAGGAGAGCGTTGTCGTAGAGCATCTTCTCGAAGTGGGGGACAAGCCATTTCTGGTCAACCGAGTAGCGCGCGAAGCCGCCCCCGATCTGGTCGCAGATGCCACCCGCGAGCATGCCGTCCAGCGCGCGGGTCGCGACCTCGCGCTCGCCCCGGGCGAGCAGAAACTCGATGGCCGAGGCCGGCGGGAACTTCGGTGCGGAACCGAACCCGCCCCAAATGGGATCGGCCGAGTCGGTCAGCGCGGCCTCGGCGCGGTTTAGGAGGGCGGGGGACGCCGGCTCCGCCGAGGGCTCGATCTGTGCGGTCGCCGCCAGGCGCTCGCGGATTCGCCCAGCCTGATCGGAGATATCGGCGCGCCTGGTCTCCCATGAAGCGACGACGGCCTCGAGGACCATGCGAAAGCTGGGCATCCCGTGGCGCGGCCCAGGCGGAAAGTAGGTGCCGCAGTAAAACGGGGAAGCGTCCGTGTCGAGAAGGGCCGTGAGCGGCCAGCCGCCGTGACCGGTCATCGCCTGGACTGCCTCCATGTAGATCGCATCGACGTCGGGTCGCTCTTCACGGTCGACCTTCACGCAGACGAAATGCTCGTTCATATACGCAGCGGTCTCTTCGTCCTCGAAAGATTCACGCTCCAAGACGTGGCACCAGTGACACGACGAGTACCCGATCGAGAGCAGAATCGGGCGGTCCTCCGAGCGCGCGCGCTCGAGCGCTTCGGGTCCCCAGGGGTACCAATCCACCGGGTTCTCGGCGTGTTGAAGGAGGTAAGGACTGGATTCTTGCGCGAGCCTGTTGGCCATCGCATTGAGCCTAGATGGCTGTGTCCGGCGGCCTTCTGTACGGTCAACGTGGGCGATGAAACGGCAAGGGCCTTGCTGCCGGTCGGCGAGAATAGGTGCCCCAGATCAAAGGAGGCACTCTTGAAGCTCGACGGAATCCACCACATTACGGCGATCACGGCGAACGCGCAGCGAAACGTCGACTTCTACGCGGGAACGCTCGGCTTGCGCATGGTCAAGAAGACGGTGAACCAGGATGAGCCGAGCGTCTACCACCTCTTCTACGCCGACGAGGAGGCGAGCCCCGGGGCCGACATGACCTTCTTCGAGTTTCCGGATGCGGCGCCCGGGCGGTCAGGTGCCGGGATGGTCCACCGGATCATCTGGCGCGTCGGCTCTCAGGACGCACTCTCCTTCTGGGAAGGGCGCTTGGAGGGAGCGGGCTCGGCGCCGCGCCGCGAGGACGAATCCCTTTTCTTCGCAGACCCCGAGGGTCTCGAGCACGAGCTCGTGGTGGCCGAAGTCGACGATCAGCCCTTGATCGCCGACCATCCCGATGTCCCACGCGAGCAGGCGCTCCAGGGATTCGAGGGCGCTCGTGCCTACGCGGCCGACGTCGAGCGGAGTCGCGGGCTCCTCGAGGATGCCCTTGGCTTTGAGCCGAACGGGGACGAGTGGATGGTCCGCGGGAAGCGCCGAGGCGGCACATGGGCATACGACGAACCGCCGGCAGATCGCGGCCTCCAAGGCGCGGGGACCGTCCATCACATCGCGTGGGCATCGGAAACCGAAGAGCACGAAGAGTGGCGCCGGCGCGCAGCGGATGGAGGCGCCCGTCCAACTCCCGTGATCGACCGCTTCTGGTTCGAGTCGATCTACTTTCGCGAGCCGAGCGGCGTCCTCTTCGAGATCGCGACCCTCGATCCGGGCTTCGCCGTCGACGAGGATCCCGCCCATCTCGGTGAGTCGCTGATCCTGCCGCCGTTCCTCGAGGACCGACGAGAGGAAATCGAGCAGGTGCTGACGCCGGTTCGAAATCCGCGCGAGGGATAGATGGTTCATCTCATCCGCGAGGCTGCCGGCGATCCGGCGGGCGCGCTCGTCCTCAACCACGGTCGCGGCTCTGACGAGCATGACCTCGTGCCGCTCCTCGACGAGCTCGATCCTGAGCGCCGCCTGGTCGCGGTGACGACGGGAGCGCCGCTCACGAATATCCCGCCGGGTGGGCGGCACTGGTACATCGTGCCGCGCGTCGGCTTTCCCGATCCTCAGACGTTCAGCTCAGGCTTCGAAGCTCTGACCGGGTTCCTCGACGGCTTCCTCGCCGAGCGCGAGATCTCCTGGGAGCGGACGGTGATCGGCGGCTTCTCGATGGGAGCGGTTATGTCGTACGCGGTTTCACTCGGCCCGGGGCGCCCGACGCCGGCGGGATTGATCGCGCTAAGCGGCTTCATCCCGGCAGTGGAGGGCTGGGAGCCCGAGCTTGACGGGCGGGCGAGGCTGAGGGTGATGATCCACCACGGCACCCGCGACCCCGTGATTTCCGTGGAGTTCGCGAGGCGTGCCCGCGAAGTCCTCGAGCTTGGCGGGATCGAGCCCGACTATCTCGAGACCGAGGTGGGGCATTTGCTTCCGCCCGAGGCGGTCGCGGCGGCGAGGCGGCTGGTCGAGGGCGCGATCGGCCCGACATAATGCAGGCATGACGACCCGCATCCACCACCTCAGCTGCGCGACCATGTGCCCATTCGGCGGCAGGCTCCTCGGCGGCGCCGGCGCCCCCTGGACGACGGCGGAGCTTTGCGCCCATGTTCTGCTAATCGAGACTGACAGCGCATTGGTGCTCGTCGATACGGGCTTCGGTTTGGCGGACGTGGCGAATCCGAAGCGGCTTGGCCAGCCGTTCAAAGGCATCGTTCGCCCAAGGCTCGACGAGTCGATGACCGCGATCCGGCAGGTGGAAGCACTCGGCTTTCAGGCCGCCGACGTTCGCCATATCGTCAACACCCACCTCGACGTCGACCACGCCGGCGGGGTTCCCGACTTCCCCGATGCCGAGCTTCACGTTTGGCGGCCCGAGATGGAAGGTGTCCAGAACCCCGGCCTCAAAGAGCGCCCCCGCTACTTGAAGCATCTCTTCGCCCATGGACCCAACTGGCACCCGCACGATGTGGACGGGGACGAGTGGATGGGGTTCGAGGCTGTGCGGGCGCTGCCTGGCGTCGACCCCGAGATCCTGATCGTGCCGCTGCCCGGCCACACCCGAGGGCACTCCGCGGTTGCCGTCAAGGAAGGGGAAGGCTGGCTCTTGCACTGCGGCGATGCCTACTTCAGCCGCCGTCAGGTCGAGACTCCCCCAAGCTGTCCGCCGGGGCTTCGGGCCTTCCAGGCGATCGCTGGCCTCGAGCGCAAGCGCCGGCTCCAAAACGAGGAGCGCCTGCGCGAGTTGAACGAGCGCAAGGGCGGCGAGATCCGCATGTTCTGCGCCCACGACGTGGACGAGCTTCGAAAGCTCCAGTCCCGGGAAGCCGCCTAAAAGCACACGCGCCAAACATCCGGACGGAGAACGATATGCCCGACTACACCAAGAAGTACTCGGGTTGCGACGACGACTGATCAGGCCG
>JALZIJ010000201.1 GCA_030860375.1 Actinomycetota bacterium | reverse complement strand
CGAGGGCCGCGTCGAGCCCCTGCGCGTCGTAGCCGGTGCGGGGCGTGCCGAGCGCGAGGCCTTGCTTCTCGCAGGCATTTCGCGCTGCGCGCTGGCGCACGCGCTTTTCGATGATCGTCCACTCGCCCGATCCGTCGCGACACGCGGCGGCGTGGAGGCGCGCGCAACGTTGGTCGAACCACGCCGCTCGGGTCGCAGGCTCCGCGCTGCCGGGAAAAGCGAATGCAGGGGCGACCTCAACGCCGCGGCGCTGGACGGCGCAGTTCCGCTCTCCCTTCATGCCGGGGCGCGGACGGTTGACCTGCCAGCTCCACACGAGCCCTTCGAAGCGGGGGTCGGCGTCGCCGGTGACCTGGTCGAGCCCGATCAGGTCGACGCCGCAGCGCGCCATCGCGGCGGCGGTCGGCGGCGTGATGCCGTCGTCGGGTGTGGCAACCCCGGTCGGCGGGCCGACGACATTCGTAAGCGCGGTCGAGTCCTCGTAGTAGCGGATGAACGTCGTCTCGTAAGTCGGGATGTCGTAGTCGGGACCGCAGCTCGGGAAATCCTCGTAGTCGACCGGGCGCGACTCGAGGTGCGAGTTCCAGTTATGAGCGACAGCATGCCAGCCTGACGCGCCGTCCGGGCCACAGTCAGAGACGATCAGGGCCTGCGCCCCGTCGGCGCGGATCGCGTCTCGGGTAAGGCCGGATGGGACCTCCGTGCAGCCGGCGCCTGCGGGCGGTGAATACAGCCGATCGCCCAGCTCATCCGTGACGACCGTGGCCGCGGCGTTATAGCCCGCGGCGTCGCCCATGTGGTCTTCGAGATAGAGGAGGAGCACCTCTTCGGAGTTCGCCGGCTCGTCGAGCCACGCAACGATCTCGGCGAGCGTCGGCGCAAGCTCTTTCTCAGTCGTACAGCCGAGGTGCCCCTGGTCTGCGCCGCGAGCGTGGCAGACACGGAGCGGACCGCCGGGAACGTCGGGGAAGCGGTGGACGTCCAGCTCGAGGCTTCGCACCCCGGCGTCGAGTTGCTCGACGTTCGTGATCTGCTGGTTCGCATCGTTCGAGGAGAGAGCGACACCTGTCTGCTCCGTGGAGTTGTACGAGTTGTGCGTACCCACCCAGGGCATGTTCGTCCAGCCTACATCGGAGGCAATGTCGAACTGGATGTCGAGCGCTCGTTGCGCCCATCCGTCCTCGGCCTCGGGCGCGGCTGCGAGCGCAGCGCTCGGCAGGACGAGCGCTGCCGCGCACGCCCCTACCGTCAGTCGCCGAAGTCCCCGAGCCATCCATCAAGGGTAAGCAGTTCGGCGCTAGGGTGCGCCGGTGGCCGAAACTCTCGCCCCCGCAGAGGCCGCCGCGCGCCTCAAGCCGACCGACACGCTGGGTATTCCGCTCGCGACCGGCCAGCCGCCGAATTTCATGGCCGCGCTCGGGGAGCGCGACGACTGGGCCGACCTCAAGGTTTACGGTGCGCTGCTCGGCGTCGGCACTGAGCTGTTCAACAACCCGAACGTCCACTACCTCTCCGGCTTCTTCGGGCCGTTCGAGCGAGCGCTGCGCGAGGCCGGTGCGAACATCTCCTTCGCCGCCGCCGACTTTCGCCGCTTTGCGCCGCTACTCGAGGAGCAGAGCCCGCGCGTCATGGCCACCGCCGCTTCGCTGCCGGACGCCGACGGCTGGTGCTCGCTGTCGCTCCACGCGGGCGGCACGTCGACCGAGCTGATCCGGGCGGCCGCCGACCCCGAGCGCCTCCTGGTCGTCGAGGTCTCGGAGAACTACCCGCGCACCTTCGGCATCCCGCCCGAGCACATGCACGCGCTGAAGGCCGAGGAGATCGACATCATCGTCGAAGGCGACGGCTCCCCTCTCCCGCTCCCCGATTTTGAGCCGTCAAAAGCCGACCTCGAGATCGCCAAGCATGCCGCCGCCTTCGTCCCAGACGGAGCGACGCTCCAGACCGGCATCGGCACGATCCCGTCGGCGATCGCCGCGGAGCTGGCCCACGGCGAGAAAGGCGACTTCGGCGTCCACTCGGAGATGTTCACGAACGGCCTCATGACGCTCCACGAGGCGGGCAAGATCTCGAACGCCAACAAGGGGTGCTACGAGGGCGTCTCGGTCGCCACCTTCGCGGCAGGCTCCAAAGAGCTCTACCGCTGGCTCCACGAAAACCGCGAGGTCGCCTTCCTCCCCGTTGAGCTGGTCAACTCGACCGAGGCGATCGCCCGCAACCAGAAGATGATCACGATCAACGGCGCCCTCGCGATCGACGTCCACGGCCAGGTCGTCGCCGACACAATCAACGGCACCCAGTTCTCGGGCATCGGCGGGCACGAGGACTTCATCGCAGGTCCGGCACTCGACACGGACGACCGCTCGCTCCTTTGCTTCCCATCGACGTTCAAGACGAAGGACGGCGAGCACCGCTCCCGCATCGTCCCCTGGTTCGAGGCCGGCGCCGTGATCACGACACCTCGCCACCAGGTCGATGTGGTCGTTACCGAGTTCGGCGCCGCGGAGCTTCAGGGCAAGACGGTCCACCAGCGAGCGCTGGCCCTCGCCGCCATCGCCCACCCGGACTTCCGCGACGGACTGATCGAAGCGGGCGAGCGGGCCACGGGCGGCCGCGCACCGCAGGGCGTCTGAGCCCGGCCGGCCTCCCCCCGAACGTCCGACACAACCCCACATAGCGCTCAGCGTGGGACGTTCGGGGTTGGAATGGCGCGCAGAGGTAGGGTTCGCGACCACCACGTGAACCCTCTCGACGTCATCACAAGCCCGCTCTCCCGAGTCGGCGCCGCTGCTCAGAACGCGCTGGAGGTTGCACGTTTCGGAGGCCTTGAGACAGGGGAGGAAGCGTCCCCCTTCGAAGTCGTCACACACCGCCCGATCTACCGCCTGCGCCGGTACTTCCCGCCTGCCGAGGGAGAGGAGGGGTCAGACCCCTCGCGGCCCGCCAAGAGAGGACCGGACGCGGGCGGGCAGAGTGGTCAGACCCCATCGCCTGTGATCCTCGTGCCCCCGATGATGTTGGCGGCGGAGATCTATGACGTCTCGCCGTCTTCCACCGCAGTTGGCACCCTTCACGCGCAGGGCGTTGATCCGTGGGTCGTCGACTTCGGAGCGCCCGAGCGAGAGGAGGGCGGGCTCGAGCGCACGCTCGCCGACCATGTGCTGGCGGTCTCGGACGCCGTCGACCGAGTGCGCTCGACCACCGGGAAGGACGTCCACCTCGGCGGCTACAGCCAGGGCGGAATGTTCTGCTATCAGGCCGCTGCGCTTCGCCGGGGCGAAGGCCTCGCGAGCGTCATCACCTTCGGAAGCCCAGTCGACACGGCGGCAGCGATGCCGCTCGGCATCCCCGAAGAGGTAGCCACATGGGTCGCCGACATCCTCGCCGTCTCGCCTCTGGCCCGCTCGGCGGTTCCCGCCTGGATGTCACGGATGGGTTTTCGCATGCTCGACCCGGTCAAGGCTGCGCGCCAGCAGTTCGACTTCGTCCGCCAGCTCCATGATCGCGACGCGCTCCTCCCGCGAGAACGCCAACGCCGCTTTCTCCAGGCTGACGGCTGGGTCGCCTGGCCCGGACCCGCGCTCGCAGATTTTCTGAAGCAGTTCGTCGCCCACAACCGCATGCTCGAAGGCGGCTTCGTGATCGACGAGCGCCTCGTCACCCTGGCCGACATCGAGTGCCCGATCTTGACCGTGGTCGGTGAAGTCGACGAGATCGCTCCCGCCAAAGCGGTGAGGGCGATCATTCGCGCGGCGCCGCGCGCCGAGGTGTACGAGCTGACGCTGAAGGCGGGGCACTTTGGCCTCGTCGTGGGCTCCGCGTCGACTTCCACGACCTGGCCGTCGATTGCGGGCTGGACCAGGTGGCGCGACGCCGACGCCGAGCTGCCCGACACCATTCGGCGCGCCGAGGTAGCCGCCGAGCTGGCCGAGAGCCCCGGCGCGACGACGCGCGCGGGCTACGGCCTCGGTCTGGCCGCGGGCGTGGGGTCCAACCTTGCGCGCTCCGTCGTCACGGGCGTAACCCGCACTGCCGGCAACGTTCGCACGCTCGGCGAAGAGGCGATCACACAGCTTCCGCGCCTCATTCGGCTTGATCAGGTTCGCCCCCGTACGCGCATCTCGCTCGGGAAGATCCTCGACGAGCAGGCCTCCGACCATCCCGAGCAGGTTTTTTTCCTGTTCGAGGACCGCGGCCACACACACGCCGCGGCCAAGCACCGCATTGACTCGATCGTCCGCGGCTTCATCTCGATCGGCATTCACCAGGGCGAGCATGTCGGCGTCCTCATGGAGCCGCGGCCGACCGCGCTCACAGTCGTCGCTGCGCTCAACCGCCTCGGCGCCGTCGCGGTCCTCCTTCGCCCCGACAACGACGTCGAGCGCGAGGCCGAGCTCGGCGAGATCGCGCGCGTCGTCTCAGACCCCGAGCACATGGGCAGGGCTAAGGAAGCAGGCGTACAGGTCCTCGTCCTCGGCGGCGGCGGCGGCCCGCGAGACCTCGGCGCAGGCGTAGTCGACATGGAGCAGATCGACCCGTCCGAGGTCAGCCTCCCTGGGTGGTACAAGGCGAATCCCGGGCGCGCTCGTGACCTCGCCTTCATTCTCTTCACCGGCTCGGGTGAGCGCACGCGGCCGAACCGGATCACGAACCGCCGCTGGATCCTCTCGGCGTTCGGCACCGCCTCCTCGGCCGCCCTCACAGAGTCTGACACGGTCTACTCGGTCACTCCCGTCTACCACCCCTCGGGCCTCCTGGTCAGCCTCGGCGGCGCAATCGCCGGCGGCTCGCGGATCGCGATGGCGCGCGACTTCGACCCGGCGACGTTCTGGGACGAGGTCCGCCGCTACGGCGTCACCGTAGGCACCTACACGTGGACGATGCTGCGCGACCTCGTCGAGGCTCCTCCCAATCCGAACGAGCGCCATCATCCGGTCCGCCTCTTCATGGGGTCCGGCATGCCCAAAGGCTTGTGGACCCGCGTCGTCGAGCGCTTCGCGCCCGCGCGCATCGTCGAGTTCTACGCCTCGACCCAGGGGGAGGTCGTGCTCGCGAATGTCTCCGGTCAGAAGATCGGCGCCATGGGCCGCCCCCTCCCGGGCTCAGCACGGGTGCGCATTGCGGCGCTCGACCTGGAGGGGGGAAAGCTCGTGACGACCGACAACGGCTTCGCTCGCGAGTGCGACCAGAACGAGATCGGCGTGCTCGTCTCAGAGACCGACCCCGACGTGAACCCGACCGCGGAGACTCCGCTTCGTGGCGTCTTTCAAGCCGAAGACGCTTGGGTTGCGACCGGCGACCTCTTTCGCCGCGATGTCGACGGCGACTACTGGCTCCTCGACACGATCACCACGCTCATCCGCACGAAAGACGGGCCGCTTGCCCCCACCCCGGTCCGGGACGCACTGTGGTCGATCCCAGCGGTCGAGCTCGCCGTCTGCTTCGGCGTTGCCGACCCTGACGGTACCCACGCACTCGCGGTCGGCGCGGTGACCCTTCGCAAGGAACAAAAGCTCGACGCCGATGATGTGACCGACGCCCTCTCGCTCTTGCCCATGGAGGCCCGCCCTCGCTACGTCCGCGTGGTCGACGAGATCCCAGTCACCACCTGGTACCGCCCGGTCACAGCGCCGCTTCGCGCCCTCGGTGTGCCCGAGGGAAAGAGAGGCGAGACCACCTTTCGCCTGAACGATGACGGCGAGTACACAAAGCTCACGAAACCCAAGCCGACGAAGGAGAACGCCCTTGCCTGAGTTTGAAACCGTGAATCTCGAGCGCGAAGGCGGCGTCGCCCGGATCGAGCTCAACCGCCCTGACGCGCTTAACGCCTGGAACCTCCAACTGGGACTTGATCTGCGTGAGGCGCTAGAAGCAGTCGCAACGGACGACGAGGTGCGTGCCGTTCTCCTGACCGGTGCCGGACGCGCCTTCTCCTCGGGTGCAGACCTCGCCGAGAGCCGGGAGGACACCTCAGACTCCACTGACGAGAGCGGGCAGTTCGACCTGTCGAAGCGGCTTCGCGAGCGCTACCACCCGATCATCCACGCGATCCGCGACATGCCGAAGCCGGTCGTCTCCGCGGTGAACGGCCCAGCGGCCGGGATCGGCTGTTCGCTCGCGCTCTCAGCCGACCTGATCGTCGCCGCGCACTCGTCCTTCTTCCTGTTGGCCTTCGTCAACATCGGCCTCGTACCCGATGGCGGCTCGACGGCGTTCGTCCCGGCCCGGATCGGCCTCGCCCGCGCAACCGAGATGATGATGCTGGGCGAGAGGGTGAGCGCCGAGAAGGCCCTCGAGTGGGGCCTCGTGAACCGCGTCGTGGCGAACGAGGAGCTCCAGAGCGAGTCGCATGCTCTGGTAGAGCGTCTCGCCGCCGGCCCGACGCGCTCCTACGCGGGCGCCAAGGCGCTCCTCAACCGCCGGATCTACGCCGATCTCGACGGCCAGCTCGAGGCTGAGGCGGACACTCAGCGCGAGATGGGCCAGTCGAAGGACTTCTTCGAGGGCGTCGTCGCCTTTGCCCAAAAGCGCGAGCCCGAGTTCACGGGCCGCTGAGCTTCTCCGACGACACGGACGCGGACCGCGACCTTCAGTCGTGGCAGATTCTTCGTCCGCTCCTCGACGGGCGCCCATACTTGCCATGGACCGACGGTGCGCTTCGGCCTGCCGCGCTCGTTGCGGTCCTGAACGAGATCGTCTTCGCCGAGCGTCGGACGATAGTCGAGCTGGGCGCAGGCAT
Organism: Actinomycetota bacterium; assembly: GCA_030860375.1. GTDB lineage: Bacteria > Actinomycetota > Thermoleophilia > Solirubrobacterales > 70-9 > JALZKA01. The sequence goes on along the minus strand of JALZIJ010000201.1, from coordinate 15,259 downwards.
CTCGACGACTGTCATCGGCCGCCTTCTAGCCGAGCGCGGCGGCACCCTGACCACGATCGAGCACGATCCCGATTGGTCGGCCATCGTGAGTGGACAGCTCGAACGCGAAGGGCTGGCGGGGACAGTGAAGCTTCTCGGCGCGCCACTCGAACCCCACCCGGAAACATGGGACGGGGCACCGTGGTACTCGCTCGACGCGATCGCCTCCCTCTCCGACAGCATCGAGTTGCTGCTCGTCGACGGGCCGCCCGGCTACCGCGAGGGCATGGCCCACAGCCGCTACCCGGCGCTCCCCGCCCTCGCCGGCCGACTCGCACCCCACGCGCTCGTCATGCTCGACGACGCGAACCGCGAGCCGGAACGTGAGATCGTCGAGCGCTGGCAACAGCTGCTGCCGGAGTGGAGCTTCAGCGTCGACGACGCCGTCGGACTCGCACTCGGCAGACGCTAGTCGTCTTTCTTGCCCTTCTTCTTGCCTGAGTCGAGCCCCGCCGCAGCAAGCGCCTCGTCGAGCGTTGCTTGCACCACCTCGGTCTGGTTGTCGAAGGTGAGTCGCTTCTCGAGGAACGGGATCGCCTCTTCGGGGCGCCCGGAGAGAAGCAGAGCGTTGCCGAGGTTGTAGAGCGAGAAGGCGTAGTTGATGTCGGTCGAGTCCTCCGGATATGAATTGACGGCCTGCTGGAGGAGCGGGACGGCGGCTTCGGGATCCCCGGCGTCGATCAGCGCTTTGCCTTCCATATCGAGGGCCACGGCATCCACCGGCTCCTCGTCCGGAGTCGTCGTGGACTCGCTTGTCGCCGGGTCGGACTGGGCGTCCCCTTGCCCCTGTCCCGAGCTCGAATCCTTGGCGTTCGCCCGGGCGCCGTTGCCGTTGCCACCGCCATCGTCGCCTCCGCCACCCACTGCGATCGCGATCCCGACAGCGGCCACGACCGCTAGCGCTGCGAGGCCCACAAGCGCGGCACGGCGGTTGGGATGTCTCTCGCTCTGGGTGACAATCGTTCGCGGTGTCGGCTCGTCGTCATGGGGCGGGATCGGCTGAGGAGCTGTCGGCGTGAAGGCGTGGGTGGGCATCCGGTCGAGGGCCTGAGAGGCAGATGCCGGCCGTTCACCCGGCGCCTCGGAAGCGAGGCTCTCGATCAAGCCATGGAGCTCCGGCGAGGCATCGTCGCCGACCGCTTGGCGCAGAAGGACACCCGCGGCGTAGAGGTCCGAGCGCTCGTCGGCGGGGTGCCCTTGCCACAGCTCCGGCGCCATAAAGCGGGCGGTCCCCGGGATGTGCCCGGTCTGGGTCAGGGAGGTCGCGTCCTCCGGACGAGCGACGCCGAAGTCCGTCAGGCAGGCGGTCCCATCTGCGGCCAAGAGCACGTTTCCAGGCTTGATGTCGCGGTGAATGATTCCGGCGCCATGAATCGCCTCGAGCGCGGAAAGGAGGTCACGCACGAGCTGCTCGGGCTCGGGATGGTCGCCCGACTGGATCCGCTCGTACAGCGAGCCGCCGGGCATGTGCGCCATCACGATGTACGGGCGTTGAGAATCCGCGTTGAAGTCGTACACGGAGACCAGGTTCGGGTGACTGAGGCTCGCCGCGAGCCGTGCCTCCCTGCGAAAGCGCGCAAGCCAGCTCTCGTCCGATGCGAGCCCCTCGGAGAGCACCTTGACCGCGACGGACCGCTCAAGCACCTCATCGTCCGCGCACCACACCGTCGCAGCCCCGCCGCTTCCGAGACGGCTTCGGAGGACGTAGCGCCCATCACCGAGCCGCGTTCCCTCCCCCAGTTCCGCGCTCATCGGGCGAGGGCTGAGTCGAGATCGCGAGTCAGGTCCACAACTGAGTCATACACCTCGACGGCCCCGGCCCGACGCAACTCGTCCTCCCCGAACCCGCCGGAGCGAACGGCGAGCGTCTCGATGCCGGCCTTCTTCGCGGCCTCGATATCCCAGGTCGTATCGCCGATCATGATCGCCTCGCGTACGCCCGCCTTATCGAGCGCGGCCTCGACCAGGTCCGGCTCGGGCTTGGCCTCCGAGACGTCGCTCGAGGTGGTCCAGCCGTCCACCAGCTCCGCGGCATCAAGCAACTCGATGTAGTGCTCTACTTCGTCGGAGTTGGCGGACGAGGCAAGGATCACCGGCAAGTCACGCTTCTTCAGCTCCGCGATCAGCTCGCGCGCTCCCTCGATCACGCGAACTTCGGGGATCAGCTCGGAGTAGAGCTCGGACTCCGCGTCGCGAATCTGGTCACCGACGCGCTGCTCGACCTCGTCCCCCGCGAGGTAGGCCACTAGCTTGTCGCCGCCCATCCCGATCGTGCGGTGGATTCGCCACATAGGCATGTAGGCGCCGTGGCGTGCCATCGCACGGTCCCACGCCACGGCGTGCTGGTAGTTCGTGTCGACGAGCGTGCCGTCGATGTCGAGGATGACCGCTTTGACCACGGCGCTGAGGCTAGACGCTACCCCACCCACGAAGCGCAAAACAGACGCGCCGTAGGATGGCGCCATGGCGAAGAAAGTGCTACCGCTCGGCGGCAAGGTCGCACTTGTCACCGGCGCCCAGAAGGGCATCGGCCTTGCGACCGCCAAGGAGCTTCACCGCCGCGGCGCCCACGTAGCGATGGTGGATCTGCGCCTTTCGGAGCTGGAAGCATCAGCCGCCGAGGTTGGCGAGCGTGCAATCGCGATCGAGGCGGACGTCACGGATCTCGCTGCGCTCGAGAGCGTCGTCGAGCGGGTGACGGGCGAGCTCGGCGGGATCGACATCGTGGTCGCGAATGCGGGCATTGCGCCGCCCACCGAGCCTCTGCACCTGATCGACAACGACATCTTCGAGCGTGTGATCGAGGTCGATCTTCTCGGCGTTTGGCGAACGGTCCGCTCCGCGCTCCCCCAGGTGATCGAGCGCCGCGGCCACATCGTCGTGGTCGCATCGGTGTACGCGTTCATGAATGGGGTGCTTGCGACTCCGTATGCGATGGCGAAGGCCGGAGTCGAAGCCCTCGGGCGCTCGCTCCGGGTCGAGCTCTCGCCGCACGGAGCAAGCGCAGGCGTGGCCTACTTCGGCTTCATCGACACGGACATGGTGCGCCAAGCCTTCTCGGATCCGCTCGCCCGCGAGATCGAGAAAGCGTTTCCGGCTTTCGTCACCAAACGCCTTACGCCTGACGTTGCCGGGGCGGCGATCGTGGACGGCATCGAGCGGCGCGAGCCGAGAACGATCCGCCCGCGCTGGTGGGCGGGCTGGTCGGTCCTGCGCGGCATCGTCAACCCAATCGTCGATCAGCTCTCAACGCGCGACGAGCACATTACGAAGGCGCTTCGCGATGGCGAGCGCCGCGGCACCGAAGGCAACGCTCCTCAGCCCGTCGAGAAAGCCCTCAAGTAGGACTAGCTCGAGCCGCCGTTCTCCAGAGCGCGACCGTGGTCTTCGTGACTGCGCGGTCACGCACGGTCTTCGCTCCCTCGGCGACTACCCGCAGCACGATCGGCGTAACCGGATGAGTCAGGGGCGATCGATCAGTACCACGGTGCGCCCCCCCAGGACTCCATACAAGTCCTCGGGAGCCAGCCTCCGCGTTCCCGGCGCCACAAAGCTCGTGAGCTCGAAGAGCGGGGGCAGGGAGACGGTGCTCCGCTCCTCGTACCCCTCAGGCGCATGAACCGTGCCGCCCGTGCCGAGCACCTCGATCTCCTCGACATCCAAGCCATCTTCGAAGCGCGGTCCCTCGAACTTGACGGCGTCGAGGTAGAGCTCCAAGGGGTCGTCCCCGTTCTTCGGCGCCACGACGATCCGAACGCCCGCGGGCTCGCCCATCGCCTCGGCGGCACCTCGCCAGTCCTCGCGCTGCATCTCGGCCGAGAGGTTCACCGCGACCACCACGGCGGCGAACAGCGTTGCGGTAGCCGCCAGGCCGATGGCGGCTAGGCGCCGGCGCCCGTTCCCGAAGACGAGCGCAGCCACGAGGAGCACCGGCACCACGCCCGCGAGCAGGTTTCGAGGGTTGAGGAGGTCGAGTCCGGCGAAGGCGAGGAGCGCCGGCACCCCGATCGTGATGCCCGCTAGCGCGGCAAGGAGGAGCGATGCATTTCGCTCTGCCGGCAAGAGAGCGCTTCCTTCGTCCTCGTCGTGAGGCGCCCAGCGCCTGGCCAGGATCAGCCCCGCGAGACAGACGAGGATGAGTCCCACCACGCCTGCGCCGAACTGGACCGCGTCGACCCTACGGCTTCCCGAGAGCGGGTCGGGGTCCTCACTGGCCACGTAGTTGAGGCCGACCTCTGCGACCCGCTCGGCTACGGGGCGGTCGGCAAAACCGTCCCTGCGTTCGGAGCCCTGCTGTGTGAGTGTGAGAGGGACTAGGGCAAAGGCGACGAGCGCGAGCGCTGCGAGCGGCGCGACGAGGCGGCGGCGGTCAGGAGCCCCGGCAAGGAGCCAGAGGGCCTGGGGGACGATCAAGAACACCGCGAAGTAATGGGACAGGAGCGCCAGCGCCGAAGCAAGCGCCCAAGTCCGGACGGCTCGACGCTCACCGCCACGGGAGTGAGCCGCGAGTGAGGCGATCGCGACGGTCGCGAACAGCGCCATGAGAATGTATGAGCGAGCTTCTTGCGAATACCAAACCAGGTACGGGTTGAAGGCGAAGAGGAGTGCAGCGGCAAGGCCGACCCCCTCGCTCGCGAGTGCTCGGCCGCCGAAGAAGGCGGCAGGGACCATCAGCGTGCCAAGCAACGCCGACAGGGAACGCAGCCCAACCTCGCCTGTGCCAAAGATGGTCGACCAGGCCCAGGCGAGGACGTAGTAGAGCGGTGGGCTTCGCTCACCGTCGGCCACCTGGTTGAGCGTTGCCCCGAGGTTCGGGTCGAGCACTTGGCCTGCCGTTACGGCCTCGTCGTGGTGAAAGCTCTGCAGGTCGAGCGTCGCGAATCGGGCAAGCGCGGCAAGCGCGGTCAGACCGAGGAGCGCGTACAGGGTGCGGCGGGCCATGGCGCATGGCAGACTAGGCGCCTTGATGGACGAGGGCGCGACCGGCAGGGGCCGAGCGCCGCGGGCCTGGGCGCTCGCGGCCGCGCTGGCGGCTGTGGGCGCACTCGCTTCCGGGGGTTTGGCGGCAGGCGGTGAGGTCGAGCCCGCTCTCATCCCTTCTCTCTCAGACATCGGCCCCAATGAGACCCGAGGGACGATCCCCGTCACCAGCACGCGCGGCGCTGCGCCCAACGTCGTCCTCTCGAAACGAGTGAGCGCAGGTGGCGGGCTCAGGCGCGGCGACATCCTCCGCGCGACCGCGGAGCTTCAGCTGACCACCACGTGCGTCGTTGAGGATTCGCGTTGCATCGGAACGCAGTACGCCTACACGCCGCGGATGGAGGCTCAAGTGGTCCTGGCCTCGAGCGCGACGGCAACCGGCGGCTCGGATGCGGACCCGATCTCGGGGATCGAGCAGAAGCGCTGCAACCAACAGCGACCGAACCGGAACCACCACTGCGTCTTCGTGTTCGCGAACGCGGAACGGGCCATAAAGAATGCCGGCAACCTCCCTTGCCGGCCCGATGACTGCTTTTTGAACGTCGTCGCGTCGGCGTCCCATCCGAACGCCCGCGCGGGCAACGTCGTGATCGTCGGCGCTGACCGGCCTGATGGATCGATCGAAGGCGACAAGGCCCGGGTGGACGGTCTCCTCGCGCGCGGCGACGTGCCCAGGCCGAGGGTCAAGGTGGGTGGTGCGAAGATGCGAAGCACCGTTCCGATCGAGCCGGACGCAAACGCAGGGCGGAGGGTCGTCCGCTCGATCCGGATCGACGGGCTCAAGAAGGGTGACGCGCTGCGGCTCAGCGCCCGCCAGACGATGGATATCTCTTCGACCGGCTACAACGTCTACATCGGAACGCGGATGATCGTCGCGACCTCGCCGAACGAGACTCGAACGAAAGGCTTCGTCGCCGACGTGATCTCGAATGGCGGCGAAGTGAGTGAGCAGAACGGCTTCAACTGCACGCTCGGCCAGAGCGTCTACGAGAATCCGTGCACGTCTGAAAAGGCGGCAACAGCGTCGGTCCGGCGAAAGATGCCCCTGAACGGTGGAGAGCCGAAGCCCGTATGGGTGAATGTCGTGGTCGCGGGAGCGCCCAAGCTGGTCAAGGCAAGCCCCGGGGACCGAATGGAGGTCCGCGGCGGCGTGATCCGGGTCGAGCGCTACCGCGTGTCGCGCTAGGCGCTGCGCGCGAGGATCGGATCAATCAGCGAACGCATCGTTCGCGCGGCTTCCGCGAGGTCGTCCAGTGGCAGCGCGCTGTCCGGCATGAGAAGAAACGAGAGCGCCAGCCGTACAAGGAGCTCGGCGGCCTCGGAAGGATCAATTTCAGGGCCGAGATCGCCACGAGCCTGGGCTTCTCGCAGTCGCCCGGCAACGAACTCGCGACCCATGACGAGGATCGCTCCGCCGTTCGCGTTGAGCGCTGAGAGCGCCGCCTCCGGCTCGTGGCGGGCAAAGCGGGCGAGCAAGGGGTGGGTGCGTATGAGGCTGACACTGGACGCAAAGCCGCGCGCGATCCCCTCGGCCACCGGCAGCGACGGATCGACCGCCCTGTCGAGCTCGGCGAGGCAACTTCGCGCCTCGCGAGCCGCGAGAGCGTCGATCAGGCCCTGTCGGTCCCCGAAGCGCCGGTAGACCGTCATTCGCCCGAGCCCCGCACGGGCCGCGGCCTCCTCCATCGTCAGGTGCCGGAGCCCCGAGGCGGCGACGAGCTCGAGCGCCGCGTCGAGGATGCGCGCGGAGGCCGGGTCACTGGGGGGCGCCTCCGTCGAAAGAGCGCGCTCGAGGAACGTCGAGCGGGAGACGCTCACGCGGACGTGGCGGCCGCGGGCTCTGGCCCGACGACAGGGTCGGTCGCAGCGGGAGGCGCGAACTTCGTGCCGATGCCGGATGCGACCTCACCCCGCGCGATTGCCTCGCGGCGCCACCTGAGATAGCTCGGCCCGAAGTTGCGAAGAGACGAAGGCAGGATGGCGCCCGAGCGCCGGGACGCGGCGCCCACCACGCGTAGCTCGAGGCGGTCGGGACGCGACCACGAAAGGCCGAGCTTGCGGCGAAGAGCCGGCGACATGAGGCCGACCGTGCCGAGCTTGCCGCCGCGAGCGGCGGGTACCCGAAGCGCCTGCCAAAGGCCGTCGCTCATGCCGCGCACGGCGGGTGGCGGGGGTGCTGCAAGCGCCTCGAGCACATCCGAGACCGAATCGGTCGGCACGAGGCACTCGCGCACCATCCGGTCGAAGTAGGGCGGGAACTCATCCCATCGCTCAGGCAGGTCGCGATCCCTGACGCCTAGAAGGCGCCCGACCCGTCGCCACTCCGCCCAGAACGTCTCCAGGTCTTCGTGCGGCACCGGACCGACGAAGCGAAGGTGCGAGCGGACGATGGAATCGGCAAGCGTCGCGTGGACCCATGCGTAAGGCTCGGGCTCGAGTGAGTGGTACGGCTCTCCGTTCGGAAGTTCGCCCTTGATCTGCTTGTGCATCCCGCGGACCCTGCGCCCCGTCTCCCATGCAAGGTCAGGCCCGCCGTAGACCATGCTGGTCGTGAAATCGAGCGTCCGCAGGAGCCGCCCCCACGGATCTTCCCTAAAAGTCGAGTGTTCCGAAACCCCCGCGCCCACCACGGGGTGGGACACCTGGAGCATCAGCGCATACCCAGCGCCCGCCATCAGCCTCACGTCACTCGCCATCCGCCAAGTCACGCCGCCAGGCGGTGGAATCAGGCGATCGGCCTCTTCACGGGTGGGGAGAACGGGAGCGATGGTACACAAGTTATCACTTCCGTACCACCGGTCACCGCTCGCTCGTGGCCGAGACCGCCCCAAGACGATCGAGTGGTTGCTGATTGCCGCGAATAGCGCGGCTTTTCGCAACCACTTTGCGGCGGGCCCGATCCAGCGCCTCGACGCGTCGCGACGCCGCCGTTGGGACCGCTACTCAGGCCAGCTGTCGACGAAGAGGTCGAGCGCCAGCTCTGCCCCGGGCTGTGCGTACTTCGCGAGGTCCGTGATGCCTTCCTGGGCGAGCACCTCGTCGTCGATGTAGGCGTTCCCGGTGCACTCTCGTGGGTCCCGAGCGAGGATGGCGTAGGCCGCGTCGGCGTAGATGTCCGGGGTACGCGCGCGGGCCATCGCCTCGTCGCCGCCGAGGAGGTTCTGAACGGCCGCAGTGGCGATGATGGTCCGCGGCCAAAGGCAATTGGCGGCGACGCCATTCTCTGCCTCATCTTGGGCGAGGCCGAGGGTCAGCATCGTCATCCCCATCTTCGAGAGCGTGTAGGCCGCGTTGCCCTTGAGCCACTTCGGGTCGGCCGATAGCGGTGGCGAGAGCGTGAGCACGTGGGCGTGGTCTGAGGCGCGAAGGTGCGGGAGCGCAGCCTTTGAGAGGACAAAGGTCCCGCGAGAGTTGATCGACTGCATGAGGTCGAAGCGTTTCACCTCGAGGTCGGCCATGGGCGCGAGGTTGATCGCTGAAGCGTTGTTCACGACGATGTCGACCCCGCCGAACTTCTCGGCGACTTGGCGCACCGCGGCCTCTACCTGGTCTGCGTCACGCACATCGCCAACGATCGGCAGCGCCGCGCCGCCCGCTTCTTCGATCTCCTCGGCTGCGGTGAACACCGTCCCGGGCAACTTCGGGTGCGGTTCAGCGGTCTTCGCGATCAGGGCGAGGTTCGCGCCGTCCTTCGCGATCCTCTTTGCGATCGCGAGGCCGATTCCACGGCTCCCGCCCGACATGACCACGGTGCGACCTTGGAGTGACATCGCGCCAGCCTATGCGACGCCTCTCAGGGGTCTTCGAAAATCTCCGGTACGCGGCCGGTTCCGAAGTCGGGATCGCCCGGGAAGTCGCCTTCGATATGGCACGGGGCGTAGGCCGGGTCCGGCTCCTTGCCCATGTTGAGGTCGGGGTCCGTCTCGCCTCGCTTGAGCTCTTCCTCGTCGCGGTCCGGGGCGGGATCGGACGGCCCCCTGTAATCGGTGTTCCGGCAGTCGAAGTTGGGGAAGATGCCGAACGCTGCCGCGGACATCCCGTTGAGCGCTCCGTCGGCGAGGTAGCCGTTGCCGCGGTTGGTGTTGAGGCGGTTTTCTGAGATCGAGAGCGACTCCGTGCCGAGCACCGAGAGCTGGCGCAGGAAGTGGCGGCGGGCCGGATCGTCCGGGAAGCCGTCGAGCGTTCCCGACATCGCCGTTCCGGGCCCGGCTAGGAAGTCCGCTACCGTCGCCTTCTGGTAGTCGAGGTAGCGCAGAAGCGGGTTGAGGTTGGCGAGGAAGTGCTCGAGCTCGTCGATCACCGGCGCGAGGCCGTTGAGGAAGTCCCGAAGGGCCGGCAGTCCGCGCAGGGAAACCCGGTTCAGGTCTTCAAGGTTGACGAAGAGATCACGCAGGTTCGGCGAGAGGCGACGGACGTCGGAGAGCGTGGGGCGGAGCTTCTCGGCAACGGGCTGGAGCTTCGCGATGAGCGGCGAGGCCGACTCCTGGAACTGGTCGAGGCGGACGATCGTCGCTCGCGACTCGCGCTGGAAGACGGGCAGGATCTGGAAGAGCTGAGCCAGCGCCTCTTGCTCGGAGCCGAGCGCCTCGAAAGTGTTTCGCCCTCCGCGGATCGCGCTGGTCAGCTCGGCGCCCCGGTCTGAGAGCGCTTCGAACGTAGTTCCGGTGTCGGCGACCGCGCTGCGGAGCGCATCCTCCTGGCTGGCGAGGATGTCGAAGAGCTCAGTCGTATCGGTGAGAAACGGCGCCAGGTTTCCAAGCGCGTCGTTCAGGCCGAGCCCTCGGTCGCGAATCGCCACGGCTGCACTTGCCTGCCAGCGCTGAAAAGACTCGCGGGTCTCGTCGTCGATCGCGTTGAAGAACTCGTCGATCTGATTCGCCTCGACGGTGCGCCCCACCCCGAGGGTGCCGCCCTCCTCGAGCGCCTGGGGTGCCACGACATCCGAATCGCTTGCCGCTGCCTGAGCGCCGAGGGAGACCTGTGCGACCTCGCCGTCGGAAGTCGGCTCGGTGCCTGATGTCAGCTCGATATAGGTCTCGCCTAGGAGCGTCTTCTGACGGAGAATTGCTCGTGCATCATCTGAAATAGGCGCGTACTGGGGCTCGATTTCGATTACGGCAGCGGTCGTGTCATTTCCGTCGATGCGCGCGTTGGGTGGAGCCAGTCCCGTCTCTTTCACCTTGCCGACGGAGACGCCGCCGATCCTCACGTCTGACTCGACCGCGAGCTGCGTCGCTTCCGGGAAGTAAGCCGTCACGCGATAGCTCTTTGCGCCGAGAGGCGTGGGTCCACCGAACGCGATCCACAAAAAGAGGAGCAGGACGAAGCACGAGACCGCGAAACCTGCGGCGATCAGGATGCGAGCTGGAGATGGGGCTTGCTTTTGCATGGTTTAGGGGCAGGCCTCGTCAAGTACGGCATTGGTGAAGCCGGTGACGAGCTGGGTGAGCTGCTGAAGGGCCGGATTTGGATTCGAGATCAGGTCGTTGATCTGCTCGCAGCCCATCGAGAGGTAGATCCGCCTGTAGTAGCCGGTGCCGTCACCGGCCGAATAGAGGCTCGCCGTGTTGTGGCCGAGCCAGGCCGCCCAGAAGAGGTAGCCCTCGTCCCGGCCGGCGGCACCAGCGGGCTCAGCTCCATTCGGATTGTTGGAGGCGAGGTTGCCGAGGACGTTCAGCTTCGAGAACGTGCGCGTGAGATGCGGGGTCGCTTCGCTGAACCGGCCGGCGGCCTTGCGGATATCGGGGATCGGGCCGCGCGCAGCGCGCACGAACGGGCGAATCTGGTCCTTGAGGACCGGTGTCGAGCTTTCGGCAAGCTGGATATTCGACTCGTTCAGCTCAGGCAGGTTGCGGGCGAAGGGACGCAGGTCGTTGAACGCCGGCCCGAGGATATCGGCGAACTCCGAAAGGTTGCCGAGCGTCGTTTCGGCTTGGGTGAGCGTTCCGGGCAGGCGCTGGATGAAGCGCTGCACGCTCGGATCCTGCTCAGCGACCGCGCCGAGAGCCGTACGCGAGACGTCCACGAGGCGCGTGAGCTCGGATTCCATCTTGCCGACACGCGTGGTGAGGAGATTCCAGGAGTGGACGAGCGTCGCGAGGTCCTCACGTCGCTTCGAAACCTCTTTGTTGAGCGTTCCGAGGTCTTCGTTGATCGGCCCAAGCTTTCCGAGGAGCTCGCCGAGCTCACGCCCACGCCCCTCCAGGCCCTTGCCGGCGCCGACGAGAAGCATGCGCAAATAAGCCTGGGTGTCTGAGTCGAGCGCTTCGAGGATCTCGTCGAGGTTGATGTCCGGCGCGGTGTTGGTCATCGGAATGACCTCGCCCTCGGAGTACTCGCCCGTTTCGCTCGAGCCCGGGTCGAGGTCGAAGAACATGTCCTTGAGCCCGGTTGTCGGGCGCATCAGCATCGTCGCGTTCTGGTAGATCGGCAAGTACTTGCGCTCGATGTCGAACGTGATCAGCCCGTGGCCGTCCACGAGCTCGACCTCGCTTACCTCGCCGATGTCGACGCCCGCGACACGAACAGTCTGGCCCTGACCCGGCACCACCGCTTGAGCCGTCTCAAACTCGGCCTGGAGCTCGAACGGCTTCTCCTCGAGAATGGGGATGCGAAGCCGCTGTTCTTGGAGGATGTAGTAGGAGACCGCGGTAGCGAAGACGGCCAAGAGGGCGACGGCGAGGAAGTCGCGGATGTTCTCGCGGATGATGCGCTTCACTTTGCGTTCACTCCCAAGGCGCTTTCAAGGTTCACTTCAGAAAGCCCGATCTCGTCGAAGAAGCGCTGACCGAGCTTCACGTCCTTAGCCTGGTCGTCGGTGAGGTCGGCGAGCCCCGCGAGGCCCGAGAGGCTGCTTACGAGGTTGGCGCCGTCACGGAACTCGTCAGCGCCAGGACCGGACAGCGCCCCGACGCCTTGCGAGCTTGCGGGGACCGGCTCGAACACGGTCGGGCTTTCGACGACCTCAGCCTCGAGGCTTGGCGGCTCTTGCGTCTCACAGCGGACGTTGGGCTTGAACGGAGTCTTCGCGGACTCGTCGATCCCCGGCAGGGCGCCGGGCACCGGAAGCGGCGTCAGCGAGACGACGTTCCCGAGGCCGGCGATGTTGGACCGCCCAAGGAATGCGCCGGTCCCACCAAGGACGCGCAGGTTCTGGCCATTGGCATCGCCTGAGCGACTCTCGACCGCGGTACCGGTGATGCCGTACGGCCCTTGCTCGAAGACCTTGGCATCCCCTGGGTCGTGCGGGTAGAGGTTGCCCGGATCGACTGCCTCGACCCGGTCCTTCGACCAAGGCACGATCACCTCGTTGAAGCAGGACGAGAGACGACGATTCTGCTTGAAGAGGCCGAGGTTCGCGGAGCCCAGGGCATGGAGCCTCGGCACCGTCGGGCGCAGGTCGGCGACCAGACCCTGCAGTTCCGGCGGCGACATCAAGAGACGTAGCTGCTCGATGAAGGGTCGTGACGCCCGGAGGCTCTCGGGGGAGGTGCGAACGCCTGGAAGGGCCTCCACGGCAAACGCGCGCACCATCGGTAGGGAAGTGTTGAGGTTGTCGAAGAACGGGTCGGCCGCCTTCAGCGTGTCCGGTAGCTGCTGGATGGCCTGGCCGAGCGCCACGTCCTGGGCTGCGAACGAGCCCGTGAAACGGCGGAAGTTGGTGATCAGTTCGGAGAGGTCCTGCTCACTCTTCGAAAGCCCGCCGAGAACCCGGGAAAGCCCCGAGATCATCCCTGGGAGGTCGCCGTCCTCGGTGCCGCGGAACGCCTCGGCGACCTGCGCGGAGTACCGGAGGTTGGGGCCGGTGCGGTTGAGCGCGCGCAGGCCGTCCGCACCGCCGTGAACGCTCAGGGCGGCGCCAAACTCCTGAAGCAGGGTCTGGAGATCGCTGCGGACGTCGGATTGAAGCGTCGTCAGGACCTGGTCGAGCTGAACCGAGTGAGAAGTCCTGTTGACGGGGAAGGCGTGGCCCTCGTCCACTGTGGGCGCAGAAGGACTGCCCGGCTGGAGGTCGATGAAGTAGTTGCCTTCCAGGAAGAGGCGCGGGCGGATCTTGAACAGGGCATCTTCGTGAAGCGGGAGCGCTGACTCGTCGAGGGCCATCGTCACCTTGACGCCGCCAGTCGGGTCGGTCTCGGCGGCGGCGCCGGTAGCCGAGGCCGTCTCAGCCGAAGCGGAGTCTCCGAGCAGTTCGATGTCGGTCACCTTGCCCACGTTCACGCCTGCGATGCGCACCGGGTTCGACGACCGAATCTTCTGCCCGGAGGAGAAGACCGCCGTGACTTCGTACTCGTCGCTGAAGGGAAGCTCTTTCGTGTAGGCGATCACGGCGCCCACGGCGATGACGACGACCAAGAACATGCCGACCACCCAGCTCGGAAGGCGCTCACGGCGCTGACCGACCCTCATCGGCGGTTCCCCTTCCACGTCCCGGGCCGACGGCTCCGAATGCGCGTGTCCTCGAGCACACGTTCTCCGTCCGCGTTGTAGAAGACCGTGGTCGGCCCGCGCGTTCCAGGGAAGTCCGAGACACGCGTGGCGGGGTCGGCAGGGATCTGGCCGGGCACCGGGAGGCGACCCAAGGCGTAGCCGTTCTGACCGTTTTGGCAGTCGGCATTCCGCTGGCCGGTGGGCGCGTAGACCCGGGTGTTCACGATCGGGTTCTGGTAGGGCTTGAAGACGCCATCATCGCCCATGTCGGCGGGCCCGGACTTGCCGTTCGCCCCGACGCCCGAGTAGCCACCGAGTGGGGTCTCCACCTGCCGTGCGGCCGGGAAGCGAGTGAGCGTCTGTCGGAAGGCGTTCCCGAGGAGCGGCTCGACGTCCGAGAGCGCGTTGGGGAAATAGGTGAACCAGTAGTTCCAGTAGTTGCAAACGGTCTGCGCGGGCGCTACGTATCGCACCAGCGGCGTCGCCTCGTCGAAGGTCTCGGCAAGGCGCATCAGCGTCGTGCGGGTCGACGGCTGCTCGACGAGCTGTTTGAGCTCGCGAAGGGCATCGCGCAGGCGGCGGTTCACCGGCGGTGAGGTCTCGAGCACGGGGGCGCCCACCTTGACCGCCTCGTTCAGGTCCGGAAGCGCCTTGCGAAGGTTCGCGATCCCAGGGTTGAGCTCGAGTGCGAGATCAGCACTGTTCGAGACGAACTCGCGCTGGGCGGGCAGGAGGTCGATCGCTGTGCGAAGCGTCTCGGGACCCTGCTCGATCACCTGGGCGTACGCCTCGGGCACCCGGGAGATCGCCTCGAAGGTCCGCGCCGCGAACGCGAACTGCTCTGCTTGCAGTGAGGCAACCGGCTGGACGAGCTTCGCCGTGCGCGCAAGTGCCGGGAAGAGGCGAACCAAGCGAGTGTCTTCGTCGACTAGCGCGCGGCCGACCGGGCCGGCCACCTGAAAGAGCGGCTCGAGTTGCTGGATCGAGTCGTTCAAGGAAACGCCGCGGCTCGCGAAAGCGTTTCCGAAGCCTTCGAGGTTGTCGCGCTGAGCTAGTCGTGTCTCCCTGTTGAAGGTGTTGTTGAGCTCGTCGAACTCATTCTGGGACTGGAAGCAGCCATTGGATCCGGCCTCGTCGGGCTCTTCCTTGAACTGACCGCCGGATGCGACGGGAAGCGCGCAGGTGACGCCGTCGTCGAGGCCGTTGAAGATGAATCCGTCGGGCGCGTCCGGGCCTGTCCCCCGCACGATCTCGATGTACTTGAGGCCGAACGCCGAGCGATAGCGGATACGGAAGATCGAGTCTTGCGGAAGGGGGCGGGCCGACTCGTCGAGCTTGAGCTGGATGCGCGCGGATACCGTCGGTAGCTCGGTCTCGTCGGAGTCGACCGACACGGACTGGGTCGAGGAGTCGTCGATGATCGGCTCGATCGACTCGATCACACCGACCCGCGTGCCTCCGATGCGGACCTCGTTGGCGTCGGTTACGCGGGCTGCGTTCGGCACCTCGACAGAGACGCTGTACACGGGCACGAAGGGAAGTCCCTGGTTGGCGTTGTAGGCGAGGAACACCGCGACGATCGCGACCAGCACGGTGACCGCTCCCACCATGGTGGGAGACGACGCGAGGACTGATGATGTGTTGCGTCTCATGGGGTGAAGAGGAAGTCGAGAAGGTCTTGGGTCGCCTGTCCGGAACCCGGGCGGTTGGCGCCTCGCCTACCGTCGCCCGTCTGCTTGCCAAGGCCGCCGAGATTGGGCAGCTCGAGCCCGTCGCCGAGGCCGTCCGGCACCTCGCCCCCTCCGGGTAC
>JALZIJ010000186.1 GCA_030860375.1 Actinomycetota bacterium | reverse complement strand
CGCTCGCCGAGGTGAATCACGTTGCCGTGCGAGTCCGCGAGGACCTGCACCTCAACGTGGCGCGGATCCTCCAGGTAGCGCTCGAGATAGACGCGATCATCGGAGAAGAACTTCTCGCCCTCGCGTGCCGCGCCCTCGAAGGCGTCTTGGAGCTCGTCCTCCGACAAGGCGACACGAAAGCCCTTGCCGCCGCCGCCTCCCGCGGCCTTGCAGGCGACGGGATAGCCGATCTCCTCCGCCGTCAGTCGGGCGGCGCCGACGTCCGGCGACGGCTCGGTCGAGCCGGGAACGATGGGAACGCCCGCCTTCTGCATGATCTCGCGCGCCTTGGTCTTCGAGCCCATGGCCTCGATTGCCGCTGCGGGAGGGCCGATAAAGACGAGACCGGCCTCGTCGAGCGCTATGGCGAACGCCGCGTTCTCGGCCAGAAAGCCGTAGCCGGGGTGAACCGCCGCGGCACCCGACTCCTTGGCGACCTCGATGATCTTCTCGATGTTGAGGTAGCTCTCTGCGGGCGTCGGCGGGCCCAGTAGGTAGGCCTCGTCGGCCATCCGCACATGCATGGCCTCCCGATCGGCCTCCGAGTAGACGCCTACGGACGCGATCCCCATCTCCTTGAGCGTTCGCATCACGCGTACCGCGATCTCGCCGCGGTTGGCTACAAGGACCTTCTCGAACACGGCGCGGGAGTCTATTTGGCAGCGCCGCGCCAACTCCGGCGCTCGCGGTCTACTTGAGACAGAGCGCGTACACCGTGATCGGCGTGCTCGAGTAGGTCCCGCCGGACAGCTTCCAGCCGTTTCCTGCGTCGTGCATGTGCCGGTAGTAAACGTTCACGTCATCCGTCGCAAAGCCACCCGAGGTGACTCGTTCGCTCGCTTTGCACTCGGCCTTCTCGCTGAACGCAACCTCCGTCCCACGGAGGGCGCGGGGAGGGTTCTCGGCGAACGACAAGCTACGGATCGCGTAGTCGGCCGAGGTGCGGTCGCACACGGCCCGTGCCTTGAAGGTGATGCTCCCGGCCGTGACTCTGTAGCCGTAGGTGCGCGTCCGCCAGGTACGGTCGTCCTTCGGCGCGGAGTCGAGCACCGAAGCGTGGTCCGCTCCCGTGGTTGGCCCAAAGCCCCCGCCTGCGAGGGTCGTGCCGGACGGGCACTTCACGTTGACGGCTTGCGTGACACCCTCGAATGCAGCGGCGGACACCACGACTTTCTTCGACTTGATGCTGTAGCGGGAACCATTCGCGCACACCGCGCTGACGGTGGCCTTCTGGGTCGAACCGGATTCATTGCGAAGGGAGACCATCCAGCGGTGCCCGCTGGGCTGGGATGCCAATGGCTCCCATCGGGTTTCGTCGTCGCTTGCGTACCCGCCCCCTGTCGCCACCTTCCCATCGCCGCAGTCCTCGGACTTCGTCCCGGATGAGTTCCCCTCGACCGAAAAAGCAAGACCGGAGGCAACCATAAGCAGAGCTCCGACGATCGACGCAGCGAGAACAACGACAACCTGTCCCTTGACAGTTCTCCGCTTCAACATCTGACGCTCCCCCTCCTCGGTCGTTCGACGGGAATCTAGCCGACAAGTCCCGAGAACGCAAGCTAGTTCGAACCGTCCTGGCCGCCGCGGCGGACCATCTGGTCGCGCTCGGGACCGACGCCCACGAGGCTGACCGGCACACCGACGAAGTCCTCGATGAACCGGATGTAATCGCGCGCGGCCTGCGGTAGGTCGTCGTCCGTGCGGCACTCCGAGATGTCGTCGTCGAAGCCCGGAAGGTCTTCGTACTCCGGGGTGGATCCGTGGAGGACCGTCTGGTGGTAGGGGAACTCAGTCAGGACGGCGCCCTCGTTGCTGCGATAGCGCACGGCCACCCGAATCGGGTCGAGGCCCGTGAGCACGTCGAGCTTCGTGATCACGAGCGAGGAGAGCCGGTTGAGCCGGGACGCGTAGCGAAGCGCGACGAGGTCGAGATAGCCGCAGCGCCGCTCGCGCCCCGTGGTGGTGCCGAACTCGTGGCCGCGGTCGCGAAGGCCCTCGCCGACGTCGTCGAAGAGCTCCGTTGGGAACGGCCCGGCGCCAACCCGGGTCGCGTAGGCCTTCGCAACGCCCCATACCTCATCGATGTCCGTCGGGCCGACACCGGCGCCGACGCACGCCGAGCCCGCGACCGGGTTCGAAGAGGTGACGAAGGGATAGGTCCCATGGTCGAGGTCGAGGAGTGTCGCTTGCGCGCCTTCGAACAGAACCAGGCGATCGGAGTCGAGAGCGTCCCAGCAGATCTTGGCCGTGTCGGCGATGTGAGGCTCGAGCCGGTGGCCGAAGCGGATGTACTCCTCGACGATCGCGTGAAGGTCGAGCTGAGGGTCGCGCTCGAACGGGCGAAGAAGCTGGCGCTTGGGCTCGAGCGCGGCCATCACCTTCTTGCGGAGGATCTTCGGGTCGAGCATGTCCTGGACGCGAATGCCGAGACGGGCGGCCTTGTCGGCGTAGCACGGCCCGATGCCGCGCTTCGTGGTACCGATCTCGAGCTTTCCGAGCTTCGCTTCGCCCGCCGTGTCGAGCATCACGTGATAGGGCATGATGAGGTGCGCGTTGGCCGAGATCTTGAGACCCGAGGTATCGATCCGTCGGCGGCGGAGCCCGTCGAGCTCTGAGATCAAGACGCCCGGATCGATCACTACGCCGTTCCCGATCGCGCAGGTCTTGCCCGGGTAGAGGATCCCGGATGGGATCAGGTGGAACTTGAACTCGTCGCCCTTGCGGATGATCGTGTGGCCCGCGTTGTTACCGCCCTGAAAGCGGATGATGACGTCTGCCTTCTCGGCGATGAGGTCAACGACCTTCCCCTTGCCCTCATCGCCCCATTGGGCGCCAACTATGACTATGCCTGGCACGGCGGTGGATTATGACCGTCGGGTCGCCAAGAGT
>JALZIJ010000185.1 GCA_030860375.1 Actinomycetota bacterium | reverse complement strand
CCCCCGGCCCCCGACCTTCACGGCGGAGTACGCGGGCGGGCGCTGGCGGACCTCGCCGGTCCGAAGCTCGACGTCGACCGGCGGCATCTTGCCGGTTTCGGTGATCTCGCCGTCGCGATCGCCAGTGGTCGATGTGGCGCCGAACCGGGCCGTGACGCGATAGGTCTTTCGAAGCGCCATGAACCGCGCCTGCTCCCGCGTTGCCTCGCGCCCGACGAGGACGATCAAGAGGCCCGTCGCAAACGGGTCGAGCGTTCCGGCGTGCCCGATCCTCTTGACGCCGTGCTCGCGACGGGCGCGTGCCACGACGTCGTGGGAGGTCGGACCCGACGGCTTGTCGGTAAGCACGACGAGCCCGGTGCCAGCGAGACCGTCAGTCAAGCTGCTTTGCGACCTCGGCCCGAACGAACTCGACGATCTCGGCGTACGCCAGGTCCGTGCCGAAGCCGGCCGCACGACGATGCCCTCCCCCACCCTGCTCCCGCGCTATGGCCGAGACATCGACCCTGCCGTCGGAAGCACGCAGGCTCACCTTTCGAGCGACCCTGCCGCCATCTGGCTTGTCGCGAATGACTCCCGCGACCACCGTGCCGTCCAAGGCGCGGACGTGGTCGATGATGCCTTCGGTCAAGTGCTCGGAAGATCCAGTCGCCTCGTAGTCGGCCTTCGAGATGTAAGTGAGGGCCAGGCGGTCGGAGTCGAAGCGGTCGATGTTCTGGATCGCACGGCCGACGAGCTTCGTTTTCTCGATCGGCACCCGCTCGTAGAGACGGCGGTAGATCTCGTCGACGTTCACGCCCGCCTCGATCAGCTCGGCCGCCATTCGATGCGAGTCCGGATCGGTGTTCTCGTACATGAACTTCCCGGTGTCCGTGATCAAACCCACGTAGAGGGCCGTCGCGATCTCGGGTGTGATCTCCGCGCCGACCTGTTTTGCGAGGCGCCAGATGATCTCGGCCGTGGACGAAGCGTTCGTGTTCACGTGGTTCACGCCGCCAAAGAGCGTGTTGTCGTGGTGATGGTCGATGTTGATGATGTCCGCGCCTTCCCGCTTCAGGAAGTCGACGGGCATGCGGTCGATGTTCCCGCAGTCGAGGAACAGGAGCGCGCGGTCCTCAACGTCAGCAGGCGCTTCGTGAAAGACATCGGTGAGTGGCAGGAAGCGGTACTCGAGCGGAAGCGGAAACTCCTTCGAGTCGAGGAACATCACTGAGTCCTTGCCGAGTTGGCCCAGGATACGATGCATGGCTAAGAGCGAGCCCAGGGCATCGCCGTCGGGACCTTCGTGGGTCGTCAGGAGAAAGCGATCACGCTCGCCGATCGCCGAGGCGATGGCATCGAGGTCAGCGTCGAGTGTGGCCGAGCCGGAAGTCATTCGTCGAGCAGCCTTTGTAGCCGCTCGCTCCGCTCGGGTGTGTCGTCGTAATGGAAGGTGAGCGTGGGAGTGCGCTTCATGTGCGTCTGGGCAGCGACCGCGCCCTGGAGCACGCCGTGAGCGGAGCGGAGCGCGGCCAGGGTCGACTCCTTCTCTTCCTCGGATCCGAGCACGGAAACGAACACTCGGGCCGAGCGCAGGTCCGGGCTGGTCTCTACGGCGGTGATGGTCACGAAGCCGATCCTCGGGTCCTCGAGCTCAGTCGAGATCGATTCCCCCAGGACCTCTCTTAGGACCCCGTTGACCCGCCTCATGCGGTCGGTGGCCATGATCGGCAGGATATCGACGCGGATTTCGCCTTACGCTCTCGGAGATTCACTGAGGGTCGAATAACGGGACACATAGTCCCGAAAATCGACCCTCGGTGAGCTAGGTCGGCCGACCGTTACGAGTCGAGGGTCTGCTCGACCTGTCTCGTCGAGAAGACCTCGAGGACGTCATCGACCTTGATGTCCGCGAAGCCCTCGAGCACGATTCCGCACTCCTGACCCTCGGTGACCTCTTGGACGTCGTCTGAGAAGCGTCGTAGGGAACCGATCCTTCCGGTCCATGCGACGGTGCCGTCGCGAATGAGGCGGACGTCGGCATTTCGCCTGACCACACCGTCGGTCACCTCACAACCGGCGATCATGCCGACGCGCGAGGCGCGGAAGGTCTGCTTGACCTCGGCTTGGCCCAAGATGTCCTCGACCTCGACGGAGTCGAGCATTCCCTCCATCGCGGCCCGAAGCTCCTCTGTGACCTTGTAGATGACGGAGTAGGAGCGGATCTCGACTCCCTCGGACTCGGCGGCACGTCGCGCGTCCGCGAGCGGGCGCACATTGAAGCCGATGATGATCGCTTCGGAGGCCGACGCGAGCATCACGTCTGATTCGTTGATGCCGCCCGCGGCAGCCCGGATCACGTTGATCCGGACCTGCTCCTGCGGAACCTTCGCGAGCTCGTCCGTGAGCGCCTCGAGTGAGCCGGAGACATCGGCCTTCAAGACGATGTTGAGGTCCTTGATAACGCCTTGCTGCGCCTTCGCAAAGACTTCGTCGAGCGTGAGCTTGCGGGTGCCGCGGCGGGCGATTGCCTCGGTCTTGAGACGATGGGCGCGCTCGCCGGCGAGCTGGCGGGCGCGGCGGTCGTTTAAGACGACCTCGACCCTCTCCCCCGCCTCGCACACGCCGTCGAAGCCGAGGACCTCGACGGGATCGCCTGGGCCGGCAGTCTGCACGCGGTCGCCGGTATGGCTCAACATCGCTCGCACCTTGCCCCATTGCGCCCCTGCGACGACGGAGTCGCCGATATTGAGGGTTCCGCGCTGGATGAGGATCGTGACCACGGGACCGCGGCCTGGATCGAGGTGGGACTCGATCACCGAGCCGGAAGCGTCAGCGTCAGGGTTGGCGCGGAGCTCCTCGACCTCTGCGACCAGGAGGATGCTCTCGAGCAGCTCGTCGAGGCCCATCTTGGCTTTCGCGGAAACGTTGTTGAAGATCGTGTCGCCCCCCCAGTCCTCGGGCTGGAGGTCCAGGTTGGCCATCTCGCCCTTCACCTTGTCGACATTCGCGCCCTCGAGATCAATCTTGTTGACGGCGACGATGATCGGGACATCAGCGGCACGGGCGTGATCGATTGCCTCCACTGTCTGAGGCATGACGCCGTCGTCGGCGGCGACCACGACTACCACGATGTCCGTGACGTCCGCGCCGCGCGCACGCATGGCCGTGAAGGCAGCGTGACCCGGGGTGTCGATAAAGCTGATCGTCTTCTCACCGGAATGAACCTGGTAGGCGCCGATGTGCTGGGTGATCCCTCCGGCCTCGCCGGCAACGACCTCGGTTTCACGAATGGCATCGAGGAGCGAGGTCTTTCCGTGATCGACATGGCCCATGATCGTGACTACCGGCGGTCGCCACTGAAGATCTTCGTCGGCGTCGTCAAAGACGACCTCGGCAACCTCTTCCTCCGCGGCGCTGACCATCTCGGCCTTGCGGTTGAGAGCCTCCGCGAGGACGACCACCGTCTCATCGGGAAGCGTCTGCGTAAGGGTCGCCATCTCGCCCAGCTTCATCAGGGTCTTGATCACCTCGGCGCTCGAGAGACCGAGCGTCTCGGCGACCTCCTTGACGGTCGCGCCCGACGGGATCTTGATGACGGGGATCTCGGTATCGACCGGCGCTGATACAGGCGGCTCCTCAAGGAGCGGCCGGCGGCGGCGGCCTCCACGACGTCGCGGCGGACGCTGCGGAGGCGGCGGACCCATCGAGTCGCGCCGCGAAGCTTGAGAGTCGATCACGACGCGCCGGCGCTTGCCGCCGGCCGCGGCACCCGACGCGGAGGTGCCACCTGCGTCTCCCGCGGGACGGACGGGACGCACGGCGCGATCCTGGGCTGCCGGCGGCGCCTGTGTCGCGGCCGGCGCGGGTGCGGACTTGGCTGCGGGCGCAGCGGGGGCTTCCTGGGCGGGTGCGGCGGAGGCCGGCTCGTTCGCGGCTCCGTCGAGAGCCTTCGCAGCGACAGCTTCGTCAACGCTCGACGCGGCCGCCTTCACTTCGACGCCCGCTGCCTGGAGCTTCGCGATTACGTCTTTCGAAGCGAGCCCTCGCTCCTTTGCAATCTCGTGAACGCGCTTCTTGGCCATCAGGCTTGTGCGTCCTCCGAAGCATCCTCGTCTTCTGCAGCCTCCGACGCAGCGTCCTCTACGGCCTCATCTGAGCCGGGAGCCTCGGCAATTTCAGCCTCCTCGACTTCGGGCTCATCCACTGCCTCGGCAATCTCTGCTCCGTCAGTCGCGGGCTCATCGGCGGGCGCCTCCTCGGCGGCGGCCGGCGGCCTCACCTCGTCCGCCGGCGGCTCCTCAGTCGGCGCAGCTTCGTCCTCGCGTGCCTCGGCCCCGTCGGCTTCGCCTTCGTCGAACACAGCCTCGGCCTTTGCGACCACTTCGGCCACCTCGGCATCGCCGGCGTCGGGGTCGGCAAGCACGCCGACCTCCTCGTCGGAGAGGGGCGTGAGGACAGTCACTTGGTTCGTCCCGAATCGGGTCAGCGATTGGTGCTGGGGAAGGCCGCAGTATCGCGAGCCATCAAGCGAAGCGTTGGGACAGCGTCGGCCGGTCGAAGTGATCGCGGCACAGCGCCCGTCGTCGGCCTCGCCTTCTCCCTCGATATCACCCGCGTCCTCATGGGAGAAGTCGGTCTCGGACTTGATGTCGACCTTCCAGCCCGTGAGCTTTGCGGCAAGCCGGGCATTCTGACCTTCGCGGCCGATCGCGAGGGAGAGCTGGTCGTCCGGGACGATCACGGTCGCCTCCATCGTTTCGTCGTCCACGATGACCTCGCGAACGCGCGCGGGAGAGAGCGCCTTGGCGACGAACCGGGCGGGCTCGTCGTTGTGGGGGATGATGTCGATCTTCTCGCCACGCAGCTCAGACACGACCATGCGAACGCGGGATCCACGAGGCCCGACGCAGGCACCGACGGGATCGACGCCGTCCGCATGGGAGATGACGGCGATCTTCGAGCGAAAGCCCGGCTCGCGGGCGACGCCCACGATCTCGACGAGGTCGTCGGCGATCTCAGGCACCTCGAGCTCGAAGAGCTCCTTGATCAACTCCGGGCTGCGGCGCGAGACGACGATCGAGGGACCCTTGCCCTCGGCCGAGACGTCGGTAATCACGGCCTTGACACGCATGCCGTGGTCATAGCGCTCGTTCCAAACCTGCTCGGAGCGTGGAAGCAGCGCCTCAACCCGCTCGCGAAGCTGGACCAGCGTGTAGCGGTTGTCAGATTGCTGGATGATTCCCGTGACCAGCTCGCCGACGCGATCCTGGTACTCGTCGTACATCATCTGGCGCTCGGCCTCGCGGACACGCTGAAGAATCACTTGCTTGGCGGTCTGCGCGGCGATGCGCCCGAAATCGTCCGGGGTCACGTCGCGCGACTTGATCTGGTCCTCATACGGAGCGAGGACGGCCGGGTCGAGCTCGGGCTCCTCTGGCTCGCGCATCTCCCCCGTCTCGGGGTCGATTGTCGGCTCCTGCTCTTCTGCGACCTCGGCGAGAAGCTTTTCCTCGAGCTCGGGTGGCAAGATCAACTCGAAGACGCGGAAGTCGGCTGTGTCGCGGTCGAGATCGACTCGCGCGTATCGGGCGGAGCCGGGGCTCTTCCGGTAGGCGGAGAGGAGCGCGTCCTCGAGCGCCGACATGAGGGTCTCGGAGTCGATGCCCTTCTCGGCACCGAGCTCCCTGATCGCGTCAACAAGCTCGCGGCTCACGATTCACCTCCAAGTCCAAAGTCGGAAACGAGATTTGAGCGCTCCACCCGGGAGAACGGGATGCGCACGGCGGTGCCTTCCCCGGCGACCGTGACGGCTTCGTCGTCGGCGTCGGCCAGCGTTCCTTTGAAGTTGCGCTGTCCCTCGATCGCCTCGCGCGTCTTCACGCGCACCTTGCGCCCGAGAAACCGTCGGAAGTGCTCGGGCTTGGTCAGCGGGCGTTCCACGCCGGGCGAGGAAACCTCGAGCGAATAGCTCTCGGTGAGGTAGCGAAGCTCCTTGGTGACCGATTCGCATAACCCGAGGTCGACGCCGCCCGGCCGATCGATGTAGAGGCGAACGGTGCCTGCCGAGGGCCGTTCGAGCGCGACAAGCTCTACATCCGGGTCGAACTCCCGGATGCGCTCCTCGATCGTTTCCTTCAGCGTGTCTTCCGTACCCATCTCAAGTCTCTCTCTTTGGTTTCCGGGCCTCTCCGCCACCCGGTTCAGGCCAAAAAATAAGGTGGGCCCGGGCCCACCTCGACAGGGTTCGGGTACATAAGAGGTCGGAGCAGTATAGCCGCGATCAGACGACCCTCAGGCCTGTTTCGTGCGCGGGGTTCAGGCCTCCAAGAGGAGCGTGACGGGCCCGTCGTTGACCAGCTCAACGGCCATCCGGGCACCGAAGACACCGCCCTTCGCACCGAGGCAATCGCGAAAAAGCTCATACAAGGGTTCCGCGTCCTCCGGCCGGGCGGCACCGCTGTAGCCAGGCCGATTTCCCTTTCGCGTATCCGCCATCAAGGTGAACTGACTCACGCAAAGCACCTCGCGGTCGCCCAAGGGTTCGTTCATCCGGCCCTCAGCGTCGTCGAAGACCCGAAGGGCCCGTACCTTCGAGGCAAGCTTGTCGGCCGCCGCCGGGCCGTCTTCGGTGGCAACGCCGAGGAAGACCAGGAGGCCGGGGCCGATAGCGGCCACCTCTTGGCCGTCAACCGAAACGGATGCGCGAGTCACCCGCTGGACGAGAGCCTTCAACCTGAAGAGCGCTGAGCGGCGCCGCGCGCGCGGTCGCGATAGAGCCGGTAGTCGCTGCGTTCGGGCTGGAGGTTCGAGGCGAGAGCGAGGTGGTGCCGGGCGCGCTCGGCATCGCCTGTCATCGAGAGGGCCCGGCCGAGACAGAAGTGTGCGTAGTCGTTGACGGGGGCGGACTCCACTACCGCCTCGAACTCGGCCGCGGCCTCGGCGAACTGACGGTTCTTGAAGTAGGCGCGCCCCAACGCCTCGCGGACCGAGGTCTTCTCGGGCGCCCGCCTTGCCGCCTCGGCGAGCGGCTCGGTCGCCTCGCGAAATGAACCGTCTTCGAGGAGCTCCATCCCCTTGCGGTAAAGGGTGTAGGTGCTGTCCTCGGTCACCCCTCGATTGTAGAACCGAGCCTTGCCTTCGAGCGGAGCTTCGCAACCTCGTCGAGAATCGCTTCTGCGACCTCTGCCTTCGGTCCCTCGGGCACGACCAGCTCACCCCCGGCAGTGACGATCGTGACCTCGTTTCGATGCGAGTCGAAGCCGATCTCGGGCCGCGAGATGTCGTTGAAGACGATTGCGTCGAGTCCCTTTCGCTCCAGTTTTTGGCGTGCACGCGAGATTGCCTCGGCGCCGTGCTCGGCGGCGAAGCCGACCAGCGTCTGCTCTGGGCGACGAGAGCGAGCGAGCGCCGCGACGACGTCCTCTGTCCCTTCGAGACGAAGCTCCATGGCGCCACTCCCCTCGCGGGCCAACTTGCCGTCGGCCATTTGCGGACGGAAGTCCGCAACAGCCGCGGCCATCAGAAGAACGTCGGCGGATGCAAATGCTCGGTGCGTCGCCTCGGCGAGCTCGGCGGCGGTTTCGACCGCGGCTACCGAGATCCTTGGCGAAACCGGGAGCGTGAAGTTGGCGGCGACCAGCGTGACGTCCGCGCCGCGCCGCGCCGCCGACTCGGCCAGCGCGATTCCCATGCGCCCGCTCGAGCGGTTGCCGACAAAGCGGACGGAATCGATCGGCTCGCGCGTGCCGCCGGCCGTGACGAGCACCCGGAGCCCGTCCCAGGGCCCTGCGGGCCTCGGCAGGGCGGCCTCGATCCGCGCGAGGAGGGCCTCGGGTTGCGGTAGGCGCCCAGTGCCGTACTCACCGCGCGAGGCGAGGGGCCCTTCGTCGGGCTCGATCACCTCGACGTCGCGCTCACGAAGGAGTTCCAGGTTCCTTTGCGTCGCCGCGTCGCGGTACATGCGGTCGTTCATGGCGGGCGCGACCAGGCGCGGCGCATCGCAGGCAAGAAAAGAGGTGGTGAGCATCGAATCGGCAGTACCGGCGGCGAGCTTGGCGATTGTGTTCGCTGACGCGGGGGCGACGAGGAAGACATCGCAGCGCTGGGCAAGAGCGAGGTGGCCGATCGGGTCGTGGCCCGGCATGGCCTCGCCCGGCCAGGAGCCGCGCATCTCGTCGCGATCCCACTCAGAGACGAGCACGGGAGCGCCCACGATGCCCTCGAACGATGCCGCGCCGACAAAGCGCGTGGCGGCGGGCGTCATGAGAACGCGGACGCCGTGGCCCGCCTTCGTCGCGAGGCGTGCAAGCTCGAGCGCGCGGTAGGCCGCTATCCCGCCGGTTACACCCAGGAGGATCCGAGCCATCAGGCTTCTGCTCGCTTGCCCTTCGGGAGGTCGCCCCGGATCCCGTGCACGAGACCAGCCCTTAGTCAGGCCTTAACCCTTGTAGGTGTAGTTGATCTTGCCTTCGGCGAGCTCTTGAAGTGCGATCGTGAGGTAGTTGCCAGACCGCGTCTCGACCATCGGCGGCGTGTACTCCTCATAGCTCCCCTCGCCGAGAGCGCGGTAGTAGCTGTTGAGCTGGCGCGCACGCTTCGCGGCGACCAAAACCGCGGCGTAGTGCGAGTCAGTTCGCTCGAGCAGGCTTTCGACTCTTGGCTTGACCATTGCCCCAAGGATACCTAGTGGATGGGTATACGACAGATACCTTGCGGACGCCTTCGGCGTCCTTACATGCTGCTTTCGGGGACAAGCCCCTCACTTAGGACCCGTCAGCTCTGAGCGCACAATCCCTTCCAGCTCGTCCGCGGCACGGGCGAGGTCGGCGTTGACGACAACGTGCTTGAACTCCTGTTGGGCCTCGAGTTCCTGCTTCGCGGTCTCGAGCCGCCGCTCGATCGCCTCGCTCGAGTCGGTCCCGCGCCCCGAAAGGCGTTCCCTGAGCACGCCGGGTTCAGGAGGGGCGATGAAGATCAGGACAGCCTCGTCGCCCATCGCCGCCCGCACCTGCCGAGCGCCCTGGACTTCGATCTCGAGGACGACTGATGTGCCGGCGTCAAGCGTTCGCTCGATCTCTGATCGAAGCGTCCCGTAGCGGTTGCCCGAGAATGTCGCGTGCTCGAGGAAGTCGCCCCGATCAGCCCGGCGAGAGAACTCTTCCGGGGAGAGAAAGTGGTAGTCCACCGCGTCCTCCTCGCTCTCGCGCGGGTCGCGCGTTGTTGCCGAGACGGACAGCTCAAGGTCCCCGAGGCGCTCGCGCAGATCACGAATCAGGGTTCCCTTGCCAACCCCCGAGGGACCTGTGATCACAAAGACGCGCGCAGCCATTCCGCGAATAAAACCCCGCGGGGCGGACGAATGCCCCCTAGATGAACCACTCAGCTAGCGGCGGAGCATCTGGACCAGCTCGGCCCGCTGGCGCTGCGAGAGGCCACCGATCGTCTTCGAGGGCGAGATCCGGCACT
Source organism: Actinomycetota bacterium (assembly GCA_030860375.1). Classification (GTDB taxonomy): domain Bacteria; phylum Actinomycetota; class Thermoleophilia; order Solirubrobacterales; family 70-9; genus JALZKA01. The sequence goes on along the minus strand of JALZIJ010000185.1, from coordinate 11,806 downwards.
GGCCCAGGATCTTGTTCGCCTTGACGCGCCCGTACTTCGGGACCGCGAGGATCATGTCGAAGACTTTGGCTGACTCGACCCACTCGGGCGGGTCGAGCAGGAGGCGGTCGACGTTCGTCTTACCGGCCTTGAGGTCGCGCTTGAGCTGAGCGCGCCGGGTGCGGATGTCGTTTGCCCTCTGCAGTGCCCGCATCCGCTGACTGTGTGTTCTCTCTGGAACTGGAGCCGATGGGTCGGTCGAGGTCGGGGCCATGCGAGGGCGCGAATATAGCGCGGCTAGGGCCGTGGGGCAAAGAGATTCGCCCGGTTACGGCGAAATTCAATTCGACCTCAGGTTGAGGTGAAGGCTCTGAGCGTCGGCCGGCCTCTTCTCAAGGCCGTTGCGGACCGTGATCGCAGCCCTCGGATCCCGGAAATTTGCCGTCCCCAGGGCGACCAGATGGGCCCCCTGCACGATGAACTCGGCCGCGTCGCGGGTGGTTTCGATGCCCCCCATCCCGATCACGGCGATTGAAACCTCGGCGGCCACCCGGCGCACCTGCTCGAGGGCGATGGGACGCACCGCTGGGCCCGAGAGCCCCCCGCTTCCGGCGCCAAGCCACGACTCGCCCGAGCCCGGCGCAAGGGCAGTCGCCCGAAGCGTGTTGATGAGCGAGACGGCATCGGCTCCCCCCTCCTCGGCCGCTACGGCGACGGCCGCCGGATCGGCCGTGTTCGGGGTGAGCTTTACGACCAGGGGCTTCTCCGTCCTCCGCCTGAGCGCCGAAACAAGCGCAAGCGTCTCCGCGGGCTCCTCGCCGACGATGAGGCCCGACTTCACGTTCGGGCACGAGACGTTCAACTCAATGGCTCCCACCTCATCCCGCTCGGATACTCCGTCGACCAAGCGCTCGAAGCCCACCCGGTCGGTCGCCATGACCGACACGACGAGCGGGACCGGTAACTCGGCAAGCTGAGGCAAGTCTTGAGCGAGGAAGCCGGCCAGGCCCTTGTTGGGAAGCCCGATCGAGTTGAGCATCCCGCTCGGCGTCTCATAGAGGCGCGGAGGGGGATTCCCGGAGCGGGCCTCCGGCGTGATCGTCTTTGAGACAAACGCGCTGAAGGGGAAGTCCTCGAGCAGGGTGTCGCCGAAGGCGCGACGAGCAGCGATCGCATCGAAGGTCCCAGACCCGTTCAGAACAGGGTGCGAGAGCTCGAGCGACCCGATCGCGTAGTTCATCGGTGCCCGGCCCCCGCGACGAGCGCCGTCTCGATTTCGTCGGCGCGGACCACCGGCCCGTCGAGACACAGCCGCATGAAGCCGCCCGTGGCCAGAGGGACCGCGCAGCCGAAGCAGGCTCCGAAACCGCAGGCCATCGGCGACTCCATCGCAAGCTCGGCTGCCGCGCCTCGCTCGGCCACAATCAGCCTGACCGCTTCGAGCATCGCCGGGGGCCCGCACGCATACACGGCCGCGGCTGCCGCATCGTCGCCTTTGAGTGCCACCTGAAGGAGGTCGGTCACGTAGCCCTTGTGGCCGCGTTGCCCGTCCTCGAAGGCGAGGCCGATCTCCTGGCAATCGCCGAAGAGCTCGAGGCCGCCCGAGTGCGCCTCGTCGCGAAAGCCCAGCAGCGTTCGGGCCGGAACGCCTCGACGAGACAGATGGCGGCGCAGGATCGCGATGGGAGCGATCCCGATGCCGCCGCCGACGAGGATCGCTCCGGAGGCACCGGGGTTGACCTCGTGCGGCTCGGAGAAAGGGCGCCCGAGCGGCCCCGTCAAGGTGAGACGCGAGCCTTTCTTTAGTGCGGCAAGGAGCGCCGTACCGGGGCCCACCGCTTCGAGGAGAAACCCGAGCTGAATACTGCTCGGCGCGGCTTCTGCGGCTGCGACGGAGAATGCTCGCGGCAAGAAGGGGCGCCCGCCGTCCGACCCCCAGCCTTCTGAGGCGAGCATGTAGAACTGGCCGGGCGCGGGCTCAGGACCGCCCGAATCGCGCGCCTCAAAGACGACGTAGCCGCCGGTCTCGCGGCGGGCGACGACCTCACACTCACGCGCCCCAAACGGCGCCAGGACTCGCTCCGTCACCGGACGTGGCTTTGAGCCGAGGGCGAGGTTTCGCCGTTCACCGGGCCTCGTGCCTGGCCGCCCGTGATCCCATGAAGCTCCTGAAGGCTTTGCGGCTCGGCCCCACGGGTGCGAACCGCGTGGATGGCCCGCGCGACAGCCGAGGCGCCGGTCATCGTCGTAATGCAGGGAACGCCGTGGCGCACCGCGGCGTTGCGGATCTCGTAGCCGTCCGAGCGGGCGCCCGACCCGGTGGGAGTGTTGATGACGAGGTCGACGTCCGAGTCGCGGATGTAGTCGACGACGTGAGGTGAGCCCTCGGCGATCTTGTTGATCGCACGGACCGGGATCCCCATTCGCGAGATCGCCTGCGCCGTGCCGCGCGTCGCAACGACCTCGAAGCCGAGATCGTGGAAGCGGGAAGCGATCTGGGTAGCGGCTGCCTTGTCATCGTCGGTGACGGTGATGAAGACGGAGCCTTCGAGAGGCAGTGCCGCTCCCGCGGCGGCCTGCGCCTTCGCGAAGGCGGTCGGAAAGTCACGAGCAACACCCATCACCTCGCCCGTGGACTTCATCTCGGGGCCGAGCACAGCATCGGCGCCGGCAAAGCGGGCGAACGGCAGCACCGCCTCTTTTACGGAAACGTGCCCGGAGGGCAGCTCGGGGATGTCCTGGTCGGCGAGGCGCTCGCCCAGCATGAGCCGGCAGGCGATCTTTGCGAGCGGCGCGCCGATCGCCTTCGAGACGAACGGGATCGTTCGCGATGCGCGCGGGTTCGCCTCGATCACGTAGAGCTCGCCACGCGCGACCGCGTACTGGATGTTGATCAGCCCGACGACGCCGAGCTCGAGTGCGATTCGCGTCGTCGTCTCGCGGATCTGAGCGAGCATCTCTTCGCCCAGGCTCATCGGCGGCAGGACGCAGGCGGAGTCGCCGGAGTGGACACCCGCCTCCTCGACGTGCTGCATGATCCCCGCGACGGAGACCTCGGTGCCGTCGGAAAGCGCGTCCACGTCGACCTCGATCGCGTCCTCCAAGAAGCGGTCCAGGAGGAGCGGGTGCTTTTGGTCTGCCTTGACGTTGGCGGCGAGATACGCGTCGAGCCCCTCGGCCGAATAACAGATCTCCATCGCCCTGCCTCCGAGGACGTAGGAAGGTCTGACGAGGAGCGGAAAGCCGACGTCCTCGGCGACCAGAAGCGCCTCCTCGGCAGAGAACGCGGTGCCGTAGTTCGGATGGCGGATCTCGAGCCGGCGAAGGAGTGCTCCGAAGCGCCCGCGGTCCTCCGCGAGGTCGATCGCGTCGACCGGCGTGCCCAAAAGCCTCACGCCGGCCTCCTCGAGCGCACGCGCAAGCCGCAACGGAGTCTGCCCTCCGAACTGGACGATCACGCCCTCCGGCTGCTCGACCTCGATCACGGCGAGAACGTCGTCGACCGTGAGCGGCTCGAAGTAAAGGCGATCAGAGGTGTCGTAGTCGGTGGACACCGTCTCCGGGTTACAGTTGATCATCACCGCGTCTCGGCCCGAGTCGCGGACGGTCATCGCGGCGTGCACACAGCAGTAGTCGAACTCGATGCCCTGGCCGATCCGGTTCGGCCCTGAGCCGAGGATCACGACCGAGGCGTTCGTGCCGCGACGGACCTCGCCGCCCAGCGGCGGCACGCCGCGCTCATGCGATGAGTAGTAGTAGGGCGTACGCGCCTCGAACTCCGCCGCGCAGGTGTCCACGGCCTTGAACGTGCGGCCGAGGCCTTCCGTTCCGTCGCCGTCGCGCTCGAGAGCCTCCAGCTCGCGAAGGAACCACAGGTCGACGTTGGTGCGCTTGTTCAACTCGGCGACGCTTACATCGCGGCGAAACGCCTCCGCAATGAGGTCGAACCGGTCCGCACTTGGCGTCTCGAGTCGCTCGAGGAGGTCTTCGGTCTCGACCGGAAGGCTCGCCGGCTCGTCCAGCTCGCGCGAGCGCATCGCCTTGGCGAAGGACTCCCGGAAGGTCCGGCCGATGGCCATCGCCTCGCCCACCGACTTCATGTGCGTGGTGAGCTCGGGGTTCGCTCCCGGGAACTTCTCGAAGGCAAAGCGGGGGACCTTCGTCACCACGTAGTCGATCGTCGGCTCGAAAGAGGCCGGCGTCGCGCGGGTGATGTCGTTCGGTATCTCTTCGAGCACGTAGCCCACGGCGAGCTTGGCCGCGATCTTGGCGATTGGAAAGCCGGTGGCCTTTGACGCGAGCGCGGAGGAGCGCGATACGCGCGGGTTCATCTCGATGACCACCACCTCCTCGGTCTGGGGGTTGACCGCGAACTGCACGTTCGAGCCTCCCGTCTCTACTCCCACGGCGCGGATCACGGTGATCGCCTGGTTTCTGAGCTCCTGGTAGAGCGGATCCGTGAGCGTCTGCGCCGGCGCCACGGTTACGGAGTCCCCCGTGTGGACACCCATCGGGTCCACGTTCTCGATCGAGCAGATGATCACGACGTTGTCGTTGCGGTCGCGCATGACCTCGAGCTCGAACTCGCCCCAGCCGAGGACAGACTCCTCAACGAGGACCTGGTTGATCGGGCTGGCGGCGAGCCCCTCCGAGACGACGCCGAGGAGCTCCGTCTCGGTCGATCCCACTCCCCCGCCCTGCCCGCCGAGAGTGAACGCCGGGCGGACGATTGCCGGCAGCTGGATCGAGCCGTCGGCGAGTCCCGCCTCCACGTCGGCGACGTTCGAGACGATCGTCGACCACGGCACTCGCAGCCCGGCCGTCTCCATCGTGTCGCGAAACGCCTGGCGGTCCTCGGCGCGATGAATCGCGTCGTAGTCGGCGCCGATCAATTCAACGCCGTAGCGCTCGAGCGTGCCGTCGTCGTGAAGCGCCTTCGCGAGGTTGAGAGCGGTCTGCCCGCCCAGTGTCGGCAACAAGGCGTCGGGCAGCTCGCGCTCGATGATGCGAGCGACAGACTCAGGTGTGAGCGGCTCGACGTAGGTGCGGTTGGCGAACTCGGGGTCGGTCATGATCGTCGCCGGATTCGAGTTGACGAGGACGACCTCGTAGCCCTCTTCCAGGAGCACCTTGCAGGCCTGGACGCCGGAGTAGTCGAACTCGGCCGCCTGTCCGATCACGATCGGCCCAGAGCCGATCAGGAGGATCTTTTGGATGTCGGTGCGCTTAGGCATCAGCTCGCCATCTTCAGGAACTCGTCGAAGAGGTGGCGGGCGTCGTGCGGGCCCGGGCCCGCCTCCGGGTGATACTGAACGGTGCGCGCGGCAACGTCTTTGAGCACCAAGCCCTCGACCGTGCGGTCGTAGAGATTGAGGTGCGACAGCTCGGCGGCCCCGAAATCGGTGTCCCACCGGACGGGCTCGTCAGTCTCGATCCTCTCGCCGCCGTCCGGGAGAAAGACCGCGAAGCCGTGGTTTTGCGAAGTGATCTCGATCCGGCCTGTGGCGAGCTCTTTCACCGGGTGATTGGCGCCGCGATGACCGAACGGGAGCTTGAAGGTGCCGAGCCCGACGGCGCGACACAGAAGCTGGTGGCCGAGGCAGATGCCCACTACCGGCTTCTTTCCCACCACCTCGCGCACCGTGGAGACGACCCGATCAAGCGCAGCCGGGTCGCCGGGACCGTTAGCGAGGAAGACGAGGTCGGGGTCGCGTGCCATGACCTCCCCCGGGCTCGCGGTGCATGGAAGGAGCGTTACCTTCGCGCCGCGCTCTCGGAACTGACGGATGATCGAGAGCTTGATCCCCGTGTCGAGGGCGACGACGTGCGGCCCGTCGCCACCCAGCTCAACAGGCGCAGCGGGGCTGACAGTGGAGGCGTAGTCGGCCCCTGCCATTCCCGGCTCGGCCGCGATCAGTCCGGCCGCCTCGGCAACGGCGACGTCGGCGCCGAAGACTCCCCCGCGCATCGCACCCTGGTCGCGGATGTGGCGGACGAGCGCGCGGGTGTCTACGCCGGTGATCGCGGGCACACCGCAGTCGCGAAGCCAGTCGAGCCAGCCCCGCTCGGCGGTGGCCGCGTCCTCGGAGTTGCGCGCGTCGCGCATGATCGCGGCGCGGGCGTGGATGCGATCGGATTCCATCGCCTGCTCGGCGACGCCGTAGTTGCCGATCATCGGGTAGGTGAAGGTGAGGATCTGCCCGGCGTACGAAGGGTCGGTCACCGACTCCTGGTAGCCGGTCATCGCGGTGTTGAAGACGACTTCGCCAACGGCCGTGATGCCTTCGGCGCCGCACATCTGCCCCTCGAACCGGGCGCCGTCTTCGAGGAGGACGAAGCCGCTCATGCGACGCCCATCGCAAAGGAGCGCTGTCGGAATGCAACCTGCCCCGCCACGATCGTCATCAGGGAGCGGCCGATCAGCTTCCGGCCGGCGAAGCATGAGTTATCCGAACGGCTCTCCCAACCGTCAGAGCCCGCCTCCCACTCGGCCTCGAGGTCGATCAGGGCGACGTTCGCCTCGGAGTCGGGAGCCAGGCTCGGTAGGTCCAAGCCGAAGGGGGCCGCACCCGCAGAGAGCCGCTCGACGACGATGCCGAGATCGAGCACGCCGGGAATGACGAGATCCGTGTAGATGACGGCGAACGCTGTCTCGAGGCCGGTCACCCCCATCGCGGACTCCTCGAATGGGACCTCCTTGTCCTCAAGCGTGTGCGGTGCGTGGTCGGTCGCGATCGTGTCGATGAGTCCTGAGCGAACGGCATCGATCAGTGCCGTGCGGTCATCCTCGCTTCGCAGCGGCGGGTTCATCTTGAAGCGGGAGTCGAGTCCCAAGACGGCATCGTCGGTGAGCGTCAGGTGGTGCGGCGTCGCCTCGCAGGTGATCTCGACGCCCCGGGCCTTCGCCGCCTGGACCACTTCGATCGACTCGCGCGCCGAGAGGTGCTGGACGTGGATGCGAGCGCCTTCGTAGGCGGCGAGAGCGCAGTCGCGCGCGATCATCGTGGACTCAGATATAGATGGAACCCCGGCCATTCCGAGGAGTGCCGAGGCCTCGCCCTCGTGCATGACACCGGCGCCGGAGAGCTCGGGGTCCTCCTCGTGGAGCGCGATCGGAAGGCCGGCGAGTGCCTGGTATTGGAGAGCGCGGCGCATGACGCGGGCGCTTCTGATGGGCAGGCCGTCGTCTGAGACGCAGGCCGCGCCTGAGTCGGCGAGCTCTGCCATGTCGGTCAGCTCTTCGCCTCGCATGCCTCGTGTGAGGGTGGCGGCGAAGCCGACGGGCACCGTCGCGTCGACCTGAGCGCGCTCGCGAAGTGACTCGATGGCCGCGGGCGTATCCACCGGCGGCACCGTGTTGGCCATGCCGATGATCCCGCAGTAGCCGCCTGCGGCGGCGGCGCGGCTGCCCGTCTCGATGTCCTCTGAGTCCTCCCGCCCCGGGGTCCTGAGGTGGACGTGCGGGTCGAAGAAGCCGGGGACGGCGACAAGGCCATCGGCCTCAATCACCTCCGCGTCCTTGATCTCAGCCGAGCCGGCACCTGCAAGCTCTGCGATGCGGCCGTCGCGGATGACGACATCGTGCGTCGCGTCGATCCCGGCGCGCGGATCGAGAACGCGAGCTGAGCGAAGGACGATCGTCTCGCCGGGGGCGCCCGCCCCGCGCCAGTCGAGTGTGGAAACGGCTCGACTCACGCGGGCTCCCCGATCGGAGTCGGCGCCGGCAGCTCTGCGTCCGGCTCAAGGCGGCCTGATCGGGTGCGATCGCCGCCTGCGAGGAGCTCGTAAAGGATCGCCATGCGGACGAAGAGGCCGTTTCTGACCTGCTCGTTCACGAGCGAGTTGGGACCGTCTAGGACTTCCCCCGAGAGCTCGACGCCGCGATTCACCGGACCGGGATGCATGAGGAGCTGGCGCGGGCCGAGGCGGCGGCCGTTTACCTGATAGCGCGTCGCGTATTCCCGGAGGGACGGAACGAAGCTCTCGGCCATGCGCTCCTTTTGCATCCGCAGGGCATAGACGACGTCGGCGGCGCTGAGGCCAGAGATGTCATGCGTCACTTCGCATCCGAGTGCAGCGGCGGCGCCACGCGGGATCAGGGTGGGCGGGCCGCACAGGGTGACCTTGGCTCCCATCAGCCTGAACGCCATCGCCGAAGAGCGGGCCACACGGCTGTGGAGGACGTCGCCCACGATCCAGATGGACTTGCCGTCGAGGGCACCGACGCGATCCCTCAACGTGTAGACGTCGAGAAGAGCCTGGCTTGGGTGCTCGTGCTTACCGTCGCCGGCGTTGACGACCGAGGCGTCCGTCCAGTTCGTGACGAGGTGCGCGGCCCCAGCGTGTGGCGAGCGGATCACGATCGCCTCCGGCTCGAAGGCAGACAGAGTCGCGATCGTGTCCTTCAGGGACTCGCCCTTGTCGACGGAGGAGCCCGCCGCCTTGAGTGAGACGAGGTCGGCCGAGAGGCGCTTCGCGGCGAGCTCGAATGAGGCGCTCGTCCGGGTTGACGACTCGTAGAAGAGCGAGACGATGGTCCGGCCGCGCAGCGTCGGGACCTTCTTGATGTCGCGGCGGCTCACCTCGGCGAAGGAGTCGGCGCGCTCCATGAGTCGATCGACGTCGGCGCGAGTGAGGTCGGCGATCGAGAGGAGATGCCTCATCCGCCCTCGCTCCTGGCCGCGGTGCCGACCGGCGTCTGGAAGCCGATCGCGACCTCGTCTACTTCGTCGTGCTCCTCGAGCCTCACGAAGACGCGCTCGTCGCGGGACGTCGGCAGGTTCTTGCCGACGTAGTCAGCGCGGATCGGGAGCTCGCGGTGTCCCCTGTCGGCGAGGACTGCCAGCTGGATGCGCTCGGGCCGCCCGTAGTCGAAGAGAGCGTCGATGGCGGCGCGGACGGTGCGGCCGGTGAAGAGGACATCGTCGACGAGCACGACCGTGCGGCCCTCGAGGTCGAAGTCGAGATGGGAAGCGTGAACGATCGGCGAGTCGCCTGGAGCGCGGTCGTCGAGGTCGTCGCGATAAAACGAGATGTCGATGTCGCCGAGCGGCACCTCCTCACCCGTCAGCTCGCCGACAAGCGTGTGGAGGCGGCGCGCGACGATCGCACCGCGAGTGTGTATGCCGACGATCGCGAGCGCCTCGGAGGCGTTCTTTTCGACGATCTCGTGAGCAATCCGCACGAGCGTGCGGCGTAGGTCATCACGGTCGAGTACGACCTTTTCTTTCACGCGCGCCCCTTCTTGGCCTCTCAGGGCCTGGTTAAAGGAACCGACTGGACGAGAGTAGCAACGGGCCCGGCGCCGTGTAAGCGGATTTCCGCAAAGTGCGGCCTGGAGCGGGACCTGGACGTCGTCCGCTCCCAGGGGCCGGGCTTCCAGCCCTTCGCACCGGCCGGGCATCCATGCCCGTGCTCAGCCCCTGGGATCAGACGAGTCCAGTTCCCGCTCGGCTCCCGATCGGCAATGATCCGTCCATGGCTCCTAACCGGATGCAGATGCCACGGCGCCCCGTGCGCGAGCCGAGCCGCCTACGCGAGATCGACCGCGACGTGAATGATGCGATCGCGAGGCATTCCGCCGCCGGCTTTCGCTTCGAGGCGGGCGGGGTCAGGGCGTTCGCGCGCCAGCAGGGTGATGGTGCGGACGTGGTGATGCTCCACGGCGTGCCTACCTCGTCGTTCTTGTATCGCCGCGTCCTGCCGGTGCTCGCTGATCAGGGTCTGCGCGGGACTGCGTTCGACTTCCCGGGGCTTGGCCTGTCCGATCGTCCAGCCCCGTTCAACTATTCGTGGTCGGGACTCGCGGCCTGGACAGGCGAGGCGATCGACGCGCTCGGGCTCGACCGTGTCCACCTGGTCGTCCACGACATCGGGGGGCCGATCGGCCTCGAATGGGCGATCCGCAACCAGGACCGTGTGCTTTCAATCACGGTGCTCAACACCGTGCTCGACGTCGCTGGGTTCAAGCGGCCTTGGCCGATGAGACCGTTCGCTGTTCGCGGCCTTGGCGAGTTATGGCTCCGGGCGAGCCCACGGTACATCTTCTCCGAAATCATGTACTCGCAAGGAATCGCAGACCGCTCGCGAGTGCCTCGCTCGCAGGTCTACGCGCACATCGCGCTTCTTCGGCTCCATGACCGCGGCCGGGCGTTCCTCGAGGTGATGCGCGGCTTCGAGCTCACCGAGGAAAAAGAGCGATTCTTCCGCGAGGGGCTCGCCAACCGACCCTTTCCCGTCCGCGCCGTATGGGGTGAGGACGACCCGGCTCTCGGGCTCAACCGGCTCGAAGCGGCGAAGTCGATCCTCGGGCTTGACGACGCCATCCTCTTGCCCGCGAAGCACTTCCTCCAGGAGGACCACTTCGAAGAGATCGGGCAGGCGATCGCCGATCTGGCGGCGCCCCTCGGCTAGCTCGGCGTAGCCGGCTCCGAGCGCGTTGCGGCCTCTGCAGCCTCGGTCTCAGGTCGCTGCCTGGCGCCCCGCTCGATGAGCCGAGGCTCGCCACGCTCGGGGAAAGGGACCTCGATGACGTCGAAGTCACGCGGCGCGATCGCGTCGGAGAACTCTTCGCGCGCCTCGTCCAGGACGGCCCCGACGTGGTACCGCGAGGAGATATGGACAAGCGCGAGCATCTTGACGCCGGCGTCGCGCGCGAGCTTTGCCGCTTGGCGTGCGGTCGAGTGGTGCGTCTCGCGAGCGCGCTCTGCCTCCTCGTCGGCAAAGCTCGCTTCGTGCACCAGCAATTCGGCCTCGTGTGCGGCGACAGGCGCAAGCTCGCACGGCGCCGTATCGCCCGTGATGACGATTTTCCGCCCTCGGCGTGCCGGGCCGACGACTTGGTCGGGCGTAACGCCGTCCACGCTCTCGCCTGCCTGTAGCCGCGCGAAGTCGGGGCCGGGCTCCACTCCGAGGCGCTCGGCCTCAGCGGGGTCGAACCGGCCGGGTCGCTCGTCTTCGACGAAGGCGTACCCGAACGCGCGAATGCGGTGATCGACATCGAACGGGCGCATCTCGTAAGTGTCGTAGCGGACCGGCACCGAGCCGCTCAGCTCGACCAGCTCCAGCGGGTAGCTGACGTTGCCCATGATCCGCCGTACCGCGACGAAGAGCTCCTCGAGGCCGGGCGGCCCGAAGATGCGAAGTGGCTTCTCACGGCCGTTCAGCTCGTACGTCTTGAGGAGTCCCGGAACGCCGAGATAGTGGTCGGCGTGGAAGTGCGTGATGTAGAGATCATCGACCTGGATGAGCCCGGTCGAGCGCTGCATCTGGCGCTGAGCGCCCTCGCCGCAGTCGACGAGAATCCTGTCGCCGCCGGCCCGGATAAGCAGGCAAGCGGTAGCCCTCCGCGCCGTAGGCACAGAGCCGCCGGTGCCGAGAAAGACGACGTCGAGGTCCATGGCGGCGAGGGTAACGGCGGGTGCCGGCGACACCCCACGATGCCATCGGTGTCCGCGACTCGGACAATGTGGGCAACGAGAAGTCCGGGTACCCCGATTCAGGACAGATTCCGCCGGTAAGCTGGCCTCTCCCGCGCCCGTAGCTCATCTAGAGGCCTCTTCAGTCAGTCGCCGCTTCCGCGGGCCACCGCCAAGCCGGTGAGAAACAAGGCCGCCAACGCCGTCAGCACGAATCCCCGCTTCAGCAAGAGCCCCGCGCTGCTGAACCTCGATCGTCTGAGGGCCATCATCCCGCCGATCCTGTACCGGGGTGCCCGCGCTCCTGGTTGACCTCGGCGATCAACCAGCGGACCTCGTCCTCTAGCCTGTACCGGCCCGCCGGGGTCTTCAGTCGGCGCATGGCCTCAGTCAGCGCTTCGCGCACGGCC
>JALZIJ010000190.1 GCA_030860375.1 Actinomycetota bacterium | reverse complement strand
GGTGAGTCGCCGGGAGGGATCGCACCTCCCGGCGCTCGCAGAACCGGACGTGAACCTCTCGGCTCATCCGGCTCCCATCGTCCAGCCGTCAGGGCGCAGCCCCCAGCGCCAATGCGCGAACAGGCCCGGCTGGCGTCTTGCGACGTCAGCGATGAACCTGCGCGCCCGGCTCTTGTGGCGGCGCAAGCGTTTGTATTTCCGCATGGCCCACCTCACGAGCGTCTCGTTGAAGTGGCGGAAGACCGGATACAACATGGACTTGTAGAAGCGCCCGTAGTAGTTGATCCAGCCCCGGAGCTGAAGGTTGAACATCAGCGCCAGGTCCGTGAGGGTCTTGTCCGATCGGCGAGCGACGCCCCAGCTGCGCATCTCGCGCCGCATCCGCGTCTTCGCCTCACCCGAGACCGCCGGAGAGAAGTTCAGGAAGTGCTTCCCGAACCGGTTCTTCGACAGCCGCGGACGGAACGTGTAGCCAAGGAAGTCAAACGACGTGTGCTCGTACGAGCCGCGCCGGTCAGCGTCCTTGCAGTACACGATGCGGGTCTTCTGCTCGTTGAGCTGTAGCCCGCACTCCGCCAGCCGCGACGCGACCCTGGCCCGCAGCTGCAGGGCCTGCCGCTCGCTTCGAGCGTGGACGATGATGTCGTCGCAGTAGCGCTCGAACGCGACGGCCGGGTGCTCCCGCGCCATCCACGCATCGAACGCGTAGTGCATGAACAAGTTGGCGAGCAACGGTGAGATCGCCGAGCCCTGAGGGGTTCCGCGATCTCGCTCGACCAGGCTGCCATCCTCCAGCTGAAGTGGGGCTTTGAGCCACCGCTCCACGTAGAGGAGAATCCAGGCCTGGTCGGTGTGGTGGGCGACCGCTTTGAGCGTGAGGCCCCACGAAACGGTGTCGAAGAACTTCCGGATGTCCATGTCGAGCACCCAGTCGTTGCGCCAACACCGCTCCCGGCAGACCCCCAGCGCGTCATGCGCGGAGCGCCCCGGCCGATACCCATAGGAGTCCTCGTGGAACACCGGCTCCACCGACGGCTCCAAATACAGGCGCACGATCGTTTGCGCGATCCGGTCAGCGACGGTCGGCACCCCGAGGACCCTCGAGCTGCCATCCCGCTTCGGGATCGCGACCGCACGCACCGGCGGCGGGAAATAGCTTCCCGACGACAGCCGATTCCAGAGCTTGTACAGGTTCCCCGAAAGGTCCTGCTCGAACTCCTCGATCGACTGCTCGTCAACGCCGGCCGCGCCCTTGTTCGCCTTGACCCTCCGATAGGCCTCCCAAACGGCCCGCTTGGAGATCTCAAACGACTTCGGCTTCGGCTCGCTCACCCGACTCCTCCCACGTCACCGCGGTTGATCGCCAAGCCAGCCCGGACGACCCGTCCCCTTCGCTCCAGCCCGATTACCGGGCCTTCAGCGCTACTACGAGACGGTCCGCCCCTGTGCCCCGCACAGCTACTCTCCCCCTCGCAGTTCCCGCTGCTTGGGGTTCTCGCCTGAACCGACCGGCCGCAGGCCACACCCGCTCCACTGGCCGACCGACCCGTCGGGGCGACAGGTTCCCGAGTTCCACACGACAGCCCAGACCACGCTCGCGCCACCTTTACGCCGGACACCGCCTGACCAATCAGCAGGCACCCGCCAGGCTCATCCCGGGGCAACGACTCGACCCCGGTTTCGATGTCGCCGATACGCTTTCGACGCCTCATCAGCGGTTCGCTTTCGCTCGCCTTCGTGATCCGCACCTGACGCGCTCGATGGCGCGCCGTTTCCGCAAGCTCAGCACCCCGGCTCTTGACCGGCGCACCTCGCGGTGGTTTGCGGCCTCCCCCTGCAGGGCGACCGCGAAGGGCCACCAGGCCGTTCGACCCGGCTCCTTCATCTCTCGTGCAGCACCGCATCCGTCGGTATCGCCTTCTACATCGAACCTCCTTCTGCGCTCTCGGCGCACAGTCGTCGGCGTACCGCGTCAACGCAAACCCCGCCTTGGCCATCTTCTCGTCGAAGACGGCCAGGTAGATGTTGCTGAGCAGGGGTGAAGCCACCCCGCCCTGCGGCGTTCCGGCGACCGCGCTTTCAAACACGCCATCCCGCAGCGCTCCGGCCGTGAGCATCGATCTGATGAGGCTCAACACCTTGCCGTCGGCCACCCGGTCAGCGACCAGGTCGATCAGCAGCTCGTGCGAGAGCGACCCGAAGAAGTCTGAGATGTCGGCGTCTACGATCCACTCCGCCTGCCCCAGCTGCCGCCAGATGCGCCGCATCGCCATATGCGCCGAGCGGCCCGGGCGGTAGCCGAAGCTCGCCTCCCGAAACGTCGGCTCAAAGATCGGCTCAAGCACCTGAACGAGCGCCTGCTGGCAGACCCGATCCATGATCGTCGGGATGCCCAGCGGGCGTTTCTTGTTCGTCCCGGGCTTGTCGATCTCGACCCGTTTGACGGGTCGTGGCCGGTAGCGGCCCTCCTTGAGCTGCCGGTGCAGGACGTCGAGGTAGCGATCCAGGTTCTCCTCGAACCTGGCGATGGTCACGCCATCGACGCCGCCAGCGCCCTTGTTCTTCCTCACGCGCTCCCACGCTCGCCGCAGATTGCGCCGGTCATAGACCTGGCCGATCAGCGAGTGCGCCTTCTGCGCCCGCATGGTTTGCTCGTCTACCGGGCTCATCGCTGCGACGTCACGGGTCTCCTCACCAACGACGCCTCGGTCATTGCCGCAGCAACCATCAGTTCGTCGTTCGCTACTCACCCGACCCCCCGCCCGAATCGCCCTGCCCAGCGTGACCCCTTCCCCCTGAACAGCGCTTTTGGGTCGCCGCCCCGCCGCCCCACACAGAGACGATCCCGAGGTTTTTGCGGGGCTCCGTGGATGATCGTAGGTGACTGGGGCCGATCGGCGAGCGCGGATTCCCGGATTCCCGTAGGCGTTCAGTCGGTTTCGGACGGTCAGGCGAGCAGGGGGATCGGGTCGCCGCGGGCGTGGGCGCCGAGCAGGTCGACGAGGTAGGTGTGCAGCGAGCGGCGTTGCAGTCGGCAGGTCGTGTGGGCGGATAGCAGCCGTTCGATGCGTCGTTGGCCGCCTTCGGATTGGCTGCCGAGCGAGAGCTTGCGGTAGATGACCGCGCCTCTGAGTCCGCGCTCGGCGTGGTTGTTGGTCGGCTGCACGCCCTCGATTGAGTCAAACGTCCACAGTGCCGGCCAGACCTTCAGCAGGTTGCGCGCGAAGCGCCGCGTGTAGCGGTAGCGCGCGTCCTTGCCAGCGTGTTGGGTGAGGATCGCTTTGAGCTCGCGACGCAACTTGCGGGTACGGCGCTTGAGCTCGGCGCGGTCGCCGGTGTGCTGATAGATCTCCCAGGCCCAGAACAGCTCGTCGCAGATCTTCAGGCCCGCCTCGCCGAGTTGCTTTTCGGCCGCCAGGCCGTCGGCGTGCGCGGCGAAGTCGCGCTGCAGATGCGACCAGCAGATCTGGCGGCGCTTGACGGGCAGATGACTGTAGGCCCACCAGCGATCGGACGTCACGATCGCGTTGGTGTCGGCGAGCAGGTCGCGAGCGTGATCCTCATGACGGCTGGGCGCGATCGCGAACACCGCGTGCTGCTCGGTGAAGGCGCCCCACAACGCGCGCTGGGCGCCCTTCAGCCGCCAGCCCGTCTCGTCCATATTCAGCGCGTCGGCGTCGCGGACGCGGTCAAGCAGATCGGCGTACGGCTCGGCGAGCGCGTCGCCCGCGCGCGTCAGGATCGCGTCGATCGTGCCGGTCGAGATCCTTGAGCTAAACAGCTGCTCGCACAGCTCGACGACGTCGCGACGCGAGATCCGGTTGCGGACTGACAGCGTCACGATCGCTGCCTGTAAGCGCGGCCCGAACGCGCTGCAGGCGACCTCGACCGGCAGCACCGCGGTGCTCGTCTGACCGCAGTCCGTGCAGCGCACATGCTGGCATTGATGCTCGGTCACCGTGACCGCGATCACCGGCAGCTCCTCGACCTGATGACGCGCCGGCTGACCGCTGCTCACGCGCTCGGCCTCAGCGAACACGTGACCGCAGCCGCAATCGGTCGGCCAGTGCTCGACGACCTCGTCGACCGCCCACGCCGGCAACAGCGGGCGGCCCTTGCCCTCATGACCGGGCTGAGCGCCCTGCTTGCGCGCCGAGCGGTCCTTGCCGCGCTTCGGCGGCCCGCCGGGCGGATCTGCGCTCGGCGGCTGCGACGAGTTACGCGACGAACGCCCAACCCGACGCTCAAGCTGGGCGATCCGCTCGTCCTGCTCAGCGACGCGCTTCTCCAA
>JALZIJ010000156.1 GCA_030860375.1 Actinomycetota bacterium | reverse complement strand
CTCGGTCAGATCATGCGCGACTTCTCGGGAGGCGCCGCCCGCTCAACGGTGCAGCAGAATCTGGTGCTCCGCTGGGTCCGTGACGAGTCTGTCTACGACGTCTGGCGCCGCCTCTCCGGCCTCGGCCTCGGCGGCTCGGGCGCACGCGAGATCACGGATATCGTGAGCTGCCCTGGAACCGACTCCTGCAAGCTCGGCATCACGAGCTCGATGGGCCTGAACGCGGCGATCCAGGAGCGGATCGAGGCGATGGGGATCGATGATGAGCTGACGAAGCAGGTCCACATCAAGATGTCCGGCTGCCCCAACGGCTGCAGCCAGCACCACATCGCGAACATCGGCTTCTACGGCGCTTCCCTCAAGGTCGGCGGCAAGCCCGTGCCTGCCTACATCCCGCACCTGGGCGGAACCTATGAGGGAGGCGAGGTCGTCTACGGCGCCCGCCTCAAGTCGCGTCTTCCCGCCAAGCGGGTGCCGGACGCGGTCGAGCGCTGGCTCCGGCTCTATGAGGGCGAGCGGTCGGATCGCGAGGCGTTCAACGACTTCGTCGAGCGCATGGGCATCGCTCGCTTCGAAGAGGAGATCAAGGACCTGGCGATGCCGGCGGAGTTCTCGCTAGCCACACTCGGCCAGTTCATCGACTGGGACCGCGCCGAGCCCTACAAGGTCGAGCGCGGTGAGGGGGAGTGCGCAATATGAAAGGGGTTGTTGATGAGCGGCGCAGGCTGCGAAAGGAGCATGTGCCGGTAGGTGTCCCTACTCGGCCCCGACCTCTGGACGATGTGTCCGTGGCGGCGAACGGCAATGGTCACAAGCCCGTCCCGACGATCGGCGGCCACCAGGTAGATCCTGAGCGGATTTCCGCCGAAGTCGAGGAGATGGGCGCACAGGAGGCGATCGCTTGGGCGATCGAGACCTTCGGTCGCAAGCTGACCTTCGCGGTCTCGTTTCAGAAGTCGAGCTCCGTCATCATCGACATGGCCCACCGGGTCGACCCAGGCGCTCGCTTCGTCTACGTGGACACCGATCTGCTCTTCCCCGAGACCTACGAGACGCGCGACAGGCTGTCCGACCACTTCGGAATCGAGTTCGAGCGCTTCGCCCAGGACAACCCGCTTGGGCTCCGCGAACGCTGGGATGCCGGCGAGTGGGGTCCCGACGACGAATGCTGCGCCCCGCGCAAGGTCGCTACCATGCGGCGCGCCCTCGAGGGAGTCGATTGCTGGGTCTCAGGTGTCCGCAGGATGGACTCCGAGACTCGCGCCGGCGCCCGGCGTTTCGGCTGGGACATCCGCTTCGATCGCTGGAAGCTGAATCCCCTTGCCGACTGGGATGACAAGCAAGTCTGGAACTACATAAAGGAATGCCACGTGCCTTATAACCCGCTTCACGATCAGGGCTACCCGTCCATCGGATGCATGCCCTGCACCTCAAAGCCCGGCGAGGACGAGAATGACCGCGCCGGCCGCTGGGCCGGGACCGACCGGACCGAGTGTGGAATCAATGGCTGAACTTCAGCTTTCGAGCCGCCAAGCATCCGACTTCGAGCTCATCGGAAACGGCGGCTTTGCGCCGCTCAAGGGCTTCATGGGCTCCGCGGACTGGAAGTCGGTTTGCGAAGACATGCGCCTTACGTCGGGTGAGATCTGGCCGATTCCGATCACGCTCGCGACCGACCTCGAGGTCTCCGAAGGGGATGAGGTCGAGCTGACCGCGCCGAACGGCAAGCAGCTCGGCACCCTCACCGTCGAAGAAGTGTTCGAGAAGGACGTCGAGCTCGAGGCCGAGAAGGTCTATCTGACGACCGACAACGAGCATCCTGGCGTCGCCGCCATCCGCGAGGAGGGCAATCGCTGCCTCGCCGGGACGGTAGAGGTCGACGCGCTCCCCGATCACGAGGAAGCGTTTATGAAGCGCTACCAGACGACCGAGGAGTCGAAGAAGGCGTTCGCCGACCGCGGCTGGAAGCGCATCGTTGCTTTCCAGACCCGCAACCCGATCCACCGCGCTCACGAGTACCTCACGAAGGCCGCGCTCGAGATCTGCGACGGCCTTTACATCCATCCGCTGATCGGCGAGACCAAGAAGGGCGACATCCCCGCAGACGTGCGGATGCGCTGCTACGAGGTCCTGATGGACAACTACTACCACCCGGACCACGTGATGCTCGGAGTGAACCCCGGCAAGATGCACTACGCCGGTCCGCGTGAGGCAGTTCTCCACGCGGTGATCCGCCGCAACTACGGCTGCACCCACTTCATCGTGGGCCGCGACCACGCGGGCGTAGGCGACTACTACGGAACCTACGACGCCCAGCGGATCTTCGACGACATCGACACCGAAGAGCTCGGGATTACTCCCTTGTTCTTCGAGCACACGTTCTGGTGCAACGAGTGCGAGGGCATGGGCTCTGCGAAGACATGCCCCCACCCGCAGGAATCGCATCTCTTCCTCTCGGGGACGAAGGTGCGCGAGATGCTCGGCGAGGGCGAGAAGCCTCCGCCCGAGTTCTCCCGCGAAGAGGTTGCCCAGATCCTGATTGACGCTTACCAAGAGGAGGAAGGCAATGAATGAGCGACTTTGTCGCGAAGGCGGATTTAACCCCCTGTCAAGGGAAGTGCTTTGATGGCTGACGACAAGGGATTCACGCTGTGGTTCACCGGGCTCTCGGGAGCCGGCAAGACCACCATCACGAACGAGCTCGTCAAGGAGCTTCTGGGCCGCGGGTCCAAGCTCGAGGTGCTCGACGGGGACGTGGTTCGCGAGAACCTCTCGAAGGGCCTCGGCTTTTCGAAGGAGGACCGCGACACGAACGTGCGGCGGATCGCCTTCGTTGCCAACCTCCTGTCGCGAAACGGCGTGCCGGTCATCACAGCCGCCATCTCGCCCTATCGGGCGATTCGCGACGAAGCACGCCAGATGATGGACGGCCGCTTCATCGAGGTGTTCGCGAAGGCCTCTGTCGAGACCTGCGAGCAGCGCGATGTGAAGGGCCTCTACGCCAAGGCGCGCTCAGGTGAGATCAAGGAGTTCACGGGAGTCTCCGACCCCTACGAGGAGCCCGAGAACGCTGAGATCGTCGTCGAGACGGAGAACCAGGGCCCCGAAGAGTCGGCCAAGCAGATCATCGACTACCTCGAGGAGCACGGCTTCATCTCGAAGAACTAGCTCAAGCGGACGAGTCGGAAGTTTTGAGGCGGCCCGGGCAACCGGGCCGCCTCTCTTTTCGTTAGGAATTGGAGAGATGGAAGAACGCGAGCCGATTTCCCGCACCTACCGCTTTGCGATGGCCGCATGCACGCCGATCGTGCGCTGGTGGGGGCGGCTCGAGGTCTCAGGCGCCGAGCACCTCCCCACCTCCGGGCCGACGCTCGTGGTCGGCAATCACGACTCCCATTGGGACCCGGTCGCGATCGGCATCGCCGGGCAAGGGCGGCGCCAGATCCGAGCGCTGGCCAAGGCGAGTCTGTGGAAGATCAAGCCGCTGGCACCGATCCTGAACGGCATGGGACAAATTCCGATCGAGCGCGGCAAAGGCGATGCGAGCGCGCTCTCGACCGCGATCGAGCGGCTGCGTGCCGGGGCATGCATCGGCGTCTTCCCCGAAGGCACCATCTCTCGCGGCACGGTCTTAAGAGCCCGTAGCGGCGTCGGCCGGCTGGCCGCCGACGTCCCCGAGACGAGCATCGTGTCCTGCCGGGTCACGGGCACCGTCGACATCGTCCGCTTTCCGAAGCGCCCGCGAATCCGGGTTGAGTTCTTCGAACCGCTCGGCGGCGGCGTGATCGACGGCGAGGACGCTGCGGCGCTCGCCGTGCGCCTCACCGCCGAGATTCGCGACGGTGCCCCGATCGCCCAGTCGGGCCGGCGCCGCAAGGCCGCGGCGAACGAGGCAAAGCTCGCGGAGTAGCTCGAAGCTACTTAATCACCGGGTCGAATTTCACTCGCTGTAAAGACAGCAATTCGACCCGGCGCCGGGACACCGGAGGGCCGGAGCCTCGCGGATCGAATCTCGCTCGCCTTGCGACGGTTATTCGACCCGCGCCGCCTGGCGATCCTCGAGCAACTTGCGGACGGTTCGCTCGACCCACACCGGTTCACGCGTCACCTGAGCATGCGTGAAGGGAACGACGTCGATTCCGGCGACCTTTAACCTCGCGATCTTTAGGCGATCCCGCTCGAACTGCGCACGATCGCTATGAAACGCGTAGCCGTCGAGTTCGACTACGAGTTTCGCAGCGGCCCAGTACGCGTCGACCTCGAAGCCCTCAACAACGACGTTGACCGATGGCATCGGAAGCTCCGCTCGGCGACAGATATCGAGGAAGAGCATTTCGAGCTCGGATCGAGTACGCGCCGCCAGTGTCGGGTCGTAGGCGGCAAGACGTCGTAGCTGGCCGATCCCCCTGTGTCCGCGACAACGCTCAAGGATCTCGTGGAGAGCGTTCATGTCGAGAAGGCGCAACTTCTCGGCACGCTCGTAGCAGCGTTGGACGTCATGAGCTCTGCGCGTGGCGCAAATATCGAGGAGGGTGCGCGCAATTGAAGTGACGGGAAACCCGTCGTGTTCGGCGATATCGGCTTCATGAAGCACGCGCGGTCGGTGAAACACGATGCCATCGCGCCCGTGCCCTCCTCGTCGGGGAATCGTGATGTGAATCGACGACCCCGGGAACGCGGACAGGTCGTAGCAGGCGACGGCTGTCGCTTCGCTCAGCAGGGCCCCATTCCCTCCCGCGAGGATCGCGGCCATCCATCGGCCCTCGAGGGTAAGCGTTGGGCGGCCAACGGCGAAAACGCCGGCATGAATGCGATGGAGCCGGCCTTGGCGAACCCGTCGGCCGACGGCTGCGGGTGACAGGCCGCACTCGAGTAGCTGTTCGAGCGAGATCACCCAATGCTGAGCCTGCGCCAACTCGAGGATCGCCCGCTCGATCGCCAGGCGCGGGTCGAACTGATCGCGCCTGCCGTCGCAACTTCGACCCGCGGTTTGCATCGAGCAAACGCTCGCGCATCGCGGCGCGCGCATGGCGCTACGTCTACGCCGTTTCGGTGTCGAACCTCGTCCTGATCATGCACGCCGCGAACCTCTTAGTCGGCTGGCGCACTGGCGGGTCGAATAATCCGCGTTGAGCGCAGCTAATTCGATCCGCCGCTAGGGCTTTTCTGGAACCTGCGGCTCGCCGAGGCCGTAGGTGTCGTATGCACCCCAGCGGCTGAAGGTCTTGTGGGTCGGGCCGTGGAAGTCGGACGAGGCGGTCGGCACGAGGTCAAACTCCTCGCACAGATCGAGGCAGTGCTTCGTCTGCTCGGCCGTGTGGGGCGGGTAGAACGACTCGATGCCGTCGAGTCCGACGTCGCGGACCAGGGTTTCCACCAGGTCACGCACCTGCTCGGGGTCTGAAACGTCCCAGTAGGGGTGCGCGACAACGGCGACGCCGCCCGCGTCGTGGATGATCTCGACGGCTTGGTCAGCGCTCGGCCACTCACGCGAGACGAACGCTTTCGCGCCCGGCACGAGGTAGTCCTCGAAGAACGGGCCGAGGTCGGGGCCTGCGCCTGCGGCCTTCGCGATATGCGGGCGCCCGATCGCGTCAGCCGCGCCGGCCTTTTCAAGTGCGCCCTCGAACGTAACGTCGACGCCGTGCTCGTTCAGGCGGGAGATGATTTCCTTCGCCCGGTCGACCCGCTCCTGCTGAGCGCGGTCGCAGGCCGGCTGGATCTTGTCGACGTCAACCCAGTAACCGCAGATGTGAAGGTCTTCGGAGTAGCGGTGGACGCACGACATCTCGATGGCCGGCACGTTTTTGATCCCTAGCTCGAACGCCTCCGCGTTGGCTTCATCGACGCCGGCGACGCCGTCGTGGTCGGTCAGAGCCATAACGGTGATGCCGGCTTCGGCGGCAGCGCGGACGACGCCGGCGGGCTCGAGCTGACCGTCGGAGACGACTGAATGTGATTGAAGATCGATCATCGTCCAACCCAACGCTAGCGGGAGTTGGCTTGATTGTTGACCCCATTTGCGACAATGGGCGGGTGAGGATAAGCGCGAAGGCCGACTATGCCGTGCGAGCGGCGCTCGAACTGGCGGCTGCTGAGGATGGAGAGCCCGTCAAGGGCAGCCACCTGGCCCAGTCGCAGGGGATCCCGCTCCAGTTCCTCGAGCACATCCTGCTCGAGATGAAGCACGCCCGGCTGATCCAGGCGCGGCGCGGCGCACGCGGCGGCTACTGGCTGGCCAGACCGGCGTCCGAGATCACCGTCGCCGACGTGATCCGCGCGGTCGAGGGGCCCCTCGCCAACATTCACGAAGCAGCCCCCGAAGACCTTCATTACGAGGGCGCCGCCGAACGGCTGCGCGATGTCTGGGTTGCCGTGAGGCACAACATCCGGGCGGTCCTCGAGGCCGTCACGCTCGAAGAGCTCGCGTCCGGTCACCTGCCATGGCAAATCGACGCGATGCTGAACGACCCGCAGACCTGGCTCAAGCGGTAGCGCCTAGAAGGGCTGGGCAAGCGGTTCGCTACGCTTCGCGATCCCTTTTGACCTAATTCGCTCAACAAAGTCGGAAGCTTTCTCTCTATGGATCCAGCGATCGTTGTATTCGGCCTCGGTATCGGCGTGCTTGTCGGCATGACCGGTATGGGCGGAGCGTCCCTGATGACACCGCTCCTCATCTTGGTCTTCGGCATCACGCCGGTAACCGCGATCGGGACCGACGTCTTCTACGCGGCTGTCACGAAGACGGTCGGCGGCTTTCAGCACCTTCGGCTGAAGACGGTCCACCGCGGCATCGCGTTCTGGTTGGCAGTGGGGTCGGTGCCCTCCGCACTCGCCGGGGTCTACGTGATCGAGATCCTGCAGCGCGACTTCGGAGAGGACAGGCTCGAGGAATTGGTGCTTGGGATGCTCGGAGGAGCGCTCCTCGTGGTCGGAATCGCGACCCTCGTGCGGACGATCTTCTTCAAGGACGTGATTGAGGAGCGAAGCTCCATGCACCTCTATCGCCGCCACATAATCGCTGCGCTCGTCACGGGGATCGTGACCGGGTTCGTCATCGGCCTGACGTCCGCCGGCAGCGGCACGCTGATCGGCATTGCGCTGATCGCGATCTTTCGCCTCACCCCGCAACGCGTGGTGGGGACTGACGTCTTTCACGCGGCCGTTCTCCTGTGGGCCGCGGGCGCCGCGCACTTTGTGGGCGGCAATATCGACTTCGGGCTCGCGGGAAACATCCTGATCGGGTCGATTCCGGGCGTAATCATCGGCACCAGGCTTTCGGTCAAAGCCCCCCAAGGATTTCTCCGCGGCGCACTTGGAGCGGTGCTGGTCGCGTCAGGCACAACGCTCGTGCTCAAGCAGGGCGCGGGCGGCCTCGTTCCGGCGCTGATCGTCGGCGGGGTCATGGTCGCGCTCCTCGCTGGCCTCCAGCTCATTCAGCGCAGCCGGGCCAACAGCCGTCGCCCGGCCGCAGCCATCTGACGGACCGCGCAAAGAGCGACTCGCCCGTCAATAGGCTGAGAGGCATGGACTTCGAACTCAGCCCCCGCGTCACTGACCTTCGCGACCGTGTTCGGGCGTTCATCGACGAGGAGGTGCTGCCCGTCGAGCTCGAGGCAATGAAGGCGCTCGACGACGAGGTGCGCCCCGGCGCCGGCGTCGCCTATCCAAAGCTGATCGGAGAGCTCCGCGAGAAAGCCAAGACAGATGGCCTCTGGAACATGTTCCTCCCCGGCGAGCGCTTCGGCCCGGGCCTGACGAACCTGGAGTACGGCGTCCTTTGCGAGGAGATGGGCCGCTCGCCGGCGATCGCGCCCATGGCCTTCAATTGCGCCGCTCCCGACACCGGCAACATGGAGATCCTGGCCGAGCACGGTACGCCCGAGCAGCAGGAGCGCTGGCTTCAGCCTCTCCT
Source organism: Actinomycetota bacterium (assembly GCA_030860375.1). Taxonomy (GTDB): domain Bacteria; phylum Actinomycetota; class Thermoleophilia; order Solirubrobacterales; family 70-9; genus JALZKA01. The sequence continues at coordinate 33,396 of JALZIJ010000156.1, read as the reverse complement.
CGACGGAGAGACCCGGTCCTGCTTTTCGATGACGGAGCCCGAGGTCTCCGGCTCTGATCCGACCACCCTCCAAGCCCGCGCCGAGCTTCAAGACGGCGAGTGGGTGATCAACGGGCACAAGTGGTTCACCTCGGGAGCAGTCGGCGCCGCGCTTGCGATTGCGATGGTCGTCACCGACCCCGATGCACATGCCTACGCACGCGCTTCGATGATCATCGTCCCCACGGACAACCCGGGCTTCAACCTGGTCCGCCCGGTCCCGGTCATGGGCCATGACGGCGGTCCCGGACACTGCGAGATCCTTTATGAGGACTGCCGCGTGCCCGAAACCAACCTTCTCGGTCCGCGCCAGGCCGGCTTCGTGATCGCTCAGGACCGGCTCGGCCCCGGGCGGATCCATCACTGCATGCGCGCGATCGGATCGGCCGAGCGAGCGATCGAGATGATGTGCCGGCGCGCGAACGAGCGTGAGGCATTTGGCTCCAAGCTCGCCGACAAGCAGTTCGTCCAGGACTTCGTCGCGCTTTCGCGGATGGAAGTCGAGCAAGCTCGCCTCCTGACGATGAAGGCCGCCTGGCGGATGGACACGGAGGGCAAGAAGGCCGCCCGCCGCGAGATCTCGATGATTAAGGTCGTCGCCGCGAATGTGGTCATGGACGTGCTCGACCGCGCGATTCAAGTCCACGGCTCGCTCGGCATGTCAGACGACACGCCGCTCGCCTCGATGTGGCGCTTCTCGCGCATGCTGCGCATTGCCGATGGCCCCGACGAGGTCCACAAGATGGTCGTTGCACGACGCGAGCTCAACCACTGGGCGAAGGCGGCGGAGGGTGATGCGCCGGCCGAGCCCGTTCAACCGCCTGCCGCGGCGTCCCCTGCGGGCGCCGGCGCCTAACCGGCGCTCTCGCTACGGTAGGCGACGAACGGCCTCGTCGGCCGCTTCTGCCAGCTTCACGACGTTTTCGCCGAAGGCCTTAACACCCTCGTCGGCGCCCTCTCCGTACTGGCCCTGTGAGTAGCGCGAGAAGACGCCCTCGAGGATGATCGCGAGCTTCCACAAGCCCAGCGCGACATAGAAGTCGATCAGGCCCAGATCGCGGCCTGATCGCTCCGCGTATCGCTCGCGAACCTCGTCCAAGCCCGGGAATCCCGGCGCCGTCGTGGCCGGTTCGAAGAGCGGGAACAGCTCGGCATCGCGGTCGCCCCAGTAAACGAGGAGCATGCCGACGTCAGCGAGCGGATCCCCGAGGGTCGAGAGCTCCCAGTCGACGACCGCAGCCACGTCCGCTGCGTCGGGGGTCAGGATCATGTTGTCGAGGCGGTAGTCGCCGTGGACGATGGTGGCGGGGCCCTGTTCTGGGATCCGGGCCGAGAGCCGGTCGTGCACCTCGTCGATCAGCGGAATCTCACGGGTCTGCGACTTCTCCCACTGGCCAGACCAGCGCTTGAGCGTGCGCGCTACGTAATCCTCGCGCTTGCCGAGATCGCCGAGCCCGACCGAGTCCGGCTCAAGCGCGTGTATGTCGACCAGCGTGTCGATCACACTCAGACCGATCTGCCGCTGCGCTTTCTCGTCGTAGGGATCGGCATCAGGGCGCATCCTGAGGATCGGGCCCTCGACGAAATCCATGACGTAGAACGGCGCGCCGTTGACGTCACCGTCCGTGCAATAGCCGGCGATGGGCGCCACCGGAACCTGGGTGCCCGCAAGGGCGCTGACGACTTTGTGCTCACGGCCCATGTCGTGTGCCGAGCCGAGCGCCTTTCCGAGCGGCGGGCGCCGAAGCGCCCAGCGCCGGCCGGCCGAATCTTCGACGGAGTAGGTCAGGTTCGAGCGCCCGCCGGCGATCTGATCGAAGCTGAGCGGCGGCTCGGCGCCCTCGACGTTCTCGGCAAACCAGGTCTCGACGCGCTCGTGGTCGATCCCGTCGATAGCCTCCTCCGCGCCCATGTCCGCCAAAGTTATCCCTTGAGAGGCCTGCCCCCGAAAGAAGCGCGTGAGGATGCCGAAGGCATCCGCAAGATGTCCGGCCCGCTTTCCGCCCTCGTCGTCGACTTCGGCGGTGTCCTTACCACGAACATCTGGGATGCGTTCGGCGAGTTCTGCGCGGCCGAGGGCCTCGAGCCGAAGACGGTCAAGAACCTCTTCCGATCCGACCCCAAGGCGATGCGCCTACTTCGCGCCTTGGAGACGGGTGAGCTTGACGAGCCCGCGTTCGAGCCTCAATTCGGAGCGCTCCTCGGGCTGGCAGACACGGAGGGGCTAATCGGGCGGCTGTTTAGAGGCCTCCGCCCCGATGAGACGATGATTGGCGCGGTCAAGGCCGCCCGTACGGCCGGCATCAAGACTGGGCTGATCTCGAATTCGTGGGGCCTCGGTATCTATGAGCGGGCGCCGGTCGACATATTCGACGAAGCGGTCATCTCAGGCGACGTCGGCATGCACAAGCCCGAGCCCGAGATCTACCAGCTCGCCTGCGAACGGCTGGCCGTCCTGCCCGGCGATTGCGTGTTCGTCGACGACCTGCGCGAGAACGTCGCGGGGGCTGAGGCAGCCGGGATGACCGCCATCCTTCATCGCGACTCCGCTGCGAGCGTTGCGAAGCTCGAGGAGCTTCTGGGCGTGGAGCTGAGCGCCGGTGGATCCAGGCAAGCGGCGGGCTAGCTCTTCGCGTACTCGACGCGGATCTGCTTGCCCTTGAGCTTCGTGCCGTCCAAGCGCTCGAGGGCGAGCGCTGCCTGATCCGAGCCCAGCTCAACGAAGGAGAAGCGGTCAAGCACCTCGATGCGCTTGATCTCCTCTTCTGGAATCACGGCGCCTTCGGTCAAAGCCCAGTGGAGATCGTCGCGCTCGAGACCTGAACCCGAGCCGCGGTTGACGAAAAGCTTGGCGCCGTTCGCCTTGGCTTCGGGAGCCTCCTCCGTGTCTTTCGCATCATCGGAAGCCTCGAGCTTCTCGCGCTTCGGCTCTGCGTCTTGAGAGTGGTCGCGGCGGCGAGGCCGGGGGGCGTGCTTGAGACGCTCCTCGGGCGCTTCCCACTCGCCGATCGCCGTCTTCAACTCGCGCTCGAAACGCTGGATGTCCTCCATCTGCGCCGGCGTCACGAAGGTGATCGCGCGTCCGGTGCGCCCGACGCGGCCGGTGCGCCCGATCCTGTGGACGTAGATCTCGGCGTTGTTTGGGAGGTCGTAGTTGATGACGTGGGTGACGTGCTCGATGTCAAGCCCGCGAGCCGCGACGTCAGTCGCGACCAGGTACGGAAGCTTGTGCTCTTTGAACTGGATCATCACGCCGTCGCGCGAGCCCTGGCTCATGTCGCCGTGCAGGGCCTTGCAACGCCAGCCCGCGTCGCGAAGCTGCTTGTCGAGCCGCGAACAGCCGATTTTGGTGCGGCAGAAGATGATCGCCTGCTCGGGCTCCTCGGCCTTCAAAACTTCCTTGAGACGCTCGGTCTTGTCTTTCGCTGCGACCTCGACGTAGGCCTGCTCGATCGCGTCGACGGTGAGCTCCTTCGGCGTGATGCTGATCATGACGGGGTCGTACATGTAGCGCTCGGCGAGCTTTGCGACCGGGGGCGGCATCGTGGCCGAGAAGAGCGCAGTCTGCCGTCCGTTCGGGCAGGTGCGAAGGATCTTCTCGACGTCCTCGATGAAGCCGAGGTCGAGCATTTCGTCAGCCTCGTCCAAGACGACGAAGCGGACGGCGGTGAGCACGACGATGTGGCGGGCGATCAGGTCCTTCATCCGCCCGACGGTCGCGACTACGACCTGGGCACCGGCGCGAAGCCGGGGGGCCTGCTGGGCAATCGGCTGGCCGCCGAAGACGGCGACGACCTCGATGTCCATGTGCTCCGCGTAGGAGCGAAGGGCTTGCGTCACCTGGATGCAGAGCTCGCGCGTGGGTGTCAACACGATTGCTTGGAGCTCCTTGGACTCAGGGTCGAGGTACTGAAGGAGCGGAAGCCCAAAAGCGGCCGTCTTGCCGGTTCCCGTCTGCGCCTGGCCGATCACGTCGTGACCGTCCAGCAGCTCGGGAATCGCCTGGTCCTGAATCGGCGTGGGCTCATCGAAGCCCAGCTCGTCAATTGCTGTCTGAATCTGCTCGGAAAGTCCGAGCTCCTTGAAACTTTTCACGTCGTGCCGCTTTCTCTAAGTCGTGGCACGAGTCTCAGTCCCTGCCATCTCATCTCTTATTCGTATGGAGTGAGGGTACCGGTGAGCCCGGATCTGGCTACGCCGAGGGGTCGAGCAGGATCTTTCCCTGCGTTCGGCGGGCAGCGAGGTCTTCGTGGACCGCCTTCGCCTCGGAGAGCGGGCGCACATCGCCGATCACAACCTCGAGGTCGCCCATCTCGACGGCTCCGAAGAGCTCCGCGACGGCTTCCGCCACGGCAGGGGGATTTGCAAGGAGGTGCATGAGCCAGAATCCGACGACCGAGCGGCTCTTCCTCATCAGTGCGCCGGTGGCCACTTCGTTTTGCTCGCCCGAGGCGATTCCGAAGGTGACCATGCGACCGAAGGGAGCCAAGGTGCGCATCGACGCCTCGAAAGCCTCACCACCCGCCATCTCGAGCACGGCATCGACTCGCTTGCCCTCGTTCGCCTCCAGGATCGCCGCCTCGAGATCGTCCGCACGCGAGTCCGCTGTGGCGTCCGCTCCGAGGCGCTCGACCAGCTCGCGCTTTTTTGGAGTTGAGGCGAGGCCGATCACGCGCGCCCCTTGGCGCTTTGCGAGCTGCACCGCCAAGCTGCCGGTGCCGCCGGCCGCCGCCTCCACAACCACGGTCTCCCCCGGCTCGAGACGGGCGCATCGGTGGACGAGCGCGTGCGCGGTCAGACCCTGGAGCAGTACGGCCGCAGCCTGGTCGTCTGACACCGTGTCGGGCACGGGCACCAGCATCGCGTCGGGCACCGCGACCTTCTGTGCGTACCCGCCGCTCGCAAGCATCGCTGCCACCCGGCGACCGTCCGGAGTGCGACCGGAGACCTCCGCCCCCGGGATCAGCGGCAGCTCCTGCTTGGCGAGGTAGTCGTCACGGGTCGTGTGTGTGTCGGCAAAGTTGACGCCGCAACGCGCGACCTCGACCACGACCTGCCCTTCCGCAGGCTCGGGATCGGGCAGGTCCACCAACTCCATCGCCTCGGGCCCGGAGAACTCGGTGAGTTGAATCGCTTTCACGAGCTGAGTCTTACCGACTTGCGGCGGGTAGGCTGCCGCCCTCATGTCGCTGACTGTGGTCGGGAGCATCGCGTTTGACAGCGTGCGCACGCCTTTTGGGGAGCGTGAGCGCATGCTTGGCGGCTCCGCGGTGCATTTTGCGCTGGCGGCGAGCTTCTTCACCGATGTCCATGTGGTCGGGCCGGTGGGCGACGACTTCTCAGAGAAGCACACCGAGCTACTGCGCTCGCGCGGAATCGACACCGCCGACATCGAGCGGGTCGAGGGCGGCAAAACCTTCTTTTGGCAGGGGCACTACGAGCACGACCTGAACGTCGCTCACACCGATGACACTCAGCTCGGAGTCTTCGCCGACTTCCAGCCCAAGCTGTGCGAGGCCTCCCGAGAAGCGTCCACTCTCTTTCTGGGGAACATCCAGCCCGACCTCCAACGCCAGGTGCGCTCGCAATGCGCCAGGGCGCGCCTCGCCGCACTCGACTCGATGAACCTGTGGATCGAGACGGCGCGCGACTCGCTCGTGGCTGCGATCGAAGGGGTTGACTGCGTCCTCTTGAACGACGCCGAGATCAGGATGCTCACCGACGAGCCGAACCTCGCCAGGGCCGCAAAGGCGCTGATGGCGATGGGCCCCAGCGTCGTCGTCGCCAAGCGCGGTGAGTACGGAGCGGCGCTGTTCGATTCCCACGGCTTCTTCGCCCTCCCTGGAATGCCCCTCGAAGAGGTCAAGGACCCCACGGGCGCCGGTGACAGCTTTGCCGGGGGCTTTCTTGGGTACCTCGACGGCATGGATTCCGAGCCGGACGCCGACGACCTTCGCAAAGCAATGGCCTACGGGACGGTGCTCGCCTCGTTCAACGTCGAGGAGTTCGGCACCGAACGTGTCTCGGTGCTCGAGCGCGACGAGGTCGACGCCCGCCTCGGCGAGCTGCGATCGATGACTCACCTGCGAGAATAAAACAACCGTCCCATCCCCATCTGAGGAGCGAAACTTGAGCGAAGACACCCTCTCGGTTACTGATAACCGCACCGGCGAGACGTACGAGCTCGAGATCACGGACGGCACCGTGAAGGCGATGGACTTTCGCCAGATGAAGGAGTCCGAGGACGACTTCGGCCTCATGACCTACGACCCGGCCTTTACGAATACCGCTGCGTGCCGCTCGGCGATCACTTACATCGACGGCGACAAGGGGATCCTCCAGCACCGCGGCATCCCGATCGAACAGCTCTGCGAGAAGTCGACGTTCCTCGAGGTCGCGTTCCTCCTCATCTACGGCGAGTTGCCCACGCAACCGCAGCTCGAGCGCTGGGTCCACGACGTGACGCACCACACCTTCCTCCACGAGGACATCAAGCAACACCTGCAGGGCTTCCGCTACGACGCCCATCCGATGGGAATGCTCTTGGCGGGCGTGGGAGCGCTCTCGACCTTCTACCCAGAGGCGAAGCAACTCGACGACCACGAGGAGCGCTACATGGCGGCGATCCGGATGATCGCGAAGATGCCGACGCTCGCCGCGTTCTCCTACCGCCACAACCGTGGCCAGCCCTACGTCTATCCGGACAACGACCTCAGCTACACCGAGAACTTCCTCTCGATGATGTTCAAGATGACCGAGCTCTCCTACGAGCCCGATCCGCGTCTGGCGAAGGCGCTCGACGTCCTCTTCATCCTCCACGCCGACCACGAGCAGAACTGCTCGACCAACGCCGTACGCGCGGTGGGTTCATCCCAGGTCGATCCCTACTCGGCGATCGCCGCGGGCGTAGCCGCTCTTTACGGGCCGCTCCACGGCGGCGCCAACGAGGCGGTTCTGCGGATGCTCCGCCGGATCGAGACGGTCGAGAACATCCCCGACTTCCTCAAGGGCGTCAAAGACCGCGAGGAGAAGCTCATGGGCTTCGGCCACCGCGTCTACAAGAACTACGACCCGCGCGCCCGGATCATCAAGAAGCACGTCGACGAGGTGCTCGAGGCAACCGAGCACAACCCGCTCGTCGAAATCGCGACCGAGCTCGAAAAGCAGGCGCTCGACGACGAGTTCTTCACAGAGCGAAAGCTCTACCCGAACGTCGACTTCTACTCAGGCCTCATATACGAGGCGCTCCAGATCCCGACGGAGATGTTCACAGTGATCTTCGCCATCCCGCGGACGGCCGGGTGGGTCGCACAGTGGCTCGAGATGATCGACGACGGAGAGCAGAAGATCGCCCGACCGCGCCAGATTTACACGGGCGGTCGCGAAGTCGACTACGTCTCGATGGACGATCGCCCCAGTGAGCCGGAGAAGATCACGAACGATGCGATCCGCCGCCCGGTCCGAAGCCGAAGAGGCGCTTGACCTACAAGCTCACGGTTCGCCAGGGTCCACGCGTGACCCGCGAGAAGTTCTCGGACTTAAACGAGGCAATCGCCGCGATGGAGCGGCGCGCAAAGGACATCCGCGCCGCCGGCCCGCTCGAGGCGCGCAAGGTCTTTCGCGAGTACGAGCCGAGCGCACAGGTCGCAGGAAGAGTCGAGATATCGACTGGCGGCGTCCTGAAAAGCGGCCGCGACGCGGGCATCGACGTGATGGGCGACGGGACGCTCGTGCCATATCGGGGGGGCTTTCGCCGCTCAGAGCTCGACCCCGGCCACGACGGGCCGTTCGAGGCCGTCCGCAGGGCACTCGCATGAACGACACCGGCAGAGTCGAGGAGATCCCGAAGGGGAGCTACGCCGCGGGCCGGCGAGCGAAGCTACCCCGCGGAGCCGCCGAGCCGATCCGAGTGCACATAAATGGCGTCGAGCAAAACCGGGGCGAAGTCTGGGACGTGCGTGAAGACGAGATCGTCTTTACCCGCCAGATCGTCAAGGAGTACGTGTCGAAGGGCCGCTGGATGGCGATGTACCTCGGACTCTTCGGGAGCTACCAATTAAACGAGCAGGTCGACGTCGAATACGCGCTCGACGGCAAGCCGAAGCTCGCGGCCAACATAGAGATCCTGCCGGACTAGGACGCCGCTTCGCCGCCGCCGGGTGGACGGTTGGATCTAGCGCGGCGGGAGCACGTCCGTCTGAAGGGCGACCTGATCCTCGACGCCCTCGACCGGCTTGACCGTGGTCCCGGTCCGCTCGCGCTCGCGGATCTCGAGCCGGCGGGAGAGCCTCGAAAGGGACAGGTTGACGGCGATAAAGAGCAGGCCGATGACGATGAAGACCTGGAGGTAGGCAGGCCTCACCTCCACGCCGAAGTTGACGCTCGCGAGGGTCGAGCCTGCTCCCACAACCTCTTGGATCGCGATGATCGAGACGAGGGTCGTGTCCTTGTTGAGAGTGATGAGCTGCGAAACCGTCGAGGGAACCATGCGCCGAAGGCCTTGTGGCAGGACGACGAACCGCATCTGCTGGAAGTAGGTCAGCCCGAGCGAGGCCGCCGCCTCACGCTGCCCCCGGTCGAGCGACTGGATGCCTGAGCGCATGATCTCGCAGAGGACCGCAGAGTTGTAGAGCACGAGGCCGAGCAGAGCCCCAAGCACCAGCTCGTCCTGAAGGGCGTCCGGGAACCAGTCCGGGATCGCGCTGGCATACGCATCGCGCCACGAGCCGGGGACCGCGAGGGCCAGGTAGAGGATGATGAAGATCAGCGGCAGGTTTCGCCAAACGTCGACCCACAAGCCCGCGACGATGCTCACGAACCTGTTCCGGGCAAGCCTCAGCAGGGCCAGGGCAAGGCCGAAGATCATGGAGAAGATGATCGCGACGACCGCGATCTGGAGGTTTACGAGAAGCCCCTCCACCAAGAAGCGGAAGTTGTTCCCGGTCCAGAGCCACTCCCAGTTGTCGTATGAGAAGAGGTAATCCACAGCGCGATACCTACCTGCACATTCTGGTTTCGCAGCTAAAGCAGCTCATCCTCATCCTTAGCGCCTCACCGCGTAGCGGGTCTCGAGTCGGCGAAAGACCACGGTCACCGTGACCGTTACGAGGAGGTAGCCGGCGGCCGCCCACAGGAACGCCTCTGTCTGGGCGGTCTCCGACTGGATCACCCGAGACTCTTTTAAGAGGTCGGGCAGCGCCAAGAGCGAGGCACCGACGATCGCCGAGTTCTTGATCATCGCGATGATCAGGCTGCCGAGCGTCGGGATCACGGTTCGGAATGCCTGCGGCAGGACGATCCGCCGCATCGCCCGCGGATACGTCAGCCCGAGCGAGAGCGCGGCCTCAATCTGCCCCTTTCCGACCGCGAAGACGCCCGAGCGAATGGCCTCGGCGATGTAGGCCGCCGTGTAGAGGCCGAGGCCCATCGTCCCCGCGACCCAGGCGGAGATCGGCAGGCCCGCTCGCCTCACCCCGATGAAGAGGATCAAGAGCAGGACCAACAAGGGGATGTTGCGAAAGACCTCGACATAGACGCCTCCGATCCGCTGGAGGGCCTTCACAGGCGCCACCCTCAAGGCGGCCACGAGCGTTCCGACGACCATCGCGATCACGAAGGCGACGGCGACGATTCGCACCGTCACCCAGAGCCCCGAGGCGAAGTCGCCGAAGTTCTCCGTCAGGAGGTTGAGGGCGTCCGTCAACGGGCCACGCTCCGCAGAGCGTGGCCCGCCTCAGGATGGGCCCGAGCTACTTCTCGAACGGGAATAGCTCCAGCGCATCCTCGAGAGTGATCTCGGGTGGGCCCTGTTGCTGCTCCTCCGGGATGTACTGGCCGACCCACTCGTCGTAGGTCTCCTGCCAGGTCCCGTCGTCGATGAACTGCGCCACCGACTCGTCGACGAACTCCTTCATCTCAGCGTCGCCGTCGGGGATCCCGACGCCGTAGGGCTCCTCGGTGTAGTCGAGGTCGAGAAGTTCGAGCGTGTCGTCCTGGATGACCATTCCGGTCAGGATCACGTTGTCCGTCGACACCGCGTCGACCGCGTCCGTCTGGATCAGCTCGAGGCATTCCGAGTACCCGTCGACCAGCCTCAGCTCGGCGTCGGGCACCTCGTCCTTGATCGTCGACTGATACGTCGACCCGATGGCCGTGCAAACGGTGTTCCCGGCCAGGTCGTCGAGGCTCGCGATGTCCGAGTCGGTCGGAACCAGCACGTCGCCGTTGGCGACGTAGTAGGGCTCGGAGAAATCGATCTCGAGATCCCGCTCCTCGGTGATGGTCATCGTTGAGAGGATCAGGTCGATCGTCCCGTCGACCAAGAGCGGGATCCGGTTATCCGAGTTCGCCTCGCGGAACACCGGCTCGACGCCCAGACGGGCGGCGATGTACTTGCCGAGGTCGACGTCGAAGCCCTCGACCTCACCGGACTGCGGGTTGTTGAATCCGAAGGGCGGCACGTCGTACTTGACGCCGAGATTAATCTCGCCGGCCTCCTGGATCTCGCCCATCGTCGTGCCGGCGTCGAACTCCTCGACCTCGACGTCCGGCTCGTCGGCGGTCTCCTCCTCGTCGTCGCCACATGCGGCGAGCACCAGCGCCGCGAAAACCATCATCGCGATCGCGATCAGGCGCCAGCCTCTGCTTTCCCTCTCCATCTGCGTACTCCTCTCTTAAGCCCCCATTTCATCCACTTAGTGGTGGATGATCTTGTCCACGAACTCCTTTGCTCGGTCTGACTTCGTGTGATTGAAGAAGTCGTCGGGCGAGGCTTGCTCGACGATCCGGCCTTCGTCGATGAAGACGATGCGGTCGCATACCTCGCGCGCGAACCCCATCTCGTGAGTCACCACCACCATCGTCATCCCCTCACGGGCGAGATCCCGTATGACGTCCAGCACCTCCCTGATCATCTCGGGGTCGAGCGCGGAGGTCGGTTCGTCGAAGAGCATCAGCTTCGGATCGACCGCAAGCGCGCGCGCGATCGCCACCCGCTGCTGCTGGCCGCCCGAGAGGTCAGCCGGGTAAGAGTCGGCCTTGTCAGGGATCCCGACCCGCTCCAGCAGCTCACGCGCCCTCCCTTCGGCGCCCTCGCCCTTCGAGCCACCCACCTCGAGCGGGGCCAAGGTGATGTTCTGTAGCACCGTCATGTGCGGAAACAGGTTGAACTGCTGGAAGACCATCCCGATCTGAGCCCGGATGGAGTAAATCTCGCGACCCGAGGTCTCCACCCGCCGACCGTCGAACGTGACCTCTCCCGAGTCGATCGACTCGAGCCCGTTGATGCACCGCAGCATCGTCGACTTGCCCGAGCCTGACGGCCCCGCGATCACGACAGCCGAGCCTCTTTCGATCTCGAGGTCGATGTCGTCGAGCACCAGGTTCTCGCCGAAGCTCTTTCGAACCCCGGAGAGCGTGACGATGCTCCCGTTCGGGGACTTGTCGCTCACCTCCCGGCGGACGCTACCTCAATCGGCCAGCCTGGGGTGCTCCGGGCCAGGAAACCCGATAGCAAAAGCCCGTGCTTCAGCTCAGGCCGGCGAGGGTCGCGACGTTGTCGCGGTGTGCGCGAGCGGAGCCCAGCATCTGGGCGGAAGCTCTGGCCCGCTTCAAGAAGAAGTGGATGTCGTGCTCCCAGGTGAAGCCGATACCGCCCAAGGTCTGGATTGCGTCGTGGGTCACAGAAGTAGCCGCATCTGATGCCCGTGCCTTCGCCATCGAGGCAGCGATCGGCACCAGGTCCGGATCGGAGTCCGCAGCCCATGCCGCGGAGTAAGTGAGCGAGCGCGCTTCCTCGACTGCCCAAAGCATTTCGGCGAGGCGGTGTGAAACGGCTTGATAAGCGCCTACCGGGCGGCCGAACTGTTGGCGCTCCTTCGCGTAATCCACCGAGATGTCAAGCGCCCTCTGCGCGACGCCGACGAGCTCGGCGGCCATCGCGATCTGGCCGACGCTGCCCGCGTGTGCGATCTCGCCGGGCATGTCCTCGCCGCCTTCTGCCTTGACGCGGAAGTAGGCGCGCGTCTCGTCGATCATGTCGATTCGCTCGAGCTCGGCGTCAGCGGGCTCGACAAGCTTCGCGCCCTCTCCGCTTGCCATGACGAGGATCGACGCGCCTCCGGCCGCGCCGAGGATGGGGTCCGGATCGCAGGTCATCTCCGCAGAGCCACGTGCTTCTCCCGAAGCAATGCCGGGCAGCCACTTTTCCTTTTGCTCGTCCGAGCCGGCGCTCTCGATCGTAGCCCCCGCGAGGGCGTTCGCGATGAACGGGCTGGGCGCGCAAAAGTAACCGAGCTCCTCTTGGAGGATGATCAGCTCGACCGTGCCGAGGCCCTCGCCGCCGTGCTCCTCGGCGATCGAGATGCCCGGCCACCCAAGCTCCGAGATCGCCTTCCAATCCTCTTCGGAATACGGGGTCTCGGCTTCGGCAAGCTCGCGAACGTGCTCGGGCTTGAAGCGGCTGGCGAGAAACTCGTGCGCGGTCGACTTGATCTCGCGCTGCTCGTCGTTGAAGTCAAAGTCCATGTGTCTCGAATCGTTAGCGTTTCGTGAGGTACCTGGTACCTCAGCGGAGCTTCGGTAGGTTGAGGACGCGCTCGGCGACGATGTTCTTCAGGACGTCGGTCGTCCCGCCTTCGATCGAGTTGGCGCGCGAGCGCAGGAAGCGGTAGGCCCAGTCCGAGTCCTTCGCGAGCATTTCGGGGCCGCCGATGTCGAGCGCGAGCTCGGTCATGGCCTGATTGGTCGAAGACCACTGAAGCTTCGCGATCGACCCCTCTGGGCCGGGGATGCCTACCTTCATGGTCGAAGTGAGCGCGCGCAGCGCCCCCATGCGGAGGCCCTCGATGCCGATTTTGAGACGGGCGACCTTGTCGCGAACGATCGGGTCGCCGGCCACGCCGCGCTCCTTCGCCAGCTCGACCAGCTCGACAAGCGAGTTCGCGAGACCCAGCGCCGCCGAAGCGCCCAGACCTGCGCGCTCATTCATGAGCGTCGTGATCGCGACCATCCAGCCGTTGCCCTCGCCGCCGACGACGTTCTCGTCGGGCACCCAGGCGTTCTCGATGAAGAGCTCGTTGAACTCGGCCTCGCCGGTGATCTGCCGGAGGGGCCGAACCTCGATCTCTGACTGGTCCATGTCCATCAGGAAGTAGGTGAGGCCCTTGTGCTTGGGCGCCTCGAAGTCCGAACGGGCGACGAGCATGCACCACTTCGCCTCGTGAGCGAACGTCGTCCAAACCTTCTGGCCCGTGATCCGCCAGCCACCGTCCTCCTTCACCGCCTTGGTCTTGAGCGAGGCGAGGTCCGAGCCGGACTCGGGCTCGGAGAAGCCCTGACACCAGATCTCCTCGGCGGAGAGGATCGGCTCGAGAAAACGCTCCTTCTGCTGTTCGGTGCCGTGCGCGATCACGACCGGCCCGCCCATGACGAGACCCAAGACGTTCGCGGGGCGAGGCGCCTTCGCGCGGGCAAGCTCCTCGCCGAAGATCGACTGCTCGATCAGCGTCGCGCCGCGGCCGCCGTACTCCTTCGGCCAGGAGACGCCTGCCCAGCCTGCGTCGTGGAGCTTTCGCTGCCACTTTCGCTCGAACTCGAACTGAACCTGATCGCCGCCGCGCGGGGCGGTCCCTGGGTGATTCTCCGAGAGCCAGGCGCGAAACTCGTCGCGGAACTCCTGCTCGGACTCGGTGAGGGTCAGGTCCATGGGCGCGGGAGGTTATCGACGGGCGCCAAGCGCCGGCGCTCAGCCTCAGTCGAGCACGTAAAGAACGACGATCGCGCTCGCGACGTAGGTGGCGCCGGCGAAGATCACGCCGGGGTCCTTGGCGATGATCGCTGCGGTGGAGCGGGTGTCGTTGCGGTCGTAGATCAGGTAGAGGTAGCGAAATACGCCGTAGAGGACCGACGGCGCCGTCGCCAGCATCTTCGACCCGGCGAAGGGCGAGTCGACCGCATAGAGGATGTAGGAGATGAGCGCCGTGGCCGTGACCATCGCGATCATCTGATCGAGGAACGGGAGCGAGTAGTGCTCGAGCACCGGCCGGGTGGCCGGCAGCGCTGCTTCGGCGGGTGTAGCTCCGGCCGGCGGGAGCTCCTCCAGGATCGCCTCTTGGCGGCGCTTCGTAAAGCCGAGGAAGAGGGCCAGCATCGCCGTGCAGACCAGGAGGAACTCAGACGCGCCCGCGCCCACCGCGACGGCCCCCGCCACCACGCGCAGGATGAAGAGGGCCGAGATCGTCATCACGTCGATGATCACCAGGCGCTTGAGGACGACTGAGTAAAGGACCGTCGCCACCGCATAGATACCGACGATCGCCGCGACCTCTGGCGAGACGAAGATGAGCGGAAGAACCACCGCGAGAAACGCCAGAAAGAGGGCCGCCGCGCCGGCGGCTCGCTCAGAAAGGGCGCCGCTCGCGATCGGGCGCCGGCGCTTGTCCGGATGGCGGCGGTCATGCTCGACGTCCCTTAAGTCGTTGAAGAGATAGCCCGCGCTTGAGATAGCGCAGAAGGCGACGAAGGTGACGAGAACGTCAGCGACGGCGCCCGACTCGTCGAAGCGGCGCGAAAAGACGATCCCGGCAAAGACAAGGACGTTCTTTACCCACTCCGGCGGGCGCAGCGAAACGATCAGGGGGCGCATCGCCGAGGGACCCTACGTGGCCGGATCGATGAGCACGCCCGGGTTGAGGACCCCCGCAGGATCCAATGCGAGCTTGGCTGCGCGCAGCGCGTCGGCAAACGGCTCGGGACGCTGGCGGTCGTACCACGGTCGATGGTCGCGCCCAACTGCGTGGTGATGCGTGATCGTGCCGCCAGCCTCGATCAGCGCGTCGGACACAGCGGCCTTGACGTGGTCCCACTGCTCGACCTCCGCTCCACGGCGAGCGGGCGCGAGCACCGTGAAGTAGGGCGCAGGGCCGTTCGGATAGACATGCGTGAAGCGGCAGGTGACCTTGCACGGTTCGCCCACCGCTCGGCGCGCCGTTTCCATCAAGGTTGAGTGAAACTCCTCAAACCGCTCCCAGGTGATCGCGGTCTCAAACGTGTCGGAGAGAACCCCGAGCGAGACGAGCGCGTCGCGCAGGTAGGGCGCGGAGAGGAACGCGGAGCGCCAGGCGCCGACCGAGTCGTCGCTGGATTTCGAGGCGCCCTGCGTCCGCACTTGGCCCGGCTCGCCGCCGTGCGCGCGCGCCGCCTCGACCGCGATCCGCATCGGCTCCTCAACCGGATGGTGGGCCGACTCGAAGCCGAGCACGAGGAGCGCGCTCTCGCCGGTGAAGGCCGCCTCGTCCGCATCGAGAAGGCGACAGTTCGCCGGGTCGAGCCCGGACTGAGAGATCTCCCGCACCGCCTCGGCGCCCGCGAGAAAGGATTCGAACTCGACGCCGCACGAAGCTTTGAAGCGCGGCCGCGGCAGAACGCGCACCCACGCCTCGGTGATGATTCCGAGGATCCCCTCCGAGCCGACCAGCATCCGGTCAGGGCTCGGCCCAGCTCCCGATCCCGGTAGGCGCCGGCTCTCCCAGACGCCCGCGGGGGTGATTGCACGGACGGACTCGACCATGTCGTCGACGTGCGTCAGCTTCGTCGCGAAATGGCCTCCGGCCCGTGTCGCGACCCAGCCGCCGAGCGTGGAGAACTCAAAAGATTGCGGGAAGCAGCGCATCGTGAAGCCGCTTTCGCGGAGCTGGTCTTCGAGCACGGGCCCTGGCGCACCGCCCTGAATGCGCGCCGAGCGCGACGTCTCGTCGACCTCCAAGACGCGGTCGAGCGCACCGAGGTCGATCGTGACCACGCCGGGGTACTCGCCGGGAAGCCGCGGCTCGACACCGCCGCAGACGCTCGTACCGCCGCCATAGGGGATCGCCGCGTAGCCCTCGTCGCAACACCAGGCGAGTACAGCCTCGACCTCGGCCTCCGAGCGCGGACGGGCCACCACATCGGGCGGGTTCGGAAATTCGCCGCGAAAGCCCCGGACGATGTCGCGGTAGGCCTTACCGAGCGCATGGGAAGCTCGGGAGTGGTCGTCGTCGGCGCAGATCTCCACCAGCGATGGCGGCGGTGAGACACGAGGCGTCGGTAGCTCGACACTCTCCAGGGGCACGGGCTCTTCGACCTCCTCCCCGCCGAACCCGAGCCGCTCCTGCGCGAGCGGGCGCATCGCTTCGAGATCCGAACGTGAAGGTTGTGAGGACTCGGCCCCCCAGCCCCAGTGCTTGCGGCGTTCAGTCACCGCTTTGCTCGGGCTTTGAGGCCGCCTTGTCATCTCCCGAGCCGGGGAAGAGCTTCATCGCCCCGTTGATGAGCGCGTCTTGCACCTTGGGCGCGGCCGAGTAGGTGATCTCGGCGATCCTTCCGCCGGTCGTCGACTGCTTCTTGGGGCGATTGACGATCGCCTTGGCGACCATGGTCGAAGCCTCCTCGGCGCTGATCGACGGCATCGAGCTGTAGAAGGCGGTTGGCGCAATCATCGGTGTGCGGACCAGCGGCATGTAGACGGTCGTGATCGCGACGCCGTCGTCGACGATCTCCGATGCGATCGAGCGCGAGAAGCCGTCGAGCGCGTTTTTCGATGCCACATAGGCCGAGAAGCGCGGAGTGTTGATCTGCACTCCCATCGAGGAAATGTTCACGAGGTGGCCGAAGCCCCGCTCGCGCATCCCCGGCAGGACCTTGAGGATCAGCGCTACCGCACCAAGGTAGTTGAGCTGGATTGTCCGTTCGAAATCGTGGAGGCGGTCATAGGAGTTGGCGATCGACCGGCGGATCGACATGCCGGCGTTGTTGACGAGGATGTCCACGCCACCGTGCTCGCCCAGTACCTCGTCGGCCATAGCTTCGATCGCAGCGGAGTCGGTCAGGTCGCACGGGTGGACGTGCGCTTCCCCGCCGAGCTCTTCGATCTCGGCTTTGACCGCGTCGAGCTTTTCCTTCGTGCGCGAGACGAGGATCACCCTGGCCCCGTTTCGCCCCACCCGAATTGCCGATGCCTCGCCGATTCCGGACGACGCGCCGGTGATGACGATCGTCTTGCCTTCGACGGCGGTACGCAGCGAGCGGTCGCGGAGCGGATTCGGGATCGGCAGGTTGCGAGGCACTCCGCTTGCGGCACTGGCCACCGCCCGCGCGCGGTCTCCCCTGGAAGGTTTGCGCTCACTCACGTGCACGCCTACCAGTGCACGCCCTTCATGAGGTACGCAAACGCCACGCCCTCGGTCGAAACCTCCTCATCCTTCGCGGCCTTGTCGGCACCGCCCTTGGCGGCCGTTGAGTCCGGGAAGAGCTTGTAGCCCTGATTGAGGATCGCGTCCGATGCCTTCGGCGCGAGTGAGTAGAGAACCTCCCCGAAGGTGCCAAGGCGGGTCGCCACCTTCTTCGGCCGGCGGATGATCGCGTCCGCGATCATCTCGGCCGCTTCTTCGGGGGAAGACGTCGGGAACGCGTCGTACATCTTGGTCGGCGCGATCATCGGGGTGCGGACTAGCGGCATGTGGATCGTGGTGATATGAACGCCGTCGTCGACCACCTCGGAGCCGATACAGCGCGAGAACGCGTCGAGCGCCGCCTTCGAGGCGACGTAGGCCGAAAACCGCGGCGTGTTGGTCTGCACGCCGATCGAGCTGATGTTGATGATGTGACCGGTCTTTCGCTCGCGCATCCCGGGGAGGAGCGCCATGATCAGGCGAAGCGAACCGAAGTAATTGAGCTGCATCGTTCGCTCGTAATCGTGGAAGCGGTCATAAGAGAGCGCCACGGAGCGGCGGATCGAACGGCCGGCGTTGTTGACGAGCACGTCTACGCGGCCGTGCTGCTCCAACGCCTCAGCGGCCATCCGGTCGATGTCCTCGAGATCTGAGAGGTCGCACTGGTGGATATGCGCCTCGCCGCCGAGTCCCTCGATCTCCTCCTTCGTCTCTGAGAGCTTCTCGGGCGTGCGCGCGACGAGCAGGACGACGCCCCCCGCCTCGCCGATCTGAAGCGCCGCGGACTTGCCGATCCCCGAGGAGGCGCCGGTGATCATCACGACCTTGCCCGACACGGCGCCCGCGAGCGAGCGGTCCTTGAACAGGTCCGGGTCCAGGTTCCGCTCCCAGTAGTCCCAGAGCTTGTCGGCGTAGGTCTCCAGCGGCGGGATCGAGATGTCCGTGCCCTCCAAAGCCTCCTGGGTGTTGCGGCAGTCGAAGGACGTCGGATAGTTGACATAGGTGAGGACTGAATCCGGAATGCCGAGGTCGCTCAGCACGGTGTTGCGGATCCTCTTCACGGGCGGAAGCATCATCATCCCCGCGCGAACCTGGGGCGGAATCACCCCGAACATCTTCGGGTCGAGCCGCATCTGCATCTGCGGCGCATGACCGGCCTTGGCGAACATGTTGATCACCTGGCCTGCCGACTTCGGCTTTGGGTCGGTCAGGTGAAACGCCTTGCCGTCCCAGCGCTCGTCGTCAACGTGGGCGATGTGGTCCATTGCCGCGGCGACGAAATCCACCGGCACGAGATTGATCTCCTTGCCCTCAATCCCGATCGTCGGCATCCATTGCGGCAGGACACCTCGGAGGCGCTGAATGAGCTTGAAGAAGTAGTACGGCCCGTCGATCTTGTCCATCTCGCCGGTTTCTGAGTGGCCGACAACGATCCCCGGCCGGTAGACGCGCCACGGGCGCTCGCACTCCTTTCGCACCACTCCCTCGGAGTCGTGCTTCGTGCGGAAGTAGGGGTGCGTGTCGAGGTCTTCGGCCTCTTCGAACATGTCCTCGCGCCAGAGGCCCTTGTAGAGCCCGGCGGCGGCGATCGAGGAGGTCATGTGAACCCGGCCCGCCTCGACGGCGTGCGCGAGCTCGACCATGCGGCGGGTGCCTTCGATGTTCGCGACCTGCTGGGAGTCGGCGTCCGCGGTCATGTCGTAGATCGCGGCGAGATGGAAAAGGTGATCGACCTCGCCCTTCAGGCCCTCAACGTCTTCGTCGGAGACTCCAAGCCGATCGTGCGACAGGTCGCCGACGATCCCGACCACGCGATCCTCGTCAACGCCCCACCGGTTGCGAAGCTCTGAGAGGCGACCTTTCGACCCCTCGCGGACGAGCACGTAGATCGTCCCCTTCCGTTCGAGCAGGCGCTCGACGAGATTACGCCCGATAAAGCCCGTCGCACCGGTTACGAAGTAGCCCATTTACCTCTCCTCATGTCGGATCCCGCCTCCGCGGCGGACCCTACTATGACCCGGCGTTAGGCCTCGGTGCGGGAATTTCGAGCGGTGACGATCCAGGTGGACGCCGGAGCCCAGACGCCGTCGTCGGAGGCCAAATCGCCAAGCTCTTCTTTCAGCGCGGCCTCGATCTTCGGCCGTAGGCGCTCTCCCTCTTCCTCGTTCACCCGGATCAGCTCGGCCGCGGGGCCGAGGGCCGTGATGCAGGAGACCGCCTCTGCGATGTCGTCTCCGAGCTTGATCGGAAGGTCACACCTGCGGAGGGAGATCTCCTCGAACCCGGCGGCCTTCAGGATTCCGCTCGTGGTGTCCGCATTCGCCATGGAGAAAGGACCTGGGCCGCAGGTCGGCTCATCGGTCTCGTCGGGGTGGCTCAGGAATCGCTCGACGACGTGCTCGGCCCGGTAGAACGCTTCGTTTTCGGCCTTGAGCCTCCAGACCACCACGCAGAACCTGCCGCGGGGACGGAGGGCACTGCGGACGTTTCGCATCGCCGCGACCGGGTTGGCGAAGAACATCGTCCCCATCCGTGAGAAGGCGAGGTCGTATCCGGACCCGGGCACCTCCGCCTCCACATCGGTCACCTCGAAGCTGACGTTCGAGATGCCGGCCTCGGCTGCCTCGCGCCGGGCGGCCTCGACGAAGCGTGGAGAGGAATCGACGCCCACCGCCTCTCCACCAGCACCGACCAGGTGCGCCAGATCCTGCGTCGTGTCACCGAGCCCACAACCGAGGTCGATGACGCGCTCGCCCTCCTTGGGCCCGAAATGGTGCATCGCCTCGTCCGAATGCCGGCCCAGCCCAGTCGTGTAGATATGACGGAACTCGAGCCAGCGGTCGAAGAGGACGCCGTCCCAGGCCTCGATCGCCTCGGCGTTGGCACTCGCGATCGTGCTGCCGTCCCCCATGCTGTGATCGTACGTTCGCCGCCGCGCGGGCGCAAGTCGACTTGTGGACTTCGCCTACCTTGTTACGGCGGCACGCTTCAGGGCATAAAGTAAGTGGGGAATGCCAGAGGCGGACTTGCTCGAGATTCAGATGCCTGCGATGGGCGAGTCGGTCACCGAGGGGACGATCCTCGAGTGGCACGTCGCCGAGGGCGAGGAGGTCCAAGAAGGCGACACGGTCGTCGAGGTCTCGACAGACAAGATCGACGCCGAAGTGCCCGCTCCCGCCAGCGGCGTGATCACGAAGATCATGGCGCAGCCCGACGACACGGTGTCGGTCGGCCAGGTACTGGCGCAGCTCGACACGAATGCCGCGGGTAACGGCGCAGCGCCCTCCGCCGACGCAACAGAAGAAGAGGATCCGGAGACGGCTTCGGACGACGATGCGCAGACGGCCTCAGAGCCGAGCACTGAAGAGGCGGGGTCGAGCGGCGAAGACGGGCCCGGCCTCGACGGAGGCGGCGGGGGCGAAGGCGACGCCGACATCGGCGACAGCGACCCGGCAGAGCTTTTGGAATCCGCGCAAGGCGATTCGGGCGACGACTCGCCGGTTCCGGACGATGCCGAAGCGTCGGGCGAAACCGTCGCCATTGCCATGCCCGAGATGGGCGAGTCGGTCACGGAAGGAACCGTCCTCGAGTGGCACGTCGCCGAAGGGGACTCCGTTGCGGAAGGCGACACGGTGGTCGAAGTCTCGACCGACAAGGTCGACGCCGAGGTGCCCGCTCCGGCCGCGGGCACGATCACGAAGCTTTTGGTGGAGCCGGACGATGTCGTCAAGGTGGGCCAGGCCCTCGCCGAGATGTCGGCCGGCGCAGCCAGGGGTCTGACCCCGGAATCGCCAGGCCAGGCCGCGTCATCAGAGCAAGGGTCTGACCCCTCCGGAGCACCAGAAGGCTCGACCGGCGCGCCGGGCCGCTCGGTTTCCCCCGTCGCGCAGCGCATGGCGGCCGACCGCGGCGTGGACGTGGGCTCGATCCAGGGCTCAGGCTCGAGCGGCAAGGTGATGAAGGCGGACGTGCTCGCCGCCGCTGACGGTACGAACGGCTCCGCGCCCGCCGCCGCGGCCGAGGGTGAGGAGAAGCCGCTCCGCGGCCCCGCAGGCATGCTCGCCCAGCTCATGAACGAGAGCCGGAAGATGCCGACGGCGACTTCGTTCCGAACCCTTCCCGTAGACACTCTCGACGCCAAGCGCAAGGCGATCAACTCGCAGCTCAAGGAAAAGGGCCTCAAGGTGTCGTTTACCCACCTGATCGCGTGGGCGATAGTTCGCGCCGCCACCGAGCACGACGTGATGGGGCGGACCTACTCGGAGCACGACGACAAGTCGTGGGTCACGATCGGCTCGGGCATGAACCTCGGCATCGCGGTGGACGTGGAGAAGAAGGACGGCTCGCACTCGCTGATGGTGCCGTGTATCCGCGGCGCCGACGGGCTCGACTTCGCGGGCTTCCACTCCTATTACGAGGACCTGATCTCAAAGACGCGTGACAACAAGCTCACTGCTGACGACTTTCAGGGCACGAACATCACGCTCACCAACCCCGGCGGGATCGGGACTGTGGCATCGGTGCCGCGCCTCATGTCCGGGCAGGGGACGATCGTCGCCGTCGGCTCCATCGCCTACCCGGTCGAGTGGGCGCACGCCCCGGCCGAGAAGCTGAAGGCGCTCGGCGTCTCGAAGGTCACGACGATGACCTCGACTTACGACCACCGGATCATCCAGGGCGCCGAGTCGGGCGCTTTTCTGCGCCAGATCGACCAGTACCTCCAGGGCGAAGACGATTTCTACGAGACGGTCGCTCACGACCTCGGCATCTCCGACCGTGTAGTGACCAACGCCCACCCGGCCGCAGCATCGGCGCCGCCGCTTTCGGCCGCCGGTGCCGCCAGCGCTCCGAGCGCCGTCGTGGCGGCGGAGCCCGACCGGGAGCTGCTCCAGGCGGTCCAGGCTGCAACCTCGCTACTCAAGGCGTTCCGCACCCACGGCCACCTCGCTGCGCGCGTCAACCCGCTCGCAGAAGGCGACCCGAAGGGCGACCCGGCGCTCGAGCCCGAGAGCCTCAACCTGACGCCCGACCTGATGTCTCGCGTGCCCGCGTCGATCCTGCGGATCGGAGTCGAGGGCGAGACGCTCCTCGACGCGCTGCCGCGGATGCGCGAGGCGTACTGCGGCACGGTCGCCTACCAGATCGAGCACCTCTCCTCGCATCAGCAGAGGATGTGGCTGCGAGAGATGATCGAGACGGGCGCCCATCGCGCACCGCTCGAGGCCTCAGAGAAACGTGCACTTCTCAAGCGCCTTCTCGAGGTGTTCGGTTTCGAGCGCTTCATCCAGAAGGCCTACCTCGGCCAGAAGATGTTCTCGATCGAAGGCCTCGACGTGGTGGTGCCGATGATCGACTCGCTCGTCACCCACGCCCGCTCAAACGGAGCGGAAGAGGTCGTGCTCGGCATGGCGCATCGCGGCAGGCTCAGCGTGCTCGTCCACAACTGCGGGCGCTCGGCCGAATCGATCATGGCCGAGTTCGAGGGCGCCAAGGCGCTCGACCAGGTGAAGGCGATCGCCGCGATCCCGCACTCTGGAACGGGCGACGTCAAGTACCACCACGGCGCCGAGGGGATCTTCTCGACACCCGACGGCGAGGAGATCAGGGTGCGGATGTACCCCAACCCCTCGCACCTGGAGTTCGTGGACCCGGTCGTGACCGGGGGCGCGCGTGCCGCGCAGACCCAGCATTCCGGGCCGCGCCTGCATCACAACCCGCACGTGGCAGTGCCGCTTCTCCTTCACGGCGATGCGGCGTTCCCCGGCCAGGGCGTGGTCGCCGAGACGCTCAACCTCCAATCGCTTGCGGGCTACTCGACTGGCGGCACCATCCACATCATCACCGATAACCAGGTGGGCTTTACGACCGATCCGCCCGAGGACCGCTCGACGCCGTATGCCGGCGACCTCGCGAAGGGCTACAACTGCCCGATCATCCACGTGAACGCTGATGATGTGGAGGGCTGCATGGCGTCCATGCGCCTCGCGATGGGCTACCGCGAGCGCTTTGCGCGCGACGTCGTGATCGACGTGATCGGCTACCGGCGCTACGGCCACAACGAGACCGACGAGCCCGCGTACACGCAGCCGAAGATGGCGGCTCAGATCAAGGCCCACACTCCTGTCTCCGAAATCTACGCCGAGCAGCTCGTTAAGGAGGGCGTCGTCTCGACAGACGACGTCGAAGCCGACTCGAAAGAGATTCAGGAGACGCTCTCGGACACCCTCAAGTCGCTGCGGTCGAAGATGGAGACGGGCGACTACGAGGACCCGACATCCACCCACGTCGGCACGGGCGAGCTCGACCGCACGAAGTCGCCTGAGGTCGAGACGGCCGTCTCAGAGAAGCGAATCCGTACGTTGAACGAGGAGCTCATCCGCGTTCCCGACGGCTTCGCAATCCACCGAAAGCTCAAGAAGCCGCTTGACAAGCGCACCGAGATTCTCGAAGAAGGGCCGATCGAATGGGGCCATGCGGAAGGGCTCGCGTACGCCTCGCTCCTGACCGAGGGCACTCACATCCGCCTTACCGGACAGGACACCGAGCGCGGTACGTTCTCCCACCGCCACCTCGTCCTCCACGATGAGAAGACCGGCCTCAAGTACGCGCCGATCCAAAACCTCTCGGGTGCGCTCGCCCCGTTCGAGGTCCATAACAGCCCCCTGTCGGAGATCGCATGCCTCGGCTTCGAGTACGGCTACTCGGCCGCCTCACCCGAGAGCCTCATCCTGTGGGAGGCGCAGTTCGGCGACTTCGCCAACTCGGCGCAGGTAATCATCGACCAGTTCCTGGTCGCCGGAGAGTCCAAATGGGGCCAGACCACCCGGCTCACGCTGCTCTTGCCGCACGGCTACGAAGGGTCCGGGCCCGAGCACTCCTCGGCACGGATCGAGCGCTTCATCCAGCTCGCCGCCGAAGGCAACATCCGACTTGCCAACCCCACCACCGCAGCGCAGTACTTCCACCTAATCCGCCGCCAAGCGCGGATCGCGAAGCCGCGCCCCCTCGTCGTGTTCACGCCTAAGGGCCTCCTGCGCCTCGCCGGTGCATCGTCGAAGCTCTCTGACCTCACTTCGGGAACGTTCCAGTTCGTCCTGGGCGACCCGCGTGCCGAGGGCCGCGAGGCCGAGATCTTAAAGCTCGTCCTGTGCTCGGGCAAGGTCTATTACGACATCGACGGCCACGAAAAGCGCGCGGAATCGGACAACGTTGCGGTCGCCCGCGTCGAGCTCCTCTACCCCTTCGCCCGCGACCAGATCCGCGAGCTGATCTCGCGCTATCCGAACCTGGAGCAGATCGCCTGGGTCCAAGAGGAGCCGAAGAACATGGGCGCCTACAGCGTCATGGCCCGCCGTATGCCCGAGCTGGTGCCCGAAGGCGTCGGCTTCAGCTACGTCGGCCGCCCACAGCGCTCCTCGCCGTCAGAGGGCTACCCGGTGGCTCACCGCTCCGAGCAGGAGCGCATCGTGCTGACGGCGCTCGCGGGCTAAAGCGAAGCGCCCGCGATTCCTGCCGGACCTGTGGGCACAGATCGAGCGCAATCCCGGCAAACGCGGCGTGGCGCGCCTCGCCAGGCTCTTGGATCAGCACGCAAGGCCCGCGCGGACCAAGCGAGAGCTTGAGCGCCGGCTGCTCGCGCTTGTCCGACAGTCCGACCGTTAGGCCGGGGTGGGTGATCGGGGAGATCCGGCGTGCGCTTGACCAGCGGGCGTTACGAACCGAAACGCCCGCCCCTCTCAGGGCGGGCGCTCGCATCTCTCCCGCGTCAGTCAGCGCGGCTTGAGGCTCAGGCGGCCGGGCAGCGGGCGTCGCTGGGAATCAAGTCCGGCCAGGCGCCGCGCTGCGCGCGCCACCAATGCCACGTCTCGGACCGATCGACCGGTTGCTGTGCTCAAGGTGGTCTGCATGAGAGGCATTTTCCTCGGAGACGTGGCTGCTTCCTATGGACTTGTGTCCAAACCTGTCTTGCCGGCGTTGTACGCGAGGTAGGGCGTTGTGATTCGCTCGCCGGGTGCCAAACTCAGCCTGTGAGCACACCCGAAGCCACCGCCGCTGCGCCCGAACGGCCTTCGGACGTACTTCGCAAGCCCGCTCTCGGCCCGATGTTCGGGTGGGTCAAGGTCGCCTCGTGGATCGAGCTCGCGCTCTTTGCGATCCTGCTCGCCGTCTGGCTCGCGCCCGGGCTCGAGCACGCCACCTTCCTCGCCGGCCTCGCCCACGGCATCGGCTACATAGCACTGGCGCTCCTGATCTGGATCGCGGTCCTGCGGCGTCAAACGCCGTACACCCTCTTGGCGGCGACGCTCACCCCCGTAGGGCCGGTGGGAAGCGTGATCGCAATCGCCTGGATCGAACGCCGCGAGAGCCAGAAGCCGGAGGATCCGAAAACCAAGCCTGGCTAGGACGCAGAGCGGGATGGCGGGGACCTCAGGGCGTCCTGATCCGAAGATAAAGGCGGGGTGGAGCCGTGGGAGGCAGGGGGTCCACACGACCCCACCCGCGCCTAGCGCGTCGGTAGCCAGGGAGGGATGCCGACGCGTTCGCCCCCGGAGGCGGGACTGGCCGGGGACGAGCTTTGTGAAGTGTTTTTGGTCCCTTTTGCTTAGCTTCCGCTCCCTGCGCGGTTCGACTGATCCTCGATGCCTGCTCGGAGCGCTGCCCAACGCGGCAACGGGCCGACAACTATGACCGCAGGAGGGGGCGCTGTCAATAGCTCGGCGCAACTTTCCCCCCGGTGGCGTGTTGGACTTTACTTCAATTCGCGTAGCACGCGATGGAGGATTCCGCCGTGCTGGTAGTAGCGCACCTCGTTCGGCGTGTCGAGGCGAACCGTTGCGTCGAACTCGACCTCGGTGCCGCCCTCCTTCGACGCCCTGACCTTCAGCGTGCGCGCCTCCGGCGTCGGCGCGTCAAGCGCCTCGGCGAGGCCGTCGAAGTCGAAGATCTCATCGCCCTCGAGTCCAAGCGATTCGGCCGACTCCCCCTCTCCGAACTGAAGCGGCAAGACGCCCATCCCGATCAGGTTCGAGCGGTGGATGCGCTCGAAGCTCTCGGCGATAACCGCGCGCACGCCCAGGAGTGAGGTCCCCTTCGCCGCCCAGTCGCGCGACGAGCCCGAGCCGTACTCCTTGCCGGCGAGCACGACTAAAGACACATCATCTTCCTCATACGCCATGGCCGCGTCGTAGATCGACATCTCCTCGCCGTCGGGGAACTTCTTCGTGAAGCCCCCCTCCTTCTCGACCAGCTTGTTGCGGAGCCGGATGTTTGCGAAGGTGCCGCGGATCATCACCTCATGGTTTCCGCGCCGCGAGCCATAAGAGTTGAAGTCGCCCGGCTCAACACCGTTCTCCATGAGCCACTCCCCCGCGGGGCTCTGCTTCTTGATCGCGCCGGCGGGCGAGATGTGGTCGGTCGTGACCGAATCGCCCAGGACGGCCAAGACGTGCGCATCGGAGATCGGCTCCACCTCGGCGGGCTCTTCGTCCATCCCGTCGAAAAACGACGGCTTGCGGACGTACGTCGAGTCGGGCCATGTGTAGCGCTCGCCGTCGGGCGTGTCGAGGCCCTTCCACCGCTCGTCGCCCTCGAAGACGTCCGAGTAACCCTCTTTGAACATCTCCGAGCGCACGGCCTCGGCCACGGTCTCCTTGATCGCCTCCGACGAGGGCCAGATGTCTGAGAGATAGACGTCCTCGCCGTCCGTGCCCGTGCCGAGCGGCTCTTCGAAGATGTCGACATCCATCCGGCCCGTCAGGGCATAGGCCACGCAAAGCGGCGGCGATGCGAGGTAGTTGTTGCGGACGTCCTGGTTGATCCGTCCCTCGAAGTTCCTGTTGCCTGAAAGCACCGCGCAGACGACGAGGTCGTTCTCCGCCACCGCTTCGGAGATCGCTTCGGGCAGCGGCCCCGAGTTGCCGATGCAGGTCGTGCAGCCGTAGCCCACGAGGTTGAAGCCGAGCTTGTCGAGGTAGGAGTCGAGCCCGGCGCGCTCGAGATACTCAGTCACCACCGTCGAGCCCGGCGCCAGCGAGGTCTTGACCCAAGGCTTCCGCTCGAGCCCGGCCTCGACCGCCTTCTTCGCGAGGAGACCCGCGCCCAGCATCACTGAAGGATTCGAGGTGTTCGTGCAGCTCGTGATCGCGGCGATGACCACGCGCCCGTGGTCGAGGTCGGTTTCCGTCCCATCCTCGAGCGTGACCTTGACCGGGTTCGCGTGCCGCTCGTCGGCCGAAGCAACTGCGCCCGTGCCTGCGTGCTCTGGCTTACCGCGGTCATCCCCCTCGTCGTTCCCCGGCGGGTCGGAGGCCGGAAACGAATCTGCCACAGCCTTGTCGTGCCCGTTGCCGAGCTTTAGGGCTGCATCTGAGTTGAACTCGGAAAGCGATTGGAGAAACGCCGCCTTTGCATCGCTGAGCGCGATGCGGTCCTGTGGGCGCTTCGGCCCGGCAATCGACGGCACGACGGAGCCGAGATCGAGCTCGATTTCGTCGGAGAACATCGGATCGTCGGAGTCTTCGTCATGGAACATGCCCTGCTCGCGCGCGTAAGCGTCGACGAGTTCGATCGTCTCTGTGGGTCGGCCCGTGAACTCGAGATAGCGAAGCGTCTCTGAATCCACGGGGAAGATCGCGCAGGTCGAGCCGAACTCCGGCGACATGTTGCCGATTGTCGCGCGGTCGGCGAGGCCAAGCGTGGGGAGGCCGGGGCCGAAGAACTCGACGAACTTGGACACCACGCCCCGCTCGCGGAGCATCTCGGTGACGGTGAGAACGAGATCGGTCGCGGTAGCGCCCTCGGGCAACTCGCCCTCGAGGCGAAAGCCCAGGACCTGGGGCAAGAGCATCGAGATGGGCTGGCCCAGCATCGCCGCCTCAGCCTCGATTCCGCCAACGCCCCAGCCCAGGACGCCGAGCCCGTTCACCATCGTGGTGTGCGAATCCGTGCCGACAAGCGTGTCGGGATACGCCTGCATCACCCCGTCGCGCTCGCGGCTGAAGACCACCTCTGAGAGGTATTCCAGGTTCACCTGGTGGCAGATGCCGGTGGCGGGAGGGACCACGCGGAAGTTGTCGAACGCCTGCTGGCCCCAGCGAAGGAAGGCGTAGCGCTCCTCGTTTCGCTCATAGTCGCGATCGGCGTTGATCGCGAACGCTCGGGCGTTGCCGAAGGCATCCACTTGTACGGAGTGGTCGATCACGAGGTCGACCGGAACCAGGGGATTGATCCTCTTCGGATCGCCTCCGAGGTCGTCCATAGCGTCACGCATCGCCGCCAGGTCGACGACTGCCGGGACGCCCGTGAAGTCCTGCATGAGGACGCGGGCCGGCTGATAGGGGATCTCCTTCGACGGGTCTGCCTTCGCATCCCAGGATGCGATCGTTTCGACGTCGGCCGCGGAGACCGACTCATCGTCCTCGAGACGAAGCGTGTTCTCGAGCAGGACCTTGAGCGAGTACGGGAGGCGCGCAACGTCGAACTTCTCCTGAAGTGCGTCGAGCCGATAGATCTCATACTCGGTGCCCGAGACGTCGAGCGTGTCCTTGGCGCCGAAGCTGTCCGTCATTCGTTCCTCTCGGTTACGTGAGCCGTTAGCGGCTAATCGGGTGCGTTCCGGATTATGACCGGCGCACCCGGAGTCGCTTTCGCGGTACCTTCGCGACTCCCGTGGATCGCTCAGTCTCCGCCACTCTTCTCGCGGCCGTCGCTATCGCCATTGTCCCTGCGACGACCCAGGCCGAGACCATCGACGCGCTCGGCATTCTCCCGCCCGGTCAAAGCGGCTTCGTCTCCGTCACGGGCCTCACCAGCGGAACGGGATCACCTCACCTGACCGACCAGACCCAGCTCTTCGAGGACTTCGAGTACCGCGACATCACCTTCAATCAGCCCGGAGACGTCGAGACGCCACGACCAGGCGTGACCATCTCTCGAGACGACTTCGGCGTCCCCACCATCGACGGAGAGACCGAGGACGACGCATGGTTCGGCGTTGGCTACGCGGTCGCGCAGGACCGCCTCTTCCAACTCGACCTCTTTCGCCGCGCGACCTCCGGCCGGCTCTCGGAGATCCTCGGACCGGGCTTTTTGGACGACGACCTCATTGCCCGGCGCGACTACTACACCGACGCCGAGGTCCAATCCATGCTGGACGGCATTCCCCAGCGCCTCGTCGATCGCACGCAGTCCTACGCGGACGGGATCAACGCCTGGATAAACGAGGTATCGACGACGTCCCCTCAGGACATGCCTGGCGAGTTCGTAGCACTTGCCGACCTGCCAATCGAACAGTGGACAATCCTCGACTCGGCGCGCGTAGGCGTCTTCCTGGCGCGCACCGTCCCGTCGAGTGACGGCGCTGAGCTTGGCAACGCTCTGGCGCTGGCCGACGCCGGCCCCAAGGCGTTCAAGCGCCTGCTGCCGGTCAAGACCAAGGGCCAGATCTCGACGATCCCTCGCTCGGAGGGCAAGTTCCCCGCCCAGCCCGGTCGGAGCGCTCAAGACCGGCGGAAGGGCTTTCGCAAATCGCGCAAGTTCCTGGCCAAGCAGGATCTCGAGAACGTGGTCGACACCACGCAGGAGATCCCGCGCTCAACGGGTGCGCCCCAGTCCCCTGCTGATGAGCCCGGCGCCGGCCTGCGGAGCATCCTCCCCAGCCCCGGCGGCTCGTTCATGTGGGCGATGCGCGATCCCGAGAACGGGCAGGCCTACCTCTACAACGGGCCGCAGCTGGGCTTTACAATTCCCGAGCTCTTCGTCGAGTTCGAGCTCCACTCCCCGGACCTGAAAGACATCCATGGAGTTAGCGCGGCCGGCATTCCCCTCATCGGCATCGGCCACAACGGCAAGGTCGCCTGGGGCTTCACCTCCGGGCTCTCCGACGAGGATGACCTCTACGTCGAGAAGGTCACGGGCCCCGAGACCTACCGCTTCAAGGGCGAAGAGCGCGCGATGGACTGCCGCGACGAAACGTTCATTTACAAGACCCCACCCACCGACCTTCCCGGCACGCTGACCGGTTTGATCGAGGGCGGCGGCTCGAGCGACGCGCCTCCCGCGGGCACGACCACCGAGCGGATCTGCCGCACCATTCACGGTCCGGTTCAGCAGACGGGCGACGGCATCGCGCTGGCGCGCAAGTACGCGATCTGGAACCGCGAGCTCGAAACGATCGTCGGGATCGACAAGCTGAACCGGGCGAAGGACATCGGAGACGTCGATGAGGCGATGGACGCCGTCACCTGGAACGAGAATGTGATCGCCGCCGACAGCGACGGCCATATCGGTTACTGGCACCCGGGCCTCCACCAGGTCAAGCCCAAGGCGTGGGACGAGCGCCTGCCCTTCCCCGGCACCGGCCGTGCAGAATGGCGCGGCCTCCTGCCGAAGGACAAGCGCCCGCAGGTAATCGACCCCGCCCAAGGCTGGCTCGCGCAGTGGAACAACGTCCCCTCAGCGGGATGGACCAACGGCGACTCCGAGGCGCTTGAGCGAGCGACCGGATCGCTTCACCGTGTCGGGATCCTCAACAAGCTCGTCGGTAAGGTCGCGAAGAATCCAAGCTTTGAGCGAAGCACCGACATCGCGCTCACCTCCGGAACGACCGCGCAGCAGTTCCCGATCCGGGACAAGCGAAAGCTCAAACGCGCTCGGAAGCTCACCGACGGCGACGGGCGCGCCCTACTCGACGCTCTCAAGGCCTGGAACGGCTCTTACGACAAGGAGAACGCCGGCGGGACGGTTGACCCAGGCGTCGCGATCTGGGAAGAGCTGAAAACACAGATCGAGGCCGTCCTCCTGAAAAAGCTCGACGCGGAGGGCATTGGCATCGCCGGCAACACGTCGAACTCGCACATGTTCGACATCACGAACGGCGAGGCCGCAGCCATGCGCAAGCTGGGCGCGCCCGCCTATGCGAAGGCGGCCTCGAAAGCTTTCTCAAAGCTCGCGTCCGACTTCGGCTCGCAAGACGTCTCGACCTGGCGTGAAGAGCGCCGCCTTTATCCGGTGGGCGCGCAAGGCGCCGGCGCCACACCCGAGCTCGAGTTCTTCGACCGCGGGACCTGGAACCAGTCGATCGCGATGGGTGAGTAGCGACCCCGGGGATGCCCTCCCCGGGAGCTAGCGCTTCTCGGTCTGAGCGCCGGCCATCGTCTCCGCGACCTTTGTCGCCGGGCCGTTCGAGAGCTTTCCTGAGAGCTCGGGGTGACGTGCGGCGAACTTGGCTGCGGCGACCTGGCGCCGGGGCGCGACGTTCACCTCTGAGCGATCGCGATGGATTGCTGACACCACGCCGGCACCGACGGCTTCCGGGGTGGCGGTGCCCATGCCCGGTGGAGCATCGGCCCCTGTGTCCGCGAACATGCCCGCACCACGAATGAAGCCAGGCATCACGACCGAGACCCCGACGCCGGAGCCGCGAAGGTCCTCTCGCAGAGCCAGCCCGAACCCACGCAGCCCGAACTTGGTGGCGTTGTAGATCGAGGATCGCGGCGAAACCGCAACGCCGCTGAGGGAGGAAATGAGAACGATGTGCCCCTCCTCCTTGGCGAGCAAGGCCCGCAGGAGCTCTTGCGTCATCAGGATGGGCGCGTCGAAGTTCACCCGAAGCGCCCTTTCGACGTTCTCGCTGGTCAGCTCATCGAGCTTTCCCGTCCCGGGCAATCCCGCGTTCGCCACCATGCCGTCGAGATCTCCCGATCGGGAGAGGAGCTCCAACCCCGCCCCGGGCTCCGCCAAGTCTGAGACGAGGACGGCGTGGTCGCCGGGAAGGCCGGCTTCCATCTCGGTCAGATCGCTCTCCTTGCGAGAGCTGAGAACGAGGCTCGCGCCCTCCTCGGCCAAGGAACTTGCGATCGCGCGGCCCAGCCCACCCGTTGCTCCAGTCAGAAGGATTCGCTTGCCACGGAGCTCCATGGCACAGACCCTACTCGTCGCATATGGTCTTTTGCTCATGAAGCTCTACATCTGCTGGGGAACCTTTCAGACGCCGCGACCCGGGGGCCACCCGTGCGCCAACGCGCATGAAGCGCTTACAAGAGCAGGGCACCATCCGGAGATTGTGAAGGTCCACGGCCTGGCAATGGGCCCGAGCTTTCTGAATGTGATGACCGATGGACGCCGGGAAGTCGAGGCAATCTCGGGGCAAAGACAGGTCCCCGTAATGGTCACCGGCTCCGATGAGGTCATCTCCGGATCACAGGAGATCGTTGCCTGGGCCGACGCCCATCCGGTCGCGTCGTAGCCGCCGTCTAGGGCTTCGCATAGGCGTGCCAGAGGCCTTTTGTGAGCAGGTGCTTGCAAAACGGGTTGCAACTCGCTAACCTCCTCGCAATCTGAAAACCGGTAGCCGAGTCCGCGCCACACATGGGGGGCGGAACGGGGGAACCGAACGTTGGGGCTAACCCTTGCTCTCTTGCAAGGGGGCGCGACTCCTTAAGAGCGCCAGCCCGTCAGCTAACCCCGTAGGCGCAAAACAAGGAGACCGACTTGAACTCAGACCCGAAGAACTTTCGATGTCGTATCGGGCGTGTTGCCGGAATCGCAGCCTGTGCGCTCACTCTTGCGGTCCCCGCCGGCACAGCGCTCGCTGGCGGCGGCATCGGCACCGGAGGTGGCGGCGATCAGACCACCTCCGGCACCAAGGCCAAGCTCAAAGACAATGGCAAGGCGATCGCCCCGGCTTCTGCGCCTCGGCGGGTAAAGGAAGCGATCGAAGCAGCCAACCGAATTGATGACAAGGGCTATAAATGGGGCGGCGGCCACGGCTCGTGGAACGACAGCGGCTACGACTGCTCGGGCGCCGTCAGCTACGTGCTTGGCCCCAAGGGAGCCGGGCTGATCGACAGCCCAATGGCTTCTGGCGGCTTCGTCAACTGGGGAAGCAAGGGCAAGGGAGAGTGGATAACGACCTACGCGAACTCCGGCCACATGTTCGTCGTGATTGCGGGCCTGCGGTTCGATACGTCGCAGCCCGACGACGACGATAAGGGCCCCGGGTGGTCGAAGGACGTGAGCAGGGGCTTCGTGAACGTCTCGAAGAACGCCGCTCGCCACAAGGGCAGCCTCTAACCCCGCCTACCCGATGTGGGTTGGCGGGACTGCGGTCGGCGAGGTCGCTGGTGGCCGCGATCGCGGCAGGCCTTTACGG
>JALZIJ010000150.1 GCA_030860375.1 Actinomycetota bacterium | reverse complement strand
GGTTCAGACACCGCACGGCGCCAAGAATGTGAGCAAAACGTGAGGTGCCTGACCCCTCACTTGAGGTCCGCTGAGGTCTTCTTGAGGAGCATGCGAGCGATGATGAGCTGCTGAATCTGCTGGGTGCCCTCGAAGATGTCGAGGATCTTCGCGTCACGAGCCCACTTCTCCAAAAGCTCGGATTCGTCGTAGCCCCCCGAGCCGCATAGCTCGATGCATCGGAGCGCGATGTCTGTGCCCGCCCGCCCCGCCTTGGCCTTCGCGTACGAGGCGTGGAGAGAATTCGGCTTCGAGTTGTCGGCCATCCAGGCTGCCTGCATCATCAGGAGGCGAGCCGCCTCGAGATCGGACTCGAGCTCGAGAAGGGTCGCCGCGGCAGACGGCTGCGTGTGCGCGGGACGGTCGTAGTCGACCTCGACCCCGGCCTCCGCAAGCCTCTCGCGGGTGAAGTCGAGCGACGCCTTTGCGACGCCGACGGCCATGGCCGCGACGAGCGGGCGCGTGTTGTCGAAGGTCTTCATGACTCCCGCGAACGAGCGCTTGGTGTCGATGTCCGGACTGCCGAGCAGGTCTTCGGCGGGCACCCGGCAGTTCTCAAGGCGAAAGGCGGCGGTATCCGAGGCGCGGATCCCGAGCTTGTGCTCGAGCCGGTCGAGGATCATCCCCGGGTTCGAGCGCTCGACCACGAACGATTTGATCGCCGAGCGCCCAAGCTCGCGGTCGAGCGAGGCCCAAACGACGACCAGCTCTGCCCGCTCGCCGGCCGTGACGTAGATCTTTTCGCCGTTCAGTACATATTCGTCGCCGTCGAGCGTCGCGGTGGTGCGTATGGCGGCCGAGTCCGAACCGGCTTCGGGCTCCGTGATCGCCATCGCCGCCCAACTGCCCTCGTAGCGAAGTAGCTGCTCCTCGTTGGCGACCGCCGCGATCGCTGCGTTGCCAAGACCTTGACGCGGCATCGAGAGGACCAGGCCGACGTCGCCCCAGCAGGTCTCCATGACGCCGAGCGCCGACGACATATTCGTGCCGTTGCGGTTGCCGGTTTCCTTTGACCGCGAGGAGCTGACCCCTGCGGCACCGGCGCCGCTGGTCGCCCCTGAATCGTTCATCCCGTCGATGAGCGCGGCGAGCATGTCGAGCTCCTTGGGGTATTCGTGCTCTGCCTCGTCGTACTTGCGGGAGATCGGCCGCAACACCTCGAGGGCAACCGTATGTGCCTGCTCGGAAAGCATCTTGAACTTCTTGGGTGTCTCGAGATTGATCACCTAAGACACCCACCGACACATGCTGCTTTCGCAACTAAGTTGCTCACCATCACACCAGCACACCCCCTTCGACCATCCCGGCGGCTCGCAGGTCTCGGTACCAGCGCTCGACCGGGTGCTCCTTGATGTATCCGTGGCCGCCGAGTAGCTGGACGCCGTCCGAGCCGATCTGCATGCCCTTCTGGGCGACGAGGCGGCGGGCGAGCGCAGACTCGCGCGAAAAGTCGAGGCCCTGGTCGGCGCGGCTCGCGGCGCGGAGCATCACGAGGCGCATGCCCTCGAGCTCTGTTGCCATGTCGGCCACTTTGAAGGCGACGGCCTGGCGGTGGGAGATCGGCTCGCCAAACGCGATCCGCTCGTTCACGTAGGGGATGACGTAGTCGCAAACGGCCTGCGCCGTACCCACCGCGAGCGCGGCCCACGCGATTCGCCCGAGGCGGACGCAGTCCGCATACACATTCGGGTCGCCCTCGCCCAGGAGGGCCTCAGCGGGGATCTCGACACTCGAGAGCTGGAGATTCGCGGTTGCGGCTGCGCGCACGCCCATCGCGGGCTGAGGCTCCACGAGCACCCCGACAGTGGCGGCCTCGACGATGAACAGCGCCGGGCGGTCGTCGAGATCCGCGCCGACGACGAAGAGCTCCGAGTCGGCACCGCGCGCGACGAGGGACTTGACGCCGTCGAGCTTGAAGCCGTCGCCCGAGCGGGTGGCGGTGGTCTTCGGCTCGAAGGGATCGAAGATGGCGCCCGGTTCCTGAATTGCGAGCGCGGCGACCGGGACGTTCTCCCCCACCAGCTCCGGTAGGTAGGTGCCCTGCTGGCCCGAATCGCCCCACAAGCCGATTGCCGTGGCGACGGCAGCGGGCGAAAGAGCTGCGAGGGCAAGGCCCATGTCGCCGCGGCCGAGCGCCTCGGTCACGAGGGCAGAGGTGACGGCGGAGCGCTCTGAGACTGCGCCGCCCAAC
The DNA here is from genome assembly GCA_030860375.1 of Actinomycetota bacterium. Lineage (GTDB taxonomy): Bacteria > Actinomycetota > Thermoleophilia > Solirubrobacterales > 70-9 > JALZKA01. The sequence goes on along the minus strand of JALZIJ010000150.1, from coordinate 21,162 downwards.
TCCTCGGGCACGCCGAGCATGGTGATGCCCAGCTCATTCGCCTGTTTCATAAGGTCGGCCGGCGGCCTGCAAGCCGCGTCGGCGTCGAGTGCTGCTTTGCGAAGGCGGGTGACGGCGAAGTCGTCCACCATCTCGCGCATCATCGACTGCTCATCGTCGGGGGTGAGATCGAAGAGGTCGGAGCGAACGCCGGTGGACTGTCGGACGGGCTTGCCGTTTCTTGAAACTGTCGAGAAGGTTCTGGCAGTCGCCCCCGCGGCCCGGAAGCCGCCCTTCGTAGCGCTGTTTACCGCCCGCTCTGCGCGATCACGCAATCCGATCCGGTCCAGCACATCACTGCCCGCGAGTGCCGTGAGCGCCCTCAACCCGAGAGCCATACCTCTATCCGCTACCGCCATCGAAACCTCTTTCCTACTCCGGGTAGGTTTTGCTGTCGATCGTAGCAGCGGGCGATCCGTAGGATTGCGCCTTCCGCGTTCCCAGTCTTTGAAACCGAGGGGTGTTCTGAAGTGTCCGTGTCGCGTCTTTTGTATGTCTTGTGTCTGATCGCAACGATGGGCCTGGTCGCCGCGGGGTGCGGAGACGACGACGAATCCTCAGAGTCAGGTGACAAGTCCTCGAGCGTCTCGCCCGAGGACTGCACAGCCGAGCAGCTCGAGACGCTGGAGCCGGACACGCTCACGATCGCGACCGACGACCCGGCCTTCCCGCCGTACTTCGAGGACGACGACCCAACGAACGGCAGGGGCTTCGAGTCGGCCGTCGCGTACGCGGTCGCGGACGAGCTCGGCTACGCAGAGGATCAGGTCAAGTGGGTCGTCCAGCCCTTCAACTCCTCCTATGCGCCGGGACCCAAGGACTTCGACTTCGACATCAACCAGATCTCGATCACCGACAAGCGCGCCGAGCAGGTGGACTTCTCTTCCCCCTACTACGAGGCGAAGCAGGCAGTCGTCGCCCTCAAGGGCTCGCCCGCAGCCGACGCCGCGACCCTCGCCGACGTCGCCGACGCGGATATAGGAGTCCAGATCGGCACGACGAGCCTCGACGCGGTCGATACGACGATCCAGCCGTCGTCGGACCCACAGGTCTTCGATACTTCGAACGACGTCGTCTCGGCGCTCAAGAACGAGCAGGTGGATGCGGTCGTCGTCGACGTGCCGACAGCTTTCTTCCTGACCGCGGTGCAGGTGACCGACGGCGAGATCGTCGGCCAGTTCGCCGGCCCCGAGGGCGACGAGTTCGGCGCGCTGCTCGAAAAGGATTCGGCGCTCACCCCTTGCGTCTCCCAGGCGATCGATGCGCTTCGCGAGTCCGGTGAGCTCGCCGAGATCGAGGAGCAGTGGCTGAGCCAAGAGGCCGACGCTCCGGTTCTGGAATAGAGGCCGCGCAAAACCGCCGTGCCGAGCGCGAGGCGGTTCGCCGGGCACGAGCCCGCCGCGGCCAAGCGATCGCGGCGGTTTCGACCGTGGTCGTCCTCGGAAGCCTCACGCTCCTGGTCGTCTCGAGTCCGGGCTGGGAAAGGGTCCAGGACTCGTTCTTCAATCGGGATGTCTTTCGGGAAATCTTCCCGGACGTCTTCGAGGCCTTCTGGCTTGACATCAGGATCTTCATGATCGTCGAGGCGGTCGTCCTGGTCCTCGGCCTCCTCGTCGCGATCGCTCGGACCGCCAAGGCTCCGGCGCTGTTCCCACTTCGCATACTTGCCGTCGTCTACACGGACGTCTTTCGCGGCGTCCCGACGATCCTGCTCATCTATCTGATCGGATTCGGCGTGCCGGCGCTGTCGCTGAGCGGTCTCCCCACCGAGCCCGTTGTCCTGGGCGGGATCGCGCTCGCCCTGAGCTATGGCGCATACGTCGCCGAGGTGTACCGCGCCGGTCTACGTTCGATTCACCCCGGCCAGCGCGAGGCCGCGCTCTCAGTCGGCCTGACCGAGCAGCAGGCGCTTCGCCACGTCATCCTGCCCCAGGCCGTCCGCCGGGTGGGGCCGCCGCTTCTCAACGACTTCATCGCCCTTCAAAAGGACGTCGCCCTGATCTCCATCCTCGGGGTCGCGGGCGAGGCTTTCCGCGTAGCCCAGATCGAAGCGCAGTCGACCTTCAACTACACGCCCTTGCTTGCCGCTGCGCTCCTCTATCTGAGTATCACGATCCCGCTCGCTCGCTTCCTCGACTGGTGGGACTCACCTGAAAGGGCGCGCGGATGAAGGGCAAGCCCGCTCCTCGCGGGAACCTCGCCTTCGGCTCAGGGCCCGTCCTCGACATCCGCGGCGTAACGAAGTCGTTCGGCGAGCGCGAGGTTCTTCGCGGCGTCGACCTCGAGGTTGCCGAGCACGAGGCCGTTGCGCTGATCGGCGCTTCGGGCTCGGGTAAGTCGACGCTCCTTCGCTGCATCGACCTCCTGGAGGACATCGACGACGGTGACATCTTCTTGGACGGCGCTCTCATCACCGACCCCTCGGTAGACACGGTCGGCGTCCGCCGCCGGCTCGGCGTCGTCTTTCAGTCCTACAACCTGTTCCCGCATCTGAACGTGATCGAGAACGTGATCCTCGGCCGAGTGCGCGCCGGCGGCGTGGAGCGGGCCGAAGCCGAGACTCAGGCGATCAGCCTCCTGGCCCGCTTCGGTCTCGAAGGACGCGAGCTCGACCGCCCCGAGAATCTCTCGGGAGGCCAGCAGCAGCGCGTCGCGCTCGTTCGCGCCTTCGCAGCGCGGCCACGGGCAATGCTCCTCGACGAGGTGACGTCGGCCCTCGATCCCGAGCTTGTCGGCGAGGTGCTTCGCGCGGTTCGCGACCTGCGCACCGAGGGCGTGACGATGCTTCTCGCCACCCACGAGATGGGATTCGCGCGCGAGGTCGCCGACCGGGTCGGCTTCCTTCACGAGGGGCGGCTGATTGAGATCGGTCCACCGGCACAGCTCCTGGAGAGCCCCGCCGAACCCGAGACAAAGCGGTTTCTCAGACGCCTCCTGGAGGCCGGGCGGGCCTAGTCCCGGAAGCGGTCGCGGATCGCGAGGCCTGCCTTGCCGATCCGGTAAGCCCAAGCGGCCGGCGGAGGGACCGGCAGCCCGGGTGAGAGTCGGGTTGTGCCGCCGTCACGGAGCGGAATCTCGATGTCGAGCTCGCAGGTAGGAGCGATGATGCCTTCGGGCGGTCCGACGCCAAGGAGGCGAATCCCCGCGGGGCCGCCGCCGCGCACCATGTCGCGGGTAGCGCGAATTGAGTTGCGGATTCCGAGCCTTCCGACCGGGCCGAGCATCCCCTCCCCTTACCCGATACCCACCGGCACATGCTTCTCGCTGCTAAAGCAGCTCATCAGCCCAACTCCGGAATGTGACGCGCAACGTGCTCGGTTAGCGTGCGGCGCACCCACTCCTGGGTGGGCGCGTCGGCCATCCGGTAGCGGCCCAGAAGTAGCTTCTGCTCTGAGATCGGGAGGCCCGCGATGTCCCAGCGGACGGCCAGGCGCTCAAAAAGAATCTCTGAGCGGCGACGCCAATCATCGTCGACCGTCGCGGCGCCTTTCTCCCGCGCCTTCGCAATCTTTCGAATCGAACCTGCACTCAGGGACTCCCGCAAGGTGAGGATGTTTCCGTCGTCGTCCGTGTAGTCGACCGTCGCTGCCGGCTCGCGACGCTTGGGCTTACGTCCGGTCATCAGCACTCGGCCTCCACGAGCTCGGTGAGCGGCGTGTTCGGATCGGTCTTTGAGGCGGCGTCGGAAACGACGAGTACGAACGACGGCTGAACCTTCACTCCTTCGCATGCCGCCGCAGCCGCTACGGCCGCCTCGATCGCGATTTGCTTTTCGGGTAGAAGCTTGAGGAGAAACTCGTCCGCGGTGATGTCGGTCGTAGCGCCCGTGGCTCCTTGTGCGCCCGTTGCTCCCGAGGTGTCGGTGGGCTCGTCGTTGCCGCCGCAGCCGACAAGCGCGAACGCTAGCGCTACGGCCAAGACGGCTCGCTTCGCGCCGCCGACCCGCATCAGTCGATCAGCCGCTTTTCCATGCGGTTGACGGCCAGCCGCCACATCGCGACGGCGAAGACGACGAGGACGCCGAAGCGGATCAAGTCGGTGGACTCGAAGCCGAAGGCCGAGTGGCGGACGAGCTCGACCAGGTGATGAAGGGGGTTGAGCTGCGCGACCGCCTGTGCGCCGTCCGGAAGCTGATCGATCGGAAAGAAGGTGCCCGCGACGAGGAACAGCGGGGTGATCGCGAGCGTCGTCACGTAGTTGAAGTGGTCGATCTTGCCGACGGTCGCTGCGGTTGCGATGCCGAAGCCCGAGAAGCCGAGGGCCGTGACGAAGGCAAAGATCGGCACGAGCAGCATTCCGAATGAAGGATCGAGCCCGAACCCCATCGCGACGATCAGCGGAAAGCAGCCGTAAAAGCCCGCGCGAAGCGAGATCCAGAGGACCTCGGCGGTGACGAGCTCTTCAACGTCTACCGGCGCGGCGAGGATCGCGTCGTACGTGTTCTGGAAGCGGTGCTTGACAAAGGTGCCGAACATCGAGGGGAACGCGCTCGAAAAGATCACCGCGGTCGCGACCATGCCGGTTCCTACGAACTCGACGTACTCAAGACCATCCACGCGGTCAACCAGCGTCGCGCCCAGGCCGAGGCCAAAGGCCAGGAGGTAGATGATGGGCTCGAGCACGCTCGAGAACGTCGTCGCCTTCCAGAAGGTTCGGAAGTTCGCCACCTCACGGCTCATGACCCCTGTGATCGCCGCAGGCTCGAGCCTGCGAGCGCCGACCTTGCTCATTCGGCCTCCTCCCCCGTGAGCAGCACGAACACGTCCTCGAGCGACGCGGCGCGACGCACCGCGTCTTCGGGCAGAACACCGTTGTGCGCGTTCTCAGAGCCCACGATGGCGATCGCGGGACCTGCGGGCCGCACCCGAAGCCCCTCCGCCTCGGCCTTCTCTCGCACCTCGGCGAGTCGATCGGGGGGGCCGTAGACCTCGGCCGTCTCGGCGCCGGCATGCTGGCGGATCAGGTCGTAGGGCTTGCCGCGCGAAATAATCTTGCCCGCGGTCATCAGAGCCACTTCATCCGCGAGGCGCTGTGCCTCTTCGATGTAGTGCGTAGACATGAGAATCGTCGCGCCACCCTCGCGGAGGCTGTCGATGAGAGACCAGAGCTCCGTGCGAATCTGAGGATCGAGACCCACGGTGGGTTCGTCGAGGAGGACGAGCTTGGGCTCGTGGACGAGGCCTCTGGCGAGCAGAAGGCGGCGGCGCATCCCGCCCGAAAGCTTGTCTACCGCATCCTTTCGCCGCTCCGTGAGGCGGGCGCGCTTGAGGGAGCGCTCGACTGCTTGGGGAACGTCCTTTACCCGATAAAGACGCGCGTAGACGGAGAGGTTGTCTTCAACCGTCACGTCGACGTCGAGGTTGTCGAGCTGCGGCACGACGCCCATCTCTCCGCGGGCGACCTTTGCCTCGGCGGGAAGGGAGTGGCCCAGGACGCTGATCTCGCCCTCATCTGCGAGCGCCTGACCCGTGAGAAGGCGCATCGTGGTCGACTTGCCGGCTCCGTTCGGGCCAAGCAAGCCGAGGCAGATCCCGGCCGGCACGTCGAGGTCCAGACCGTCGACGGCGGTGATCTCCCCGAAGGTCTTTCGGACCCCCCTCATCTCGATCGCGTTCATCCGAGTACGAAGTTACTCAGGGCCGCCGGCCGATGACGGGCGTCCGGCTATGTCCGGGTCGACCCTTATCTACCGGTCGAGATTCGGCCGGTCGAGAAGATCAGCCGACGCTGAGGATCTCGAGGTTCTTGGCGCCACGCGGGGTCTCGAACTTGATCGTGTCCCCCTTTTTTGAGCCGAGAAGCGCCCGGCCGACCGGGCTCTCGGCTGAGAGCTTGCCTTCGGCCATCGATGCCTCGAGGCGGTGGACGAGCGTGATCTCCTTCTCTTCGCCGGAAGCTGAATCTCGAAACCGGATGCGGGAGCCGACCTGTGCCTTGTCGCCCGTCGGAGCGTCGATCACCTCGGCGCTTGCCAAGAGCTCTTCGAGGATCCGAACGCGCGCCTCGAGGTGGCCCTGTTCCTCGCGTGCCGCGTGGTACTCAGCGTTCTCAGATAGATCGCCCTCCTCGCGCGCGGCCTTGATCGCGGCGACGATCTTGGGGCGCTTCACCTCGCGAAGCTCCTCGAGCTCAGCCTCCGCCTCGGCCTTGCCTTCGGGGCTGATCTCGTTCACCGTGTCGCTCATGCGGAACGGACGCTATCCGACGGGGCTAGAATTGCGGCAGTGCCTAGGGGGCGAATTAGATTCGACGTGGGTCATGTTCGCCTCGATGTTGCGAGTCGAGGAACCAGGGTTGGCCTCGTAAAACTCTCCCTGGAAAACCATAATTGCGGACCATGAGTTCGCCCTTGCGGCCTAGCTAAAACTAGGACCATGAGGTATCGGCCCGGATGCCTGCGTCCGGATCACCGGTATCAAACAGCAGGCTCGCTACTCGGATAGGACCTTTGATTCGAGAGGACATCTAAGGAAGGTATGGCGCCGGTGACGTATCCCACGGATTGACCGACCCGGCGCCGAGATTAGACTCCGATGGGAACACTCGTAGACGCATCGAGGCAACGTCCGCGGACGCCGGGGCAGTACCGGCCGCCTCCACTATTCACCGAGTGTCGATCTACTCCCAGCTATTGGGCGTGAGCCGACACTCGGTGCCTCTAAGCCAGCGGCTCGCGCCGGAAGGCTCGCATCCCCCGCGCCTCGTAGTTCGCGAGGGCGTGCTCGGCGTCCATCGTGTTCGTCGAGACCCATACGCGCGGGGCAAGCTCGAAACCGCGTTTGATTCCGTGAGTGAGGAGCGCGGCGCCGAGTCCCTGCCCCCGGTAGGGCTGCCGGACACCGAAGATCGAGATGAGCGTGGACTCGCGGTCGACGCGAAGCTCGAGGTAGCCGGCGGGCTCTCCGTCCACCTCGGCCATCCAGGTCTCAACGCCGGCCGCCCAAGCGGCCCATTGATCATCCGACCAGCGAAGGCGATCCAACCACTGATGGGGCCCGCCGATCTCCTCGTAGAGCGAGCGGTTGATCTTGGGATCGGTGACTTCTCGGAACCGATGCTCGACCCGAGCGGGACTCGCCGGTTCGCGGAGGTCGGCGGGGTCGGTCAGCTCGAGGTAGGTGATTGTCTCGGTCATGCAGTCATCCGGTTCACAACGCCTTAATGCGCGTCCGACAAGATAGGAGGGTGAGCACGCAAGAGACCCCTGGCGATTTCCCTCCCGGCGAGTTTCGCGACTACGAGCCGATCCAGCCCGGCAGGGGCCGCTCGACGTCGTTCTTCGAGCGCATCAAGAAGTTCCTCGGGCCGATCGCGGTGGCCATCATCGCCTTCGCGAGCAAGGCGAAGGCCATCCTGCTCCTCCTCCCGAAGATCAAGGTCCTGTCGACCTCGGCGACGATGCTGGTCTCGATCGCCGCCTATTCGCTGATCTGGGGCTGGACGTTTGCCATCGGGTTCGTCCTGCTCCTCCTCATTCACGAGATGGGTCACGTCTTCCAGCTCCGCCGTGAGGGAATCGAGGCATCGGCGCCGATGTTCATTCCCTTCCTCGGTGCGGTTGTCGCCGCCAAGTCGCTGGGCGACGACGCAGGCGCCGAGGCACGCGTCGGCCTCGCGGGGCCAGTGCTCGGCACGATCGGCTGCCTCATCCCGCTCGGAATCTGGCTCGCCACGGGAGAGGAGTTCTGGCAGGCGCTCGCGTTCGTCGGCTTCTTCTTAAACCTCTTCAACCTCCTCCCCGTGCTGCCACTGGACGGGGGGCGGGCGATGGCCGCGCTCTCGCCCTGGGTGTGGGGAGTCGGCTACGTGGGGCTCGTGGTGCTCACCTTCGCGTTCCCGAACCCGGTGATGATCCTGATCCTCCTCCTCGGCGGCATGGAGACCTATCGGCGCTTCAAGAAACGCAACACCCCCGAGGCACGCGCTTTCCACGACATCCCGCGCCGGACCCGTGTGGGGGTTGCGGTTGTGTATCTCGGATTGGCGGCGCTTCTTGCCCTCGGAATGTCCGAGACGTTCCTCGAGCGCGACTTCTCTGACGTTTAGTAACGCTTCGGGCCCGCTGGTCACTAACTCGACATGGCTGACAAAGAATTCGACGTTGTTGTTGTCGGTGCCGGCCCTGCCGGCGAGGTCGCCGCGGGCCGGCTAGCCGAAGCAGGGCTCGACGTGGCCCTCTGCGAGCGCGAGCTGGTCGGCGGTGAGTGCTCGTTCTACGCGTGCATGCCCTCGAAGGCGTTGGTTCGGCCCGCCGAGCTGATCGGCGAGGTCGGGCGCGTCCCGGGGATCGAGCTCTCCTCGGACACTCCGACGGCTTCGGCCGTGCTCGCGCGCCGCGACGAGGTCATTCACGATCTGGATGATTCGGCTCAGATTCCTTGGGTCGAGGACCGCGGGATCGAGCTGTTTCGAGTCGAAGCTCGCCTTGACGGCGAGCGGCGCGTGATTGCGGGCGACGACGTCCTGACCGCTCGCAAAGCCGTGATCGTCGCCACGGGGACTACGGCCTCACTCCCGCCTATCCCCGGCCTGGCCGAGGCAGACCCGTGGACGAGCCGCGAGGGCACGACCGCTTCAGAAGTTCCGGAGAGCTTGATCGTGATCGGCGGCGGCCCCGTTGGCTGCGAGCTCGCGCAAGCCTGGAGCTCACTTGGCTCGGATGTCGTCTTGTTGGAGGTGGCGCCGCGGCTCATCTCAAACGAGGAGGAGTTCGCCAGCGAGGAGTTGACGGAGGCGCTTCGCGAGCACGGCGTCGACGTGCGCGTACCGGTCGAGATCACCAACGCCGCCGGTGAGAACGGCCGCATCCACGTCACCCTCGAGAGCGGAGAGACTCTGGAGGCCGAGAAGCTCATGGTGGCAGCGGGGCGCACGCCGAACACCGGTGAGATCGGCCTCGAGACCGTCGGCCTGCCGGAAGGCGAGTGGATCGAGGTCAACGAGCAGATGAGGGCCGACGGCCACGATTGGCTCTATGCGATCGGCGACGTGAACAAGCGCTCGCTCCTCACCCATTCGGGCAAGTACCAGGCGCGGGTGGCGTGCGAGACGATCATGGGCCGCGATGCCACCGCGAAGGCTGACGCGAACGGACCTCCCCGCGTTACGTTCACGGACCCGCAGATCGCGGCCGTGGGTCTGACTGCCGAACAGGCCGCCGAGAGAGGGATCAACGTAGAAACCCTGGACGTCTCGACTTCCGGCAACGCCGGGGCAAGCTTCCACGGGAACAACACTCCCGGGACGTCGCGGCTGGTGATCGACGAGGACCGCGGTGTGATCGTCGGGGCCACTTTCGTCGGCTACCAGACTGCCGAGCTTCTTCACTCCGCGACGATCGCGATTGCCGGCGAGGTCCCGTTCGACCGCCTGGTCGAAGCGATTCCCGCCTTCCCCACGCGCACCGAAATCTGGCTGCGCTTCCTCGAGAAGCGCGGGCTTTAGATCTGACGCGTCGACGAACGGCAACGCCTGAAGCGGGTGTGGTCCTTAGAGCGAGAGCTTGGTCTTCAGGTCGTCGAGAAAGCCTCGCGGGAAGCCCGCGATGGAATCCAGCTCATCGAGCGACTTGAAGCTCCCCTCGCGCTCGCGGAAGGCAAGCACGCGGCCGGTCTGAGTGACCGAAAGGCCGAGGCCACGAAGATCCTCATAAGAGGCTGAGTTGAGAGCGACCTGGCCGCCCGCGTCTGCCGTGGTTTCCGGGGCGGCCTCCGCAGGCTCCGGGTCGGCTTTCGGCTTGGACTCCGCTTCCGGTTCGGGCGCGGACTCGACCTCCGGTTCGGGCTTAGGTTCGGGTTCGGCCATGGAATCCGCCTCCGGTTCTGGGTCGGGCTCGGGTTCCGGCTCAGGCTCTGGCTCTGTCTCGGACTCCGCTTCGGGTGCGGGCTCCTCTGCCGGCCCGGACTCGTCCGTTGCAGGCTCGAAGGGCACGGCCAAGCTGCCGCCACCCTCGATTGCGTCGTACTCCTCGGGATCGAAGATGGCGTCCACGACGGCCTTTGCGCGTTGTTCGGAGGCGGTGGCGCGCTGCTCCGCGTCGGAGATCCGATCGAGCAGGTCGCGGAGGCGCTGGCCGCGCTCGAGCTCGCTCGCCTTTAGCGTGGCGAGCCGCTCGGCTCGCGCGACGCGTGCCTCGGCTTCGGCCGCGCGGCTCTCGACGTCTTCGAGGCGCTCGGCGGCGCGCTCGAGCGCGTCAGCCGTGCGCTGCTGGCTTTCGAGCAGGCGCAGCTCAGTCTCGCGAAGCTCCGCCCCAAGCGCTTCCTCCTGGACTCGGCGCTGCTCGAGCTGGCGCTCGGCGTCCTCGAGCTCCTGCACCAACCGCGTCCGCTCAGGCTCTGAGCGTTTGGCATCGCCGCGAACCCGTGACTCAGCCTCGGTGGCGGCTTCCTCGGCGAGCTTCGCCACGCTGGCGCGGGCCTTTTCAAGGGAGGGCTCCTGTGTCGCGGGCTCGGCCGGCCCGGACTCGGGCTCGAAGGCTGGCTGAGGCTCTGATGCGGGCTGGCCGGACTCTTCCCCAGCTGCAGCAGCCTCGGCCACGCGGCGGTCGGCTTCGGCCTCGATCGGGTCGGGCGCCCCACCGGCTTCGGAGCGCTCCAGGCTCTCGAGCGCGGCTTGCTCGGCTGCGGCAGCGAAAGAGTCGCTGACGAGGCCCACCGGTTCGGCGGGAGCCTCAGGCGACTCGGGCTCACTCGAAAGGCTGAGCGCTTCTCTTGTCGGAGGCTGATGGAGGACCGTGTCCAGCTTTGGCTCGTCGGGGGCCGGAGGCTGGGGGGGCACGAGCGGCGGCGGCGTCTCCACGCCGCCCTTCTTGGCGGCCTTCGCCGCCTTCGCCGCTTCGCGCTTTTCGCGCGCGATGCGCTTTCGCTCCTCGCGAGCGCTTGCGCGCTCGGCCTTCTTGGCCTCGGCAAGCCTTGCCTTCTCTTCGCGCTTTCGCTTGTCGCCGCCGATCCCGAAGAAGCCGGACGAGCCGCCTCCACCGGACTGCTTGGCCTCGGCGGCCGCCTGCTTTTGTGCGAGCTTCTCGGCTTTCGCGGCTTTTGCTGCCTCCTTCTTTTGCCGCTTTTCCTCAAGCTTTGAGGCGCGCTTGGCAGCCTTGGGATCGCTGAACGGGGATGGGGGAACTACGGGCACCTCCGGCACGGGCCGGCCTGCATCCGCTTGTGGCGGCGCGTCAGGGCCGGCGGGTGTCGCGGACTCTGCCGATGCACCCCAGCCCGTTAGCACTCGGGGCGGTTCTGGTGCGGGAGGGACGCTCGGCGGCGGCACTGATTCGGAAGCCGCCTCGTCGTCGCCACCGCCTGGCGCGTCGGGCGCGGACGCCGTCGGGGCATCGTTTCCGATCAGTCCAGGTGGCGTGGCGGGAGCCGGGGCGGGTGTGCCGGCAGGCATCGGCTGCACCATGCTGGCGGGAAGCCCCGGAGGCGGATCAGGGGGAGTTTCGCCCGCCGGCGCGCCTGAGGTCGCACCACCCGAGTCGGGCGCGGGCGCGTCCGAGGTCGCCGCGGAATCGGCCTGCTGGTCGTCTTCGTCCTCGTTTCCGGGGCGCTGAAGCCTGAATGAGCGCATCCGGGCTATCGTCGCACACAACGAGGGGGGACCCGCTCGTTGTGTGCCTCGTCAGGCGGTTTGCAAATGCGCTTTCAGCGCATCCTGTGGCGCATCTCGCGCTCGACCTCTCGGCGGACCTCTCGATCGCGGATCTCGCGCCTTCGATCTTTGCCCTCTTTGCCGCGTGCGAGGGCCAACTCAACCTTGGCGCGAGAGCCTTTGAAATAGACACGTGTGGGGACGAGAGTGAGGCCTTTCTGCTGCGTCGTGCCAACGAGCCTCTCGATCTCGTAGGCGTGAAGGAGGAGCTTTCGCGGACGGTCCGGCTCGTGGTTGTCCGCCGCGGCCGGCGGATAGGGCGGAATGTGCATGTTGCGAAGCCAGACCTCACCCTCGTCGACTACGGCGTAGGCGTCAGCGAGCATCGCCTTGCCGCCGCGAAGCGACTTCACCTCGGTACCCACGAGCTCGATCCCGCACTCGAACTTCTCGACAAACTCGTAGCGATGGGAGGCGCGCCGGTTCGAGGCGACATCGCCGGATGCGAGCTTTCGCTTTGCCTTATTCGCCATGACTCCTAGCTTGAAGCATCGGGGGATGACCACCGGCACACGCTTCTTTCGCACCTAAGGGTGCTCATGGGATACCTCGAGGTCGGTCCGCCCGCGCGCAGCCTCGACGCCTGTCACGGTAACCCTCATCTCGTCGCCGAAGCCGACCTCGCGTCCGGTCCGCCGTCCGACAAGCGCAGTTTCCGTTTCGTTCAGCTCGAAGCGCTCGCCCTTCAAGGTTCGCGCCGGAACGAAGCCCTCGTAGACATCACCGAGCTCCCCGCGGAAACGAATGAAGGCACCCGCGTTGATCACGCCCGAGACCTCGCCGTCAAAGCGTGTAGACCAGCCGCGCTCGAACAGTTCGCGCTCCAAGAGGAAGGCCGCGCAGACGCTATCTGCACGGCGCTCGATCTTCATCGCCTCGCGCTCTCGTTCCGAGCACCAGGGCCCGGCCGCACGGACGTCGGAGGGGTCGGGCGCCGACTCCCCCGCTCCGACGACCGCCATGAGCGAGCGGTGAGCGATGAGGTCCGGGTAGCGGCGGATCGGCGAGGTGAAGTGCGCGTACGCGGCGCTGCCGAGTCCCGCGTGGCCCAGGTTCTTCTCCGTGTAGTACGCCTGCTTCAAGGAACGAAGGACGAGCGAGCCGAGGGGCTGCGCGCCGTGGCCTCGACGTCTCGCCTCGCGCGCCACCCAGCGGCTGATCTCACCGACGAGATCGCCGGCCTCGGTGGGGCTCATGTTCTTGATCGCGCCGGGGGCAGGGACCTTGACGGCTTCGAGCTGATCGAGGAGTCGCTCGACCCTGGCCGGATCGGGTTGCTCATGAACGCGGTACAGCGCGGGCGACCCTCTTTTTTCGAGTAGGTCGGCCACCTGCTCGTTGGTGAGGATCATCAGGTGCTCGATCAGTTCGTGCGCCTCGGTTTGCGGGACGCTTTTCGCACCGACCACGTCGCCTTCGGAGTCGAACTCGAACTCGGGTTCGAATGACTCCACCTCAAGAGCGCCTCGAGGCCGGCGCTCGGCGAGGGAGGCCGCGGCCTCGCGCGCCAGGCGCAGCGGCTCGGCCACGAGGGCGGGCGGCTCCTCTTTGCCCGCGAAGATGCAGTCGAGGCCGTCGTAGTCGAGCCGAGCATCCGAGCGGATAGTGCTCCGGTAAAAGCTTGCCGAGCGCGGGGCGCCCGCCCCGTCGAGCCGGACCTCAACCGTCACCGCAAGCCGATCCTCGCCGGGCACGAGGCTGCAAGCCTCGTTCGAAAGCGCGGCGGGGAGCATCGGCTCGACCACGCCCGGCGCGTAAACGCTCGTGGCGCGGCGCGAAGCCTCGACGTCAAGGATGGACCCTGGCCTCACATGTGCCGCAACGTCGGCGATGTGAATCCAGAGCCGTGCGCCGTCCCCGTCCGGCTGAGCCGAGACGGCATCGTCGAAGTCCCGTGCCGTTGCCGGGTCGACGGTGAAGGTGGCGAGATCTCGCAGGTCGCGGCGGGTGGGATCGACCTCGGCGGCCCCATCGGAGGCATCGCTCGCGTCGTCTTCGACCCGCCGAGCAAAGCCGCGGCGCTCCAGCCCCTCCCACAAGAGCGCCTCCACCACGTCGCGCGCGCGCTTGGGGGACCCGAGGACGCGAGCCGCGCGCACGCCCCGAGAGCTTGGCTTCGCAAGCACCATCTGACCCGCGTCAGTGCGAACCTTGCCGCGCTCCAACGGCAACCGCCCACCGCGCTCGAAGAGCGGCTCGACAACATGGAAGCGGCCTCGCTTCACGACCACTCCGACGAAACCGCCGGCGTTATCAGGCGTCAAGGCAGCATGTCGCTGAGGACCTCGAGCGCACGATCGAGGCTCTCGTCGCGATCGGTCTTCAAATCATCGGACACCCGCACGTCGGGGGGAATGCCCTTGCCCGCGATCGAGATGTCATCAGACGTGAAGTACTCAGCGACCGTCAGGTTGATCGCAGAGCCGTCGGGGAGCGGCACGGACTCTTGGACCGTCCCCTTGCCGAAGGTCGTCTCGCCCACGAGCGTAGCCAGGTCGTACTCCGAGAGTGCGGCGGCCAGGATCTCCGAGGCAGACGCGGTTCCGCCGTCGATCAAGACCACGGTCGGCTTGGGATCCAGCGCTTCGCCCTGGGCGTCGTAGACCTCCTCGCCCGTCGTGCGCCCGCGAGTCGTCACCACGTCGCCGTCCTCGACGAACAACGAGGCCGAGAGGATCGCTTCGTCGAGACGCCCGCCCCCATTTCCGCCGAGGTCGAGGATCAAGCCCTCGGCGCCTTCGCGATAGAGGCGCTCGATCTCCGAGCGAAGCTCCCCGTGGGCGCCTTGGTCGAAGCTGAAGAACCCGACGTAGGCGACCTTGTGCCCATCGATCCGCTCGATCTGCCCCTGCGCCGCCGGCAGGCTTACCTTGGCGCGCTCGACCGAGACGTCCTTAGGATCGCCGCCGGCCGCGGGCTTGATCCGAAGCTCAACCTCTGTGCCAACCTTCCCCTTGATCTTCGCCGTCGCAATCTCGGAGGGAATGCCCGCGAGCGATTCGCCGTCCGCCTCGAGGACCACGTCCCCTACGTCGACGCCCGCTCCTTCAGCTGGTGAGTCCGGGATGACCGCTGTCACCTCGAGGCCGTCGGGGACCTCCTTGATCGTCAGGCCTACCCCCTTGAACTCGCCGCCGAGGGACTCCTGGAACTGCTCGAACTCCTTCGGGTCGAAGTAGTGGGAGAACCGATCGTCGTACTGCATGCGGAGCTCGTCGATCATCCCGCGAATCGATCCCGACTCAAGCTCTTCAGAGGAAACGTCCCGGAAGTAGCGGTCCTCGATCAATGCCTCGGCTTGATCGCGGACGGTGGGATCGGAGATCCGATCGCCCGAGAGCTCGAAGTAGAGCGCGATAGCCGCGAGCGTCGCGGCGGCGCCGACGAGAAGTCCGGAGGTAAAGCCGGTGCGGCGCGGGGGGTCAGGCACCTTGCCCATCCCTCCGCGTGAGCCCTCGCCGACTAGGTGCCTGACCCCACCCGCTCACACCCTCAGGAAGCGGCGCAGAGTAATGCCGCTACCGAGGGCGGACACGAGCATCGCCGAGGCGACGAGAATGATCACCAGGGGCAAAAAGCCCATTGTTGAAAGCGAGTCCACGAGGTTCAAGTTGTCCGAGAGCGGGTCTACGACGGTCACCTTTCCAAGCCAAAGTATGCCCACCGCGACTACAGCCCCCGTTAGGCCCACGATGATCCCCTCGATGATAAAGGGCCAACGGATGAACCAATTGGTGGCGCCAACGAGTCGCATGACCTCGACCTCGCGCCGACGCGCGTAGATCGAGAGGCGGATCGTGTTGCCGACGAGCATCAGCGAGGCCAGGAGCAAGAGCACGGCGAGGACGGCGAGGATCACGGTCACGGCGCCCGTAACGCGAGTGATCTTCGACGCGTCTTGGCGAGCGTCGCGAACCTCATCCACGATGGGGCTGATCGGCTGGCGATCGCCCGCTGGGCCGGTCTTCGTGATCGCGGCCGACACTGCGCCCAGATTCGTCGGATCGTCTATGTCAATCGCGAAAGACGGGGGCAGCGGGTTGGAGTTGAGCTCTCCGAGCGACTCGGCGAGCTCGCCATCGACCCGACCCGCAAGGACGTCGACGGCCTCTTTTCGAGAGACGAAGTCGACGGCCTCGACGTGTGGGAGCGTTTCGAGCTCTGAGGCGAGCTGGTCGATCTCGCCGCGCGTCGCGTCGTTGTAGAGGAAGAGGTTCAGGCCGATCTGGTCGCGCACGTCCTGGGTTTTGTCGTTGCTCGCCAGGACGACCGGCACGAGGACGCCGAGTAGGAGCGTGGTCACCACGATCGTCACGATCGCTGCGATTGAGGGGGCGGCTGAGCGGCGGAGCGCGCGAAACGCCTCTGACATGAAGAAGAGCGGACGTCCCATGGCTACCAGTCCAAGATGTCGTTGACGCCGGTCGAAGGCTCGACCTCGAGCTCGCGATGGAGGCGCGCCGCGAACTCACGGGTCGACTCGTCGTGGTAGCCGCCGGAGACCTCGTCGCGGATGAGGCGCCCTTCCTCGAGCGCGATCACGCGGCGGCGCATCTTGTCGACCATCTCGCGGTCGTGCGTGACGACGAGGACGGTCGTGCCCGTGCGGTTGATTCGGTAGAGCAGCTGCATGATCCCGATGGAGGTCTCGGGATCGAGGTTCCCGGTGGGCTCATCGGCGAGGAGGAGAGGCGGGTGGTTGACGAACGCACGGGCGATCGAGACGCGCTGCTGCTCGCCGCCCGAGAGCTGGTCGGGGTAGTTGTGAATCTTCGACTGAAGGCCGACGAGGCGGATGATCTCCGGCGTCTTTCCGCGAATGTCCGCGCGCGACGCGCCGATTACCTGAAGCGCGTAGGCGACGTTGTCATAGACAGTGCGATTCGGGAGGAGCTTGAAGTCCTGAAAGACGGTGCCGATGCGCCGCCGAAGCTTTGGTACACGCTTAGCCGGCATGTCGTTGATGTCGTGGCCGGCGATCTCGACCTCGCCGGATGCAGGCTCGACCTCGCGGATGAGAAGCTTGATCAGGGTCGACTTGCCGCAGCCCGTGGGGCCGACGACGAACGCAAACTCGCCGCGCGCCACCTCGAGGGAGACGCGCTCGAGCGCAACGTGTCCCCCGGGATAGACGACGGTCGCGTCCTTCAACGCAACGATCGGCGGCTTGGGCGCTGGAGCGCCCGTACGCGACTGGTAGCGGGTGGCAGCGTCGGCATGTCCGCGAGCGCGGCCGCTAGTGGAGCGTGAGCGTGTAAGAGCCATTGGGCGAGATCTTCTCCGGCCTTTGCCGTGTTCCTCTTGGCCGCCGCGGGTGCAAGGAGACGGCCATTCGAGTGAAGACCTAGAATAGCTCACTATGTGAGCGGACGCTAACGATTCACTAAAGCGCAACGAAAACTGCTCGGCGCATGACGTGCCAACGTCCGGCGCTACCCCGTATAGGGCGCAGCGTCGGACGTTCGTGATTAGGGCGGTAGGGTCGACGGGTGCGTTTGGGTTCGCGTGGAGCGCTCGCGCTGTTTGGGATTGGGGCCGTCGGCGGGCTCATCGGCGATGCTTGCCATGTCGCCACCGGCACGACTACATACCTCGACGAGAGCTTCCCGTTCATCTGGAAGAGCCAGCTCTGGTTTCCACTCGCGGTCGGCCTTGCGACCGTGACGACGGGAGAGCTACGGCTCCATCTTGGTCCGGCCCGCCCCGAGCGGGATGTCATGGACGGCGCAGCGGCGATCGCGAGCGTGATTGCGCTATACGCGCTGACGGCGGTTGTAACCGACGAGAATCCGCTCGCGGCGACCGTCCTGATCTGGACCCTCGCGATCGTGATCGCCGCGCGCTTCGGGGGCGGCATGCCGGCGCTCGCATGCGCCGCTTTGGCCGCCGTCCTCGGGCCGCTTGCCGAGATCCTCATCGTCGAAGCCGAGCTCGCTCGGTACGCGCCATCGGCCGACGGGCTCATTGGCGTCGCCGAATGGCTACCGGCCCTCTACTTCGCATTCGGGATCGTCGCTGCAAGGTTGGCCGAACTTCTGTTGCCGCGTTAGTCCAGCCCCTCGATGGGGTACTACCCCACGAGGAGTCGAGGGCTGTCCGGTCCTGACATGTCTAAGGGAAGGAACCTCATGGCGTTTCGCAGCGACCACACAACGCACGACGGAGGAACGGGCCTCGCACGCGGCCCCGCCTACATCATCGGCTCGATCCTCGCGGTCTTCGGCCTCATCCTCCTCTTGCAGGGAGGCGATGCGCCAATCAACTTCGACACGGAGGGATTCTCCGACGCCGACGTGACCGGCGACGAGTTTCTCGGCTTTGAGACGAATGGCTGGACCGCCTGGGTAACCATCGCTGCCGGCGTACTTCTTTTGATCGGCGCCGCCCAGCACGAGCTTGCGAAGGCGTTCAGCCTTGCCGTGGGCCTTGCGCTCGGTGCCTGCGCGATCATCGGATTTATCGACGGCGACGTCCTCGGCCTTGCGGCTGCCAACTTCCCCACCGAGCTCGGCTGGGCTATCGCAGCAGGACTCCTCATCCTCAACGTGCTCGCACCCCGTGTTGGCAAGGACGACCACGATCGGACTGTGGTTGAACGTGATCGGCCCGTTGTCGACCGCGATCGCGACGGCGTAGACGACCGCGACGAGCACCGCGGCCCAGTCGTCGACCGCGATCGCGACGGAGTGGACGACCGCGACGAGAGCACAACTCACCGCGACCGCTTGTAGCCACGAAGGGCCCTAGTTCCAGTCCGGTCCGAACAAAGGTGGATGCGAAACGATCGGCTTGAGCAACAAGGCCTCGCGCGCCCGGTCGGCGATGCCGCGGGCGGTGAGGCCGAAGTGCTCCATGCACGCTTCGCCCGTTCCCGAGATCCCGAACTCGTCGCCCATGCCTACGGCGAAGATCGGAACGGGATGCTGTTCGGCAGCGACCTGGCGCACAGCGTCGGCGAGGCCGCCAACGACGCGGTGCTCCTCGGCGGTGACGGCAACTCCGGTCTTCGCGAGCGACTCGAGGATCGACTCGGAGTGGATCGGCTTCAGAATCGACACGTTCACGACCTCGGCCTCGATCCCGTCCTCTGAAAGGAGCGACTCTGCGGCCTCAAGGGCGCGCCAGACCATGTGTCCCGTAGCGATGAGCGAGATGTCCTTCCCCTCGCGGAGGACGTCGACGCCGTGGCCGAGCGTGTCCGGCACGTCTTCGTAGACGACCGGCGTCGCCGGGCGACCGAAGCGCAGGTAGGCGGGCTCGTCCAACTCGTAGGACTCGAGCGTTGCGCGGTAGGCCTGGTTGTAGTCGGCGGGCACTACGACGGTCATGTTCGGCATTACCCGCATCAGCGCGATGTCCTCGATCATCTGGTGCGAGGCGCCGTCCTCCCCGAGTGAGACCCCGCCGTGCGATGCGCAGATCTTCACGGGCAGCTCGTTGTGGGCGATGCCGAGCCGGATCTGGTCGTACGCGCGGCCGGTAGCGAAGATCGCAAAAGTCGAGGCGTATGGCCGCTTGCCGGTGGCGGCAAGGCCGCACGCCATCGACATCATGTTCGCCTCAGCCGCGCCAACGTTGAAGAACCGGTCCGGAAACGCCTCGCCGAACTTCGCGGATTGGGTGGAGACGGACAGGTCGGCGTCGAGGGCGACAACGTCTTCGTGCGCCTCGCCGAGCTCGACGAGGGCAGCACCATAGGCGTTCCGCGTCGCGCCGGGTTCAGACTTGCCGGCCATCAGCTCTCGGCTCCCTGGAGCGCGGCGGTTTGCGCTTCGAGGCGCGCCTCGAGCTCTTCGAGAGCCTCGAGGGCCTGCTCAGGCGAGGGGGGCTTACCGTGGAATCCGAAGCGGCCCTCCATGAAGGACACGCCGCGGCCCTTCTTTGTCTGGCAGACGATCGCGGCTGGGCGGTCGAGGGTGCGACTGCGCTCGAGAGCCTGGACGATCTCCTCCATGTCGTGCCCGTCGATTTGGATCGAATCCCAGCCGAACGCCTCAAACTTTGCCCGGACGTCGCCGATGTCCATGACCTGTTCGGTGGTCCCGTCGGTTTGAAGGTGGTTGTAGTCGACGATCGCCGTGACGTTTCCAAGGCCGAAATGAGCGGCGGCCGTCGCGGCCTCCCATGTCTGCCCCTCCTGGCAATCGCCGTCGCTCAAGAGGGCGAAGATGTGCGCCGTATCCTCGAGGCCGTCGAGCCGAAGCGCAAGCGCGATCCCCACGCACATCGAGAGGCCTTGGCCGAGCGAGCCGGTCGAGACCTCGACGCCCGCCGTCTTGTTCATATCTGGGTGGCCCTGGAGGGGTGCCCCGATCTTGCGGAGGCCCTGGAGGTCCTCGGGTGGGAAGTAGCCGTGATGAGCGAGCGCCGCGTACTGGATCGGCGCGGCGTGGCCCTTGCAAAGGACGAAGCGGTCGCGCTCATGCCAGTTGGGATTCTCCGGGTCGTGGCGAAGGACCCGGTTGTAAAGCGCCGAGACGATGTCGGCTGCCGAGAGCGACGAATCGAGGTGGCCTGATTTCGCAACGGCAAGCATGCGAACGCACGCGAGTCGGTGGACGGTCGCCCAGCGCTCGAGCTGTGCCGTGGTGGCTCCGCCTGTGCCGCGCGCGGCCTCCTTCGACGGCGGGTGAGGGTCCGGAACTGAGCGCAGGTGGCTCATCGGCGCGAGGTTAGCGGGGAGGTCGGAGGCGGGCTCGTGAGAGGGGATTGCCATTGTTCGCGAGCGTAGGCGCGCCGCGGGACGGAACGAAGCCGGCGGATCGCCGCAAATAGCGCCTTGGCAGACTTAGGAGCGCATGAGCACTTCTCGCCGTCGCACCGTAGTCGTGATCGTCGTCGGAGCTTTGGCAGGTATCGGCACCGGGATCGCGATCGGTCTGGACGAGGATGAACCAGAGATCTTCTTCCCCACAGTCGTTTCCACGGGCACCGACGCCACGTCACCGGCGCCCGGCAAGACGGGCGACGAGAACGCCAAGCGGTCCCGGGAGCCTGATGAGCCCAACCTGCCGCCCACCGAGAATGACCCGGAGGGCTTGGAGCCAGGCCCAAGTGGCCCGGCTCCCGAGTCCACTGATGAGATCGCCGCGGCCGACGCCGCGCGCGCTTATGTCGAGGCGATCGACGCGCGGAATGGGCGAGACGTGTGCAACGCCTTCGAGCCAGGCGCAGAAGGTCCGGACGAGCGCCTCGCGCTTCCCGAGGAGCATGGTTCGTGCGACGCCGCATTCGATGCCTCGTTCGGCTTCGAGGGCAAGGACGGCCAGCCGGTTTGGGCGAGCTCCGAGATGACCCAGGATGTCTCAGTGCAGATCGACGGCGACTTTGCCCGAGTCGTCGCGACCGTATTCACGAAGTACGCCGACGTCCGCGAGCCCACGATCGAGGACGACATCATTTATCTCTCCCGCGCCACGGACCGCTGGCTCGTTATCCAACCGAGCGCGACGCTTTACCGAGCGGTGGGTATCGCTG
>JALZIJ010000127.1 GCA_030860375.1 Actinomycetota bacterium | reverse complement strand
GTGCAGCTGGCCTACGTGGGGCCGGCGCAGCCCTGTCGGATAGCAGACGCCCGCCTCTGCGAACGGACGCCAGCTGCGCACCCAGCCGCTCTCGCGCAGCGCGCCCAGGCGCCGCCACGCGACGCGGCGCGTCATCCCAAACCGGAGCGCCACGTGATCGACGCCGGCCACCCCCACGCGCTCGATCCACCCCGCGATCGCGCGATCTCGCTCGGTCAACCGGCTGTGTGTCCGCGGCTTGCGCCGCTCTCTTTGCCCACCGCGCCGGCCGCCGCCAGCTTCTTCTTCTTCCTTTTCCATCACCTCACTTCTCATCTCTCAAATCCCTCTCTTCCCCCACTTGCTTCTTCCTTCTCAAATCTCATCTCCCACCCCAAACCCTCTTCCTCTCTTGTTGTTCCTGACCACCCGACAGTGGTAGCGGGCGGGTGGTCAGGAACACATTTGCCGTGCTCATGCGGGTTTGGGGTGGGTCTCCTGTACACGGCATGGAAGGGGCTAGTGAATAGGCTGGCGTACAGGCTGACGCCGCCTGCAGACGAGTCCGCGAGATAGATCCAGAGAGAGCTGGACGTTTGTCTGTTTTACGTTGGTCTTGACGTAAAAAGGACGTTAGGAGCACCGCAATTGCGCGCTGAGCCTGCGCTTGAGCCCCCCGGCCCGCGAGCTCAGGTCCACCCTGCCGCGACGTCAGGTCCACCCTTCGAGCGCTCGCAGGTCCACCCTGCGGCGCGACGTCAGGTCCACCCTGCCCGACGGCGCTCCGTCGCTCGGCGACTGCTGGGACTGGGTTCCAAACTTGCTCGAAGGGTCTCGCCGACCGACGACCACCTCGCGCACCTCCCCCCTTTGTCCGGCAGCCCCGGTTCCCCTATGGTCCCTGCCCGAGGCTTGAGCGCGGGTCCAGCTCTTCGCGCTCAGGTCGACGATCGGCGGCGTCCGCTCGTCTGCGCTCTCGCTCGCGTGACAGGCCCGCCGCGCTCGCGCGTCATCTGTACATCTGCGCGTACTTGTCTCTGCACCGCCGCGCGGCTGCACGTCTGTCCGCGCTGCTGGCTATAGGTACCGACGTATGTATAGACGCCTGTACGGATGTATTTACAGAGGTGCAGACGCCCGGATGCGCTTCGGGGCAGGAACCGCGTGGGGTGTGGCGAACAGGGGAGGGTCATGACCACGCTTGCCGTCGTAGCGCAGAAAGGGGGGGTTGCAAAGACGACCACAGTCGCAAATCTTGCGGCTGCCTACGGCGTCTTTGGCCGCCGCGTTCTAGCCGTCGACCTGGATCCCCAGTTCGATCTCACGCGGGCCTTCGGCCGGGCACCATCGGAGGCACCGGCCACGGTGCTCGACGTGCTCATGGGAGAAATCGGGGTGGGGGAGGCGGCCATCGAGGTCGCCCCTGGCGTCGATCTCATCGCGAGCCATCGCGACCTTAAGCGGCTCGAGCTGACGCTGGTCTCCGAGGTGCAGCGCGAGCGGTTCCTCGACCGCGCGCTCTCCAAGGCGAGCTCCGCCTACGACATAGTGCTCATCGACTGCCCACCCAACCTAGGGCTGCTCACCGTCAACGCACTCTTCGCAGCACCCGAAATTCTCGTTCCCGTGTCGATGCGCGACAGCGCCGCGCTGCAGTCGGCGGGAGAGGTGCGTGCCACCGTCGCCACGCTTGCAGAGAGGGGCGTCGATGTGCGGATTCGCGCTCTCCTGCGGACCATGGTGGACCGCCGCCGGCTGGCCTGTCGGGCGATCGAGGAGACCCTGGCGCAGTTGGGCGTCCCGGTGGCCGGCGCCGAGATCCCGATGGCCGCGGCGTTCGACAACAGCGTCGTCTTGGGGCAGCCGCTCGTGATAAGTGATCCGGGCTCGGAGGGGGCCAGCGCGTATCGCCAACTGGCCCTTGAGCTCTTGCAACCTGCCGCCAAGCTGCGCCTTGAGGCGGTCAGCTAGTGGGCCTTGGTGCTGCCAAGCTGACCGATCTCGACGACCCACTGCGCGTGCAGTCGGGTCCAGACCCGGCTGAGCATGCCCGTTCACCTGACCAGGCGGCTCCGGCCGTTGGCAAACCACGCCAGCCCCGCGCACGCCCCGCGCGTCGGGCCGACGCGCGCGGGAGCGGGGTGACCGAGACACCATTGGAGCAACGCGAAGCGGTCGAACCGCCGTACGCCGGCTCACCGAAGATTGCCGTCAACATGCGTGCAACCAAGGCCCTGTGGGACCGCCTCGGAGACCTCACACGCCAGCTCGAGGGGGAGGGCCTGAAGGCGAGCCGCACCGAGCTCACCGAGGCGCTCTGGCACTTCAACATGCCCAAGGACGCGGTGGAGGCACGCGAGCTGCTGCGCCGCTACCGACTCGCCCGCCTCGGCTAGACGCACCGGATACATCCCGACTACCAAATAGCTGTGGCTCCCGCGGGGGCTGGCGCTAGACGCGCATGGGGCTCAACGCGGGCCACCCGGCCGGCGCGACCTGAGGTCCACCGTGTCGGGCCCGCTTCCGTTTGGAGGCGCTGCTTCAGAGCGCGACCTGAGGTCCACCCTGCGACCCGGGTCCACGTTTGGGCTACGGCGCGGAGCGCTCCATCGGGTGCCCCGCGAGCTCAGGTCCATCCTCGAAGTGAGCGCCCGGTGTATGGCGCGCCCGGGACCGGCTGACGGGGGCATGGCCGCGTGGGATTCGACACCACGCGCCCCTAAGGCGAGCCTGCGCGACCCAGAGTCCACCCTCGAACAGGCCTCCAGCCTGCCCGGCCTCCCGGCGAACTGGGGGAGAAGCTGCTTCCGGCTCAGCACAGGCGACGTCAGGTCCACCCTGCGCGAGCCCCGGTCCACCCTCCGCCGCAGAGACGCGCCGGGCAACGTGAGCGCGGGAACAAATCCACGTTCGGAAAAACGGCCGCTCGCGCAACGGAGTAGGGGAGATGACATTTCCAGCTCAGAACAAACGCGACGTCAGGTCCACCCTCCGCGACGTCAGGTCCACCCTGCGCGAGCCAAAGTCCACCCTGCGCGACGTCAGGTCCACCGTTCTGTCCGGGAAGCGCTAGATGCTGCCCGACGAGATGGGGAGACCGGCCCGCAAGAAGAGCGTCATGGAGACCAATCTCACCCGGTGGGGCGGATGGGACAGCGGGTCAACCGGGCCCTCCCGGACGCTCGAGGTGCGCGGCCAGGACTTCCTCGGCGTCGTGAGCCGCTCGCACGGCGCCGTGCTGGGGCCACTTGAGATGGATGTGCTGTCGTGGTTGACGGCGCGCTGGTTTGAGCAGGACCGTCAGTCCGACGGCATGGTGCGCTGCACTCTTTACGAGCTAGGCGTCGACCTCTACGGGCGCAAGCCCTCGGGTAAGGAGATCCGCCTGCTGCGCGGCTCGATCGAAAGGCTCGCCGGGGCACTCATCACCCTGGGAGGCTTCAACGCCCACACGGGACAGGTGAAGCCCAAGCTGGCTTCGATGGTCCACCTTGTCGAGTCTGCGGTGTGGGCCGAAGACCTGGAGTTCGAGATTCCGACGCGCGCCGACGCGGCGGTGCTTGGAGGTCTACGCGGCAGCACCTACGAGATCAAGCTGGCTTCTTGGCTGGTCAAGCAGCTGGAGGGGACCTACGTCACCTACCTCGACTGGCGCATCCAGCGCCGCCTCGAGGGGCTGGCCAAACGCCTGTGGATTTACCTTGAGGCTGAGAAGTACAAGAGCGTGGGGGAGGGGCTTGAGAAGTCCTACGTGATCCTCGGAGACAAGGCCTACACCGCATTGGGCGTGCATCACGCCCGCGAGCGCGACCGCCGCCGAGCGCTCGAACGCGCGGGGGAGAGGATCTCCGAGGTCGACGCCCGCTACGAGTCGGTGGTCGTCGAGCGCAACCCGGTGAACCCCGACGGCTGGCGAGTTCTCGCCACGCGCTTTAGCAACGCCGAGCGGCGCAAGGTCCGGGCCGCATTGCGTGAGAGCCTCGGCCAGGTGGCCGACAAAGCGGCCTGACTGCTGACTCGGCAAGCCGGTGGTTGTTCGCGCGACCTTGGGTCCACCCTTGACGTCGTGTCAGTTGCGAACCGGCTGAGCTTCCGCAGCATGTCCTTGGAGGCGCGCCCGCGGTCTGTCCGCCCGGCGCTGCAAGGTCTTGAGTGTGGGCTTGACCGACTCGGAGGAGCCATACGTCACGCCACTCGGATCGGATGGGCTTCCGCTTGGACTCGGCAGCGGCGTGGCCCTGCTGAGCGCGCGCAGCCGCAGCGCGAAAGAGGTGCTGCGCGCCTACGACGCCGGCGCCCCGGCCTCGGTCACCTTTGAGGTGCGCGACGAGGATGGCATCGTGAAGCGCTGCACCGTGCACGATGTCCCGCTCCATCACCTGCTTGAGGAGAGCTTCGCCGACGACGCGGCAGGCTGGCCTGAAGCCGATGCGTTGCACTACGCCGGCCGGGGTGGCGCGGACCAATGACTCGCCAGCCGCCAGCATCTATCGCGGGGCAGTCGGAGATCACCCCGGAGGACGACTGCAAGCTCTGCGGAGGCGACGGGCAGCTGTGGTTCACCCCCGACGGCGAGCAGGTTCCATCGACTGTCGACGCACCCGACTTGGCGGTACGCGCGTGCGATTGCGTGCTGAGGCGCGCAGCCAAGCGCCGCTCGCGTCGCGTTTGGGCTCGGTTGCCCGGGGAGCTCGAGCACGCCGGGTTCGATCGTTACCCCATCAATCTCATGCCAAGCGAGACCATCGCCCCAGCTCGCAAGTATGCGGAGAAAGTCCGCGAGCGCGTCGAGGCCGGCGAGGGACTGTGGCTGAGTGGCGGCGTGGGAACGGGCAAGACCACGGTCGCCGCGGCGGTCATCGTGCGCGCCAGGCACGCCGGGCTCAGCTTTGCCTTCTGGCGGCACTCCCAGCTGCTCCAGCACGTCCGTACCCAGGCCTTCCAGCTCGATCGCCCCGAGCGGATGGTCCTAGCCGACTTTGCGGCCGTCGACCTGCTGGTGATCGACGACCTGGGCGGCGACAAGAGCACGGAGTGGGGTCAGCAGACCCTCTGCGACCTGCTCGACATGCGGATCGACGCGTCGCTGCCCGTGCTGGTCACCACCAACTTTGGCGAAGACGCTCTGCGCGAGCACATCGGCGAGCGCGCACTCTCGCGCCTGTATGAGCTCGCAGGGCTCCCGCACGTCTTCGACGGCCCCGACCATCGAAAACTACGGGCCGAGGCCAAAGCGGCTGAGCACCGCGCAGCGTAGCTTCGTGAGGCCCGCCCTAGCCGTAACTCCTCGAGCCATTTCCGACCGGATCGACGTGACCAGCCGGAAAGACGGACCGGTCGAAAGTGCTTCGGCCTCGGCCACGCAATCGCAGAACGGCGTCAAAGCGTCGAGAGACGGAGTGGGGGAGGGCCGTAATGACGATGACCGGCTCGCCCAGGCCGGCTGGCGGATGTTCGAGAGCGTCATCGAACAAGTTCGCGAGCAGGCCGCAGAAGTCAGCGCCGCCGGCGCTCCGGCGAGCGCTGCTAGCTATGCGGCCGCGGTGCTGGCGCTGCGCGCCCCGGAGACTGTCATCGAGCGAGAGCAGCTCATGCGTGAGTGGCATCAGCTGACCTCTAGCCGACGCGCCCGTCGCCCCGGTCAAGCGGCGGTATAGCGCTTGCTCGCGGCGTGCATCGCGCGAAGCGACAGGCCGCCCCCCACCACAGGCGCGGGAAGCTTCGGTATCCGAGCAGCGGCCGGCCGGAGATGCCGATGGGGCGGCGAGGTACGGTTAGGAACCGAGCTGTAGGAGGACGACCACGGCCACTGCGACAAGAAAGACGAAGCACCGGCTCCCCGACGACGACCCGCGTGTCGTCACGCCGCTCTTCACGTTGCGCGAGGCCGCGCGGTACCTGGGTATCCCGGATTCGACGCTGCACGCCTGGGCGCGCACCCGCCCTGGCGAACGCCGCCTGGTCACTGCCCTGCCCTCGCGAGGCCGCGAGGCCAAGATGCCCTTCATCGGCTTTGCCGAGGCGCACGTCCTTGCCGCCTTCCGCCGGTCCGGCGTGCCGCTGCAGCGCATAAGGCCGGCCATGGAGAGGCTGGCCGGGGAGATCGGAGCGGACCACGCCCTGGCGTCGAAGAAGCTCTACACAGACGGCGCCGAGGTCCTGTACGACTACGGGGCGGCCAACGACAGCCGTGAGCTGGCCGGTCTCACCGTCGTCCGATCGGGTCAGCGCCAATTCTCGGAGGTCGTGCGGGACTACCTGCGGCAGATCACCTACGGAAGCGATGGCTGGGCTGCCCGGGTGCGTCTGCCCACCTACCGCCGGGCTGAGGTTGTTGTCGACCCGCTCCGAGCCTTCGGCCTTCCCCTGATCACCAGCGGCGGAGCGAGGGTCGAGGATCTGGTCGACCGCTTTGTCGCAGGCGACTCGGTGGCCGACCTCGTCGACGACTTCGGTGTTTGCGAACCCGAGGTCGAAGACGTGATCCGCGTTGCCGCCGCCGCGCACTGAGCTCGGTCCGATAGCCGGGGCCGATGGCGGTCGAGCCCACCACTCCAGAGTTCTTCGTCGATCGCAGCCTTGGCCGCAAGCACCTCCCCGAGGCCCTCCGCGCAAGAGGTCTGACGGTGCACACGCTTGCGTCGGTCTACGGTGAGGCAAGGGCTCAGGCTCTCGCCGATGAGGAATGGCTTGCGGAGGCGGGCGACCGCGGCTGGGTAGTGCTGATGAAAGACGCCGCCATCCGCCGGCGGCCCGCCGAGCGTGACGCTCTCACCGCCGCGGGCGTCCGGGCCTTCTGCTTGACCAACGCACAGCTTCGCGCGGCCGAGCAGACCGCACGCTTCATCGACAACCTGACCCGCATCCTGGCCCGAGCCGAGGAGCCGGGCCCCTTCATCTACGGGGTCTACGAGGGTCGGCTGGAGCTCCTGTGGCCATAAGCGCCGCATCTAGGGGGGAAGGGGGGGAACCGCGCGGCGCTTGCTGCAAAGGCCTTCCTGGGCGTAGCAAGCACCGAAGCTCGAGTTGGCGCAGCTCGCTGAATGGAAGTCGCCGCCCCACTGCGACGAGACCCGCCGCCGGCGACTCCGCCTCCTGCTCGGCCGGTGCGGTAGTAGGAGTACGGCCTGCGCTTAAGGGTGTCGGCCTTCGCCCGCCCAGCCACGACCATCTGTTGCCTGAGGTCGTAGCGAGCGACTCCCAAGTCTCAAGCCTCGCTGGGCACGCTCGAAACCTGACGAGGCGCTACACGGCCTCGGCCCACGAAATCGCAGCGCAACGGTCGGCACGCCGAGATGCGGAGTGGGGGAGGGCGGTATGACGAAACCGGCTGGCCACCGGGCGCTCCTGGTCCATCCGCCTCCAACAGACGCCCTTTGTCACGAAGCTGTTCCGCCAAACTGTCAGACCTAACCCGGTACGGTCGACCACTGAGGCGCCTGTGTCCAAGCTCGAGGATCTCCAGCCCGGTCTGCGTCTCGCTGGCGTGATCCCTGGGCAGAACGTCTCCGTCATCGGCGTGCAGCCGCACGGCGCCGACGCGGTCGAGCTCACCTACAAGACGGCCGAAGGCGAGCTCGGTCAGCGCGTTCTCGGCCGCGACGCCGAGGAGAAGCTCACGGTCGCCCACGTCGAGGCGCGGCCCCTCGACGCGATCGCGGCCGACTTCAAGCTCATCGCCGAGTGTCAGCGGATCAAGCTCGCCGGACTGTCCGACCCGATGCTCGCGGTCACCACGTCAGACATCCAGCCGCTTCCACACCAGCTCCGCGCCGTCTACGGAGAGCTTCTGCCCCGCACCCCCTTGCGGTTCCTGCTCGCCGACGATCCCGGCGCCGGCAAGACAATCATGGCCGGGCTCTACATCAAGGAGCTCATCCTGCGCGAGGACGTCAAGCGCTGCCTAGTCGTAGCCCCTGGCGGCCTTGTCGAGCAGTGGCAGGACGAGCTGTACCTGAAGTTCGGCCTCGCGTTCGAGATCCTCACGCCGGGGCTCGGCGAAACGGTCTTTGGCGCCTCGGCGTTCGAGCATCACCCCCGACTCATCGCGCGCATGGATCAGCTCGCGCGCAACGAGGAGCTCCTGGCCGAGCTTGCGAAGTCCGAGTGGGATCTCATCGTCGTCGATGAGGCCCACCGCATGGGCGCCCACTACTTCAGCGGCAAGCTCGAGAAGACCAAGCGCTTCCAGCTCGGGGAGCTGCTCGGCGACATCGCCCGCCACCTCTTGCTGATGACGGCTACCCCGCACAGCGGCAAGGAGGATGACTTCCAGCTCTTCCTCACTCTGCTGGACCGCGACCGCTTCGAGGGCAAGTTCCAGGAGAAGGTGCACACCGCCGACACATCGGGTGTCATGCGCCGCATGGTCAAGGAGGACCTGCTCACGTTCGAGGGCAAGCCACTGTTTCCCGAGCGAATTGCGGACACGGTCCCGTATGAGCTCACCGAGCTCGAGCAGGATCTCTACGAGCAGGTGACGACCTATGTCCGCGAGGGGATGAACCGTGCGGCCAAGCTTGACGGCAAGCGCCGCAACACCGTTGGCTTCGCGCTCACCGTCCTTCAGCGGCGGGTCGCGTCGAGCCCGGAGGCCATCTATCGCTCCCTGGAGCGCAGGGCCGCGCGCCTCGAGCGCCGCAAGCGGGAGGTCCTCGAAGGCGGCGCGATCGCCGACCCCACCGCCGCGGAAACCGTCAGCAGCCTCGACGAGTTCGACGACGACGAGTACACCGCCGAGGAGCTCGAAGACATTGAGGACGAGCTGGTCGACGCGGCCACCGCGGCGCGCACCGTCGAGGAGCTCGACGCGGAGCTGCTCGACCTACGGGACCTTATTGCCGTTGCTGCGCGCGTGCGAGCTTCCGACACCGACCGCAAGTGGTCAGAGTTGCGCACGATCCTCGAGGACAACACCCTCGCAACCCCCGGTGCGGACGACGACCGCCGCAAGCTGATCGTCTTTACCGAACACCGCGACACCCTGGAGTACCTCTCCCGTCGGATCGGCTCGCTGCTCGGTCGGCCCGAGGCGGTCAAGACGATCCATGGCGGCGTGCGCCGCGCCCACCGCCGCCAGATCACGGAGGAGTTCACACACAACCCGGCCTGTCAGGTCCTCCTCGCCACCGACGCGGCCGGCGAGGGCCTGAACCTTCAAGTAGCGCACCTCATGGTCAACTACGACCTGCCCTGGAACCCGAACCGAATCGAGCAGCGATTCGGGCGCATCCACCGCATCGGCCAGACGGAGGTCTGCCGCCTATGGAACCTCGTCGCCGAGAACACGCGCGAGGGCGAGGTGTTTAAGCGCCTGCTGTTGAAGATCGAGGAGCAGCGCAAGGCCTATGGCGGCAAGGTGTTCGATGTGCTCGGTAAGGCGTTCGGCGAAACGCCGCTGCGCACCCTCCTAATCGAGGCCATCCGCTACGGCGAGCTGCCGCAAACGCGGGCGAACATGGAGAAGGTCATCGACGGGGGGGTCGCTCACGGGATCGACGAGTTGTTGGCCGAGCGAGCGCTCGCCACCGACACGCTGCAACACGCGGACGTCGGCCAGCTACGCACGCTCATGGACGAGGCAAGGGCGCGGCGCCTGCAACCGCACTACATCGAGGGAGCATTCCGCGCAGCGTTCAAGCGCCTGGGGGGCAAGATTCGTCGCCGCGAGCAGGGGCGCTTCGAGATCACGCACGTCCCGAGTCAGCTTCGTACGATCAGCCGAGGCCCAGTGGCGAGCCGCTACGACCGCGTCACCTTCGACTTCGAACACGTTCTGAACGAGACGGGCGATCGTGCCGAGCTGCTGGCCCCTGGGCACCCGCTGCACGACGCCGTCACCGACGAGGCCGTCGCGCGCTGGCATCAGACGCTCGAGCGCGGCACTGTCCTCGTCTCGCCGGCCACCGAGGAGCCGCGGCTGCTCGTCGGGGTGATACAGGAGATCGTCGATGCAACCGACACATCGGTGGCGCGCCGTTTCGGCTACGCCTACATCGACGAGCACGGCGCTGTGGAGGCGGCTGGACCGGCGCCCTACCTCGACTGCGTCGCTGCCCCGCTGACCAACGCCGTCATCGCGGCGCGTGCGCTGCCGTGGCTCGTCGAGGCCGAGGAGCGTGCGGCGAGCTGGATCATCGCGAACCAACTCCAGGCGTTCCTGCAAGAGGTGAAGCTGCGCCGTGAGGTCGAGCTTCATCGCGTGCGGGAGCAGGTAGGGCGTCGCCTAGATCAGGAGAGTGAGCGGCTCGTGCTAGAGGCGATGCTCGCTCAGGAGCAAGAGCAGGCTGGCAAGAAACCTCGAGAGAGTCAGACGAGCCTCATGCTGAAGTCGGCAGATCTCGAGAGTCGTCGCACTGCTCGTCTGGCCTTGCTCGACCGCCAGCTCGAGATGCAACCGAAGCCGCCGCGGGTCGTCACCGCCGCGCTCGTGCTACCGCTTGCCGCGGTGGAGTCGGCGGTCCCAGCCGAGGCGCCGATACACGCCATTGAGACGAAGGAGGTCGAGCGTCGCGGCGTCGAGCGCGTCCTGGCGGCCGAGAACGCGCTCGGGCGCGATCCGGTCGAGCAGGCCTTCAACAACCCTGGCTTCGATGTCCTCTCGCAGCGTGAGGGAGAGGACCCGATTCGGATCGAGGTCAAGGGGCGCATCGCCGGCGCCGCGGACTTCTTCATCACCCACAACGAGGTGCTGACCGCGCTCAACAGCGCGCCGCGTTATCGCCTAGCGCTCGTACGTGTCGACCCGCGTGGACCCGAGCACGACGACGTCCGCTACCTCGAGAACTCGTTTGCGGGCTTCGACGCCGGCAATTTCGACGCTACCGGGCACCGAGGGAAGTGGGAGACAACGTGGGCGCAAGGCCGGGAGCCGTTCTGAGCCGACGATGACCAAGCCGAGAAGCATTGTGGTGGACGCGGCTACGCGCAAGCTCATCGAGGTCGCGCTGCCTCTCGAGACGATCAACAAGGAGTCCGCACGCGAAAG
Organism: Actinomycetota bacterium; assembly: GCA_030860375.1. Taxonomy (GTDB): domain Bacteria; phylum Actinomycetota; class Thermoleophilia; order Solirubrobacterales; family 70-9; genus JALZKA01. The sequence goes on along the minus strand of JALZIJ010000127.1, from coordinate 1,768 downwards.
TTACATCTACAGGGGCAACCCTTCCTCGGTACTCAAGTGGTTTGCGCAGCGACCTCTCGCCGCGGCGCGAGCAGTGCTGTTCGCGCAGCTCGTCGATGATCCGTCGTCGCACCCTGATCGCTTCCCCACCGAGGAGGCTCAGCGCGCCGAGCGCGAGCGTCTGCACGGCATCATCGAGCGGCTCGTAGTCTGGGAGAACACGCGCGACAAGGCGCTGCTCGCCGAGGCCCACGCGGAGATCCTCGCTTCAACGGGCGGCAACCCACCGCCGATCCTCGACCCATTCGCCGGCGGCGGCACGATCCCGCTCGAGGCCCAGCGCCTCGGGCTGGAGGCACACGCCTCCGACCTCAACCCAGTTGCTGTGCTGATCAACAAGGCCCTTATCGAGATTCCGCCAAAGTTTGGCGGCCGGCCACCGGTGTTTCCCGACCTTGCCGGGGACCAGATGGGCTGGGAGGGCGCGACCGGGTTGGCCGCCGACGTGCGCGCCTACGGAGAGTGGATGCGCGACGAGGCGCACACGCGCCTCGGCAACCACTACCCGAAGGCGACGCTCGACGACGGGATGAAGGCGACCGTTATCGCCTGGATCTGGGCCCGAACGGTGACGTGCCCCAACCCGGCGTGCGGGATCGAGATGCCGCTCGTACGCTCGTGGTGGCTCGGCAAGAAGAAAGGCAAGGAGGCATGGGTGCGGCCGATCATCGTTGGCGACCCCGAACACCCGAGCGGCAAGCGAGTGGAGTTCGAGATCGGGCACGGGGCGGCCGGTGCGCCGAGCAAGCAAGAGGACGGGACGGTCGGGCGCAACGGCGCGACGTGTGTGGCGTGCGGGTCGGCGGTGGCGCTGGATCTCATCAGAGGGGAAGGCCGAGCTGAGCGGCTCGGGACGCAGCTCATGGCTGTCGTGGCCGAAGGAGATCGACGCCGCGTCTACCTGCCGCCGGACGACGAGCATCGGCTCGCCGCGAAGGTTGAGCGGCCTGAGAGCGCGCCGGAAGCGACTCTCCCACCGGCGGCCCTCGGCTTCCGCGTCCAAAACTACGGGCTGACGCGGTGGGCGGACCTCTTCACGAACCGCCAGCTCGTCGCTATGACGACTCTTAGCGACCTCGTGATCGAGGCACGTGAGCGTCTACGAGCGGACGCCCTCGGGGAGAGGGCGCAGCGTGGGGGTCACCTCGAATCCGACAGAGACGTAGACAACTACGCGGATGCTGTTTGCACGTACCTTGCCTTCGCACTCGGCAAACATGCGGACTACGGTAACTCGCTCGTCGCGTGGTATCCGCAGGAGGATCGACCGAGCCACCTTTTCACACTGCCTACCCTGCCCATGGCATGGGATTTCTGCGAGCTCAACCCGCTGGTCGACATTGGGGGCTCCTGGAGTCGCTGCTTGAAGATCGTGAGCGAAGCTTTTGAGCCGCTCGGATCGGGTCGGCCCGCCGCCGTTGCACTACGTCCGGCAGACAAGCAACCGAACCGCGTCCTTATCTCAACGGATCCGCCGTACTACGACAACATCGGCTATTCCGACCTCTCCGATTTCTTCTACGTCTGGCTACGCCGGTCTCTACGCAGCGCCTACCCCGACCTCCTGAGCACAGTGCTGGTCCCGAAGGCCGAGGAGCTGGTCGCCAACCCTTACCGCCACGACGGTGAGGACGGTGCCAGAGCATTCTTCGAGGACGGCTTCCGGCGTGTGTTTGCGCGGAGCCGCGAGTCCGCGTTCGCCGAGTTCCCGATAACCGTTTACTACGCG
>JALZIJ010000098.1 GCA_030860375.1 Actinomycetota bacterium | reverse complement strand
CACGAATACGACGAAGCCATCCTCGCGACGCGCGACGCCGCGGCCGCCCTGAGCGAGCGAATCAATGGTGAGCTCAAGCTCGTCGCCCTTGTACGGGCGCGCGCTTTTCAGGGGAGCGGTGGCCACTCCCCAATGGTTACAGGGCTAGCTCAGGCGCTTTTCGATCTCGTCGAGGACGCCCTTGCGTGCCTTGCCGCGCCTCTCCTGGGTGCGGACCTTGCGAAGATCGGCCTTGCTCATGTCCTTGAGGCGGGACTTGACCTGAGCGGCCGTGAGGGTTTCGTAGCCGGTAATAGGCGCCGACGCGGCAACGCCGGCCCGGCGGCGCAGCTTGTCGGCCTCGACCAGGGCCGGCTCGGCGGTGGTTCGCGCCCGCTTGACAGCGCGGCTGGCGGCCTCCTCGGCGCGCTTGCGCGCGGGAGCTACTCGCGATTCGACTCCCCGTCGCGCCTGGTCCAGGAGCTTCTCGAGCTCCGTGACGAGCTCGTCGGTCTGCTGGCGGCCCTTCGAGACCAGATTGCTGACCGTCTTCTCAGCGTCGGTCCGGGTCATGCGGCCTCGCTTCACGGCGTCGTCCATGACTTCCTGGATGCGGTCGCGGCTGATGGTCACGCTCTTTTCGAGCGCGTCGCGAAACTCCTCGACGCTCTTGTTGCCGCGCGTTGCTGCGGATGCGCGAGTGGATCTCTTGGCGGACGAGCGGGTGGGTGTCTTCTTGGCGGCGGGCTTCGACCGCTTGGTCTGCGCCCCCTTCTTCGCGGCTGCCATTGGCTCTCCGATCTTGCGGGATGTGGGGTCGAGGCAGACTAGTATCGCCGCTTCCAAGATGGCGCTCCGACATTTCCTAACTGGTGAAGAGCTTGCGCCTGCCGAGGTTGTGGCGCTCGTCGAGCGGGCGGCCGAGCTCAAGAAGGGTCGCGCCGAAGGCTTCGCCGAAGACGCGCTGAGCGGCCAATCGGTGGCGCTTCTGTTCGAGCGCCCCTCGACGCGGACGCGCATCTCGTTTCAGGTCGCCGTCGCGGAGCTGGGCGGCAACCCGGTCGAGCTCAGGGCGGAGGAGCTTCAGCTCGGCAGGGGCGAGTCCGTGGCCGACACGGCGCGAATGCTCTCGCGATTCGTCTCGGGCGTGGTCATCCGCTCAGGCTCGGACGAGCGGGTGGCAGAGCTCGCGAAGCACGCTGACGTCCCCGTGATCAGCGGTCTGACGCCGCTTCACCATCCCTGCCAAGCCCTCGCCGACCTGACGACGCTCGCGGAGCGGTTCGGAAAGCTGGACGGCTTGCGTGTCGCCTATGTGGGGGACGGCAACAACGTCGCTCGCTCACTCGCCGTTCTCGGCGGGTTGGTGGGCGTCGAGGTTGCCGTGGCAGCGCCGGAGGGGTATCAACTCGAAAACGGGGAGGCGGCCCAGCTGACCGATGACCCGTTCGAGGCGGCGACGGGCGCCCACGCCCTGTATACGGACGTCTGGGTGAGCATGGGCGACGAGGCGACGGCCGACGAGCGGCGCGAGGCACTGGCGCCCTACCAGCTACGGGAAGAGTTGTTGGAGGCCGCGGCCGACGACGCCGTGGTGCTCCACTGCTTGCCCGCCCACCCCGGCGAGGAGATCACCGAGGGACTCCTTTACGGGGAGCGCTCAGCCGTCTGGGACCAAGCCGAAAACCGCCTCCACGCGCAAAAGGCACTCCTCGAGCTTCTCGTTGCGCGCTGGGGGCCGCGGCTTACCCCAGCCAGTTAGCTTCTTCGAAGCCGGCGTATTCCTGGATCGCCCCGAAGATGTGCTGGACGATCCAGGTGCTGCGTTTTACGCGCAAAGCGCAGACTCCGTAAGGGAGCCTGTTCACTTTCTTACCGCTACTCGAGGTAGGGAAATGGTCGACCTGATGACCCCGCAGGCACGAACGAGGCAAATCCAGGTTTCTGAGCCAACATTTCTCTACTTCTTCGATCGAGAGCCCGTTGCCGAGATAGACGTTCAATCGGACTGTGAAATCCTCGTTGGGAACGCGAAGCGACTCGCGAAGGAACGCCGCGAACACCCGAACCATGTTCGCGTCGGAGTTGGCAAAAGTAACCCGATTCCTCTCCTTCGCACCCTCAGCCCAATAGAGCATGCAACCAGCACGGTGGAGCGCATCGCCTCTCCGAGCGGCCGACCGTCCCTCTTCCTGCCACGCACGCCGACGATCACGACAGATTTGCGACTTTCTTTCACCGCGAAGCTTGGCGGTCCCTGGTGTGAGCAGGCCGGTCCCGAGGTTGGCCTTCAT
>JALZIJ010000084.1 GCA_030860375.1 Actinomycetota bacterium | reverse complement strand
CTCGTCGCCGGCTCGAAGTACCGCGGCGAGTTCGAGGAGCGCCTCAAGAAGGTGATGAAGGAGATCACCCAGCGCGGCGACATCGTCCTCTTCATCGACGAGCTTCACAACCTGGTCGGCGCCGGCGCCGCCGAGGGCGCGATCGATGCGGCCTCGATCCTCAAGCCCGCGCTTGCCCGCGGCGAGCTTCAGACCATCGGTGCGACGACTCTTGACGAGTACCGCAAGTACCTGGAGCGCGACTCGGCGCTCGAGCGGCGCTTCCAGCAGATCAGGGTGGAGCCGCCGTCGATCGCCGACACCTTCAAGATCCTCCAAGGCCTTCGCGAGCGCTACGAAGACCACCACAAGGTGGAGATCACCGACGACGCGCTGCGCGCATCCGCTGAGCTCGCGGATCGCTACATCGCGGACCGTTTCCTGCCCGACAAGGCGATCGACCTGATCGACGAGGCGGCGTCGCGCCTTCGCATCAAGTCGATGTCCTCGCCGCCCGTCTATCGCGACCTCGAAGAAGAGATCGAAGAGACGCGCCGCAACAAGGAAGCCGCCATCGAGGCTCAGGAGTTCGAAAAGGCCGCGAGCCTCCGCGATCAGGAGCGCCAGCTCACCAACAAGAAGCGCGAGATGCAGGATGAGTGGTCTTCCTCGGACGAGGGCGAGCGCCCGCAGGTGGGCGAGGAGGAGATCGCCGACATCGTCTCGATGTGGACCGGTATCCCCGTCTTCAAGCTCACCGAAGCCGAGACGAAGAAGCTGCTTCGCATGGAGGACGAGCTCCACAAGCGCGTGATCGGCCAGCACATCGCGATCGAGGCCGTCTCCAAGGCGATCCGCCGCTCCCGCGCCGGCATCAAGGACCCCAAGCGTCCCGCCGGCTCATTCATCTTCCTCGGCCCCTCCGGCGTCGGCAAGACGGAGCTGGCACGCACGCTCGCCGAGTTCCTCTTCGGCGACGAGGACTCGATGATCCGCATCGACATGTCCGAGTACATGGAAAAGCACGCGGTCTCGAGGCTCGTCGGTTCGCCCCCCGGCTACATCGGCTATGACGAGGGCGGCCAGCTCACGGAGGCGATCCGCCGCAAGCCCTACTCCGTGCTCCTCCTCGACGAGATCGAAAAAGCGCATCCCGATGTCTTCAACATCCTGCTCCAGATCCTCGAGGACGGGCGTCTCACCGATGCTCAGGGCCGCACGGTCGACTTCCGCAACACGATCGTGATCATGACCTCGAACATCGGCGCGAAGGACATCGCGAAGAACGTCTCGTTCGGCTTCGCCGCGATGGACGACGCGTCCGGCACGTCCTACGAGGACATGAAGGGCAAGATCATGGGCGAGCTGAAGAAGGTGTTCCGCCCCGAGTTCCTGAACAGGATCGACGAGGTAATCGTCTTCCACAAGCTCGCGAAGGAAGAGATCAAGGAGATCGTCGACCTCCTGATGATGCGCGTGAAGGCCCAGGTTGCCGAGCACGACCTCCAGCTCGAATTGACCGAGGAGGCCAAGGATCTCTTGGCTGACAAGGGCTGGGATCCGGCGATGGGTGCCCGGCCGCTTCGCCGTGCGATTCAGCGCTACATCGAAGATCCGCTCGCCGACGAGGTCCTGCGCGCCGGCGAGATCGCGTCGGGCACGAGCGTCCTGGTCGAGCGCAACGAGGCCGGCGACGAGGACGATCTACCGCTCAAGCTGAAGCTTGTCAAGCCGAAGAAGCGCAGCCGTAAGAAGGAGCCTGCGGGCGTGGGCGGACGCGGTGGCGCCGACGAGGCCGATGGGCCGGCCAACGCCGATGCCATCCCGGACACCGACGACTCTTAGCCTCCTCGCGGCGGCGCTCCTCGCACTCGCCGGTTGCGCTGAGGAAGAGGACGTCTCTCCGAACTTCGAGGATCGGATCCCGCCAGGCCTCGAGTTCGAGGCGGCCGACCGGGTGCTCGAATGGGGCGATGACACGAGCTTTTCGGGGCAGCTCACCCAGGGTGAGGAAAAGCTCGCGGGGGAGACGGTCACGCTCGAAGCCGACACGTACCCCTTCGAAGACAGCTTCCGCGCGCTGGAGACGGCCCAGACAGACGATCAGGGCAACTTTGAGTTCGGCGCAACCCCCGACGCCAACACGTCTTTCCGGGTCGCCTACGGCGAACTCTCGGAAACTGAGTCGAAGGAGCGCCGCGTCTATGTCGAACCGCGCACGAGCCTCGAGGCCCAGGCGGTAGGAAGCCGCACCCGCTTCACCACCGTCTTCCGCCACCCAGAGGATCGCTCGATTCAAGGCTCGACCCTCTTCAGCTATGCAGCGTCCGCTGCCGATGCGGAGGCGACGGGCGAACTCCAGTTCATCAGGGTCGACAAGGTAGACCAGCTGAGCTTGGGGTTGAGCGAGGCCAGCATCCAACTTCCCCTTGCCGAGGACGACATCCGCTATTCAACTTGCGTCGTCTATAGGGCGGACGCAGGGCTCGGCGCCCCGAACGAGCAGTGCTCGCAGTCGAGCGTGCCGGCCGACTAGAGCGATCAGGCTTCGCGCACTCCCCCAACCGCCGCGGTTGGGGGGTGAATACGTCGGGGCTCGTGCCTAGGGTGGGGTGGTGGCTAAGAAGAGTTCATATGTCTGTCAGTCGTGCGGGCACGAGGCGCTTCGCTGGGCCGGCCAGTGTGGAGGTTGTGGGGAGTGGAACACGCTCGTCGAGGCGCCCCGGGAGGTGCCCGCTGCCCGGGCGGTCGCCGGGGGTGGCCGCGCTGTGGGCGCAGCGGCGAAGCCGGTGGCGCTGCGCGACGTCTCGGCGCCTGCCAACGAACGGCTTCTGACCGGGATCACCGAGCTCGATCGCGTCCTTGGCGGCGGGCTGGTGCCCGGATCGCTCGTCCTTCTCGGCGGCTCGCCGGGGATCGGCAAGTCCACGCTCACCGGCATGGCGCTCGGCAACCTGGCCACGGCGGGGCGCCGGACGCTCTACGTCTCGGGCGAGGAGTCGGCGGCGCAGGTCCGCATGCGCGCCCAGCGCCTCGGGGAGGGAGCGCTGAGCGTGCCCGTAGTCACCGAGACGTCGCTCGAGAACGTCCTCGCCACGCTCGAGGCCGAGCGATGCGATGTCTGCGTGATCGACTCGATCCAGACCCTCCACTCCCAGGGCATGACCGGTGCGCCGGGCTCTGTCGGGCAGGTGCGCGAGGCGGCCAACGCGATCCTCGAGGTGGCGAAGCGAATCGGCAGCGCGGTGATCCTGGTCGGCCATGTGACTAAGGAGGGGGCCGTCGCGGGCCCGCGCGTGCTCGAACACCTGGTCGACTGCGTCCTCTTTTTCGAGGGCGAGCGCGAACGAAGCTTTCGCACGCTTCGCGCGCTCAAGAACCGCTTCGGCGCGACCAGCGAGGTAGGCGTCTTCGAGATGCGTGGCGGCGGGCTCGTCGAGGTGGAGGACCCGTCGGCGCGCTTCGTGGGGGAAGCCTCAGGGTCGCCGGGCTCCTGTGTCCTCTGCTCGATGGAGGGAACGCGACCCCTGCTCGTCGAAGTGCAGGCACTCGTGGCACCTACGGAGATCGTGCCGCCCAGGCGGGTCACAAACGGAGTCGATCGAAACCGGCTCGCGATGATCCTCGCGGTGCTCGCTCGCCACGGCGGGCCGGGCCTCGCAAGCGCCGACGTGTTCGTGAGCATCGCCGGAGGCGTCCGCATCGACGAGCCGGGCGCCGACCTCGCCGTAGCCCTGGCGGTGGTGTCCGCTCACCGCGGCGAGCCGCTCGCCGATGCCTCCGGCACTCCGCTCGCATGCTTCGGCGAGGTCGGCTTGACAGGCGAGCTTCGCTCGGTGGGCCACGCCGACCGCCGGCTCTCAGAGGCGCGAAAGTTCGGCCTCACCCCGGTCCTCGGCCCCGCCGAGCGCGAATCGATCAAGGGGCTTGCGCCGCAGACGACGATTCGGGCGGCGCTCAGCGCCGCGTTCGGACGCGCCACCGCCGCAAGAGCTGCCTGACTTAGTTAGACTAAGCTAACCATGAAGTCCACCTACAACATGCATGAAGCGAAGTCCCAGCTCTCGCGTCTCGCCGCGCGGGTTGCCAAAGGAGAAGAGATCACAATCGCCCGGTCTGGCACTCCCGTAGCCAAGCTCGTCCCTATCGCAGAGAAGCCTAAGAAGCTCAAGTTTGGTCAGTGGAAGGGCGAGATCTGGATAAGCGACGACTTCGATGCCCCGCTGCCGAAGGAGATACAGGACGCGTTCGAAGGCAAGGGCGACTGGCCTTACTGATCGACAGCCATGTGCTGCTCTGGGGCGCCGGAGACCTCCTTGACGCACGCGCCAAAGAGAAACTGGAGGCAGACCCGGTCTTCGTCAGTGCCGCCACCGTATGGGAGCTGGAGATGAAGCGGAAAGCCGGCAGGCTCCGCGCTCCCGAGGACGTCGAGTGGCTGGTCGCCGATGCTGGCTACGAGCAGCTTGATATCACGTTCGAGCACGCGCGGACCGCCGGGAGCCTGCCCCTCCACCACCGCGACCCCTTCGACAGGATGCTCGTCGCACAGGCGCGTTGCGATGGTCTCACCCTCGCAACCGCCGACGGCGCCCTAGCCGCCTATGACGTGCCGATCTTCGAGGTTTCGAAGGGCTCCTAGGACTTCGCGGCGTGCCACAGCGTTGGTCTGACCCCGCGCGATCGGGCCGAATCCCTGACGGAGTCCACCGTGAAAATTTCTGCGCGGGCGGAGCCTGCGGTGGCGGCGAAGCTTGCCGCCACCGCGAGAGCCGCTGTTGCGGCTAGCCCTGGCCTACCTATTCAGACTTGCGTCGGCTGTGGGTCGGGCCGCACGACCACGGTGTCGGCGACGGAGATGATCTCGTCCACCGGCAGGTCTGCGCGGTCAGCATGGTCGCGAATGGCTTCAGGGCTCGACGCTTCGTAAATGCAGAGCGTCCCGACCGATCCATCGTCCTCGGCGAGCACGTAGCTCCTGATCCACCGGATGTCGTCCGACATCTCCTCGTCGCCGACCTGGGTCGAGCGGCCGGCGGCCTCCTCGAGCTCGGCGCCGGTCTTCCAGCCGTTGCGCCGCACAATCGCGTACAGGTCCATGTGCTCCTCCTTGGGTTGGGTTGCTTGACGTTCCCGCTACGCCCGTGTCCCCACGGCGAGCAGGTACTCCTTCTCGAAGCGGGCATCCTCGGCCGTGCCCCGGTTCCACTCGTCGCAGAAACTGTCGAGCGCGTTGTCGAACTCCTCCTCCCGTTCGGTCTTCACGGCATTGGCACGAGCGGCGATGGTCGGCCCGTAGCGTGCCTTGAAGTGCTCGCCGTAGTCGCGCGGCTTGTCGAACGCCGTGATCTCAAGCTCGCCACGCTCCAGAGTCCCCCAGTCCACCCGGTCTGAGAACAGCTCGCGGAGATGATCCTCCGAGCCCCACAGCGGCGGCGGTTGGGCGCCGGGGGGAGGAGGAGGCATGAACGGCCCCATGGTGCGAAACAACGCACCCAGCATGCCTTCGGGCGTCCAGCTCAAGAGGCCGATCGTGCCGCCCGGCTTGCAGACGCGAACGAGCTCGTCGGCCACTTCCTGGTGATGGGGGGCGAACATCGCCCCGATAGAGGACATGACCACGTCGAACGACCCGTCGTCGAACGGAAGCTTCTCGGCGTCGGCCTCCTTCCATTCGAGCTCGAGGCCCTCCGCCTCGGCCCGGCGCTTCCCGGCCTCGAGAAGCTCGGGGGTCAGGTCGCTCGCTGTGACCTTCGCGCCGGCCTGGGCGGCGGGGATCGACGCGTTGCCGGTACCGGCCGCGACGTCGAGAACAGTCATGTCAGAACCGATGCCACATGCCTCGACGAGGCGTGGGCCGAGCGGCAACAGGAACGTCTCGACCATGGACTCGTAGTCGCCCGAGGCCCACATCTTCCTGTGGCGACCCTTGAGCTCGGTGTCTGATGTTGCGGATGACATTGGGACCTCCTCGGTCTCGTTGGTTCCTATTGGCTGGACTCTAGAACGGATTGGAGGATTGAGGGGCTTTCCCGGAACGCTCGCCGCCTACTTGGTCAGGCAGATCGCTTCCGCGGTCAGCACCTCACTGGCGCCGAAGTTCAGACTCGTGACGGTCCACGTGTTGCTGGTACCGACCCGTTGTGAGTCGAAAAGGGGGTCGCCACTCTCGAATCCGCCGCCGCCCGCGAGCAACTCCTCGCCGGCAAGGCATGATGCTGTGACGGTTCGGATGGCCCCTGGGTCCACGAGCTTGGTCCCGAACCGTGTCGCTACCGGGCCGAGCTCATCCGCGCCCAAGGAGTTCAGGGCGATCTGGTCGCCCGTCAGCGTCCGGGACTGAAAGTCAGCGGACGAAAGCCCTTCGATGTCGAATCCGTCGAGCGAATCGTTTGCGATGTCGCCGCCGGTCAAGGCTCTCGCGCTGGTGTCGTCGGCGACGTCCGCCGATCGCACCTGTCCGTCCTTGATGTGCTTCGACCTGACGCTGTCCGGGACGAGCCCGGCGGCGTAGGCGCCGGCGCTGAGCGCGAAGAACAGCGCGACGTAGTTGACGATGTTTGCTCGGATGTGCTTAGTGATTCGGGTCATGTCAACTCCTTGAGGGTTGCCTGGTTTGTGTTGACCCAGCGTGGACTAGGGGCGTTTGAGCGACCGTTTGAGAGTTGAGAGCTGCTCAGGTGAGCGTTGCTTGAGTGCCCGCGCCGATTTCGGCATCAAGCGCAGGGTTCTCGACCTCTGCTGCAAGAAGCCGCGCCGCGTCCATCGCGCCTGAATCGCCCAGCCGTGAGCGCAGGATGAGAGCTCGCACCGCGAGCTCGCGCATTCCCGTCCGGGCAGTTAGGGAGTGAAGGTCTTCGACGAGCGATTCGGCCCGGCCGGATCCCGCTCGGACTGCCGTCGCTGCGAAGGCCTCGAGGGCGTACGCCTCCACCCACACGTAGCAATCCGTCGTCCGCGAAGCACGGGTCCGCGCGTCCTCGAGGCGCCGGAGGGCGCTGGCGGTCTTGCCCTCCCGCTCCTCGATCACGCCGAGGCCGCGACCCGCTATCCCCTCCCAGCACGGGTCGCGAAACTCGCATGCGAGGGCGAACGCGTACTCCATTCGCTCGCGCGCGCCAGCGAGATCGCCTTCCTCCAGCTCGAGCTCGGCAAGCCAGGAATGAGGCCAGGCCGCATAGGAAAGCCATTCGGTTTCCCCGACTATCCCGATGGCCTGCTCGAACTTGGCGCGAGCGGCTTCGCGCTCACCGGTCAGAAGGAGCGAGCGGCCGGCGAAGGTGCACGTATAGGCCACCCTTTTGAGGTCGCCGGCGGACGTGGCGAGCTCGTCCGCACGCTCGAAGCGCTCCAGAGCCGTCGCATGTGCCCCGCGATCCCCGGCAGTGACGGCCCTGAGCGACTCTACTGCCGCAAGCTCACGCTCCGCTTGGGCGAGGGAGGCAGCCTGTTCGAGGCGCGTCTCGCACCTGGCGTAGCGCCCGGCGAGGGCGTCGATGTAGCTGAGCTCTCGGATGGCCGCCGACTCCAGGTCGAAAAGCTCGAGCTCGGCGGCGAGGGTCGCCGCGCGGCCGAGGACCGAGGCGGCCTCCTCGTCGCGCCCGCGCACGGCGTGGACGAGGGCGGATCCGAGCGCCACCCGGGCCCGCACCTCGAGCTCGCCCTGGGAGGCCTCGTGCGCGAGCGACAGCGCCCTCCTCAGGTTCTGGAGGCCCGCGTCCGCCGCTCCGGCCGCGACCGCCGCCTCGCCCGCCTCGATCAGCGCGCCCGCGGCGTGCTGCACGCTTCGCCCCATCGAGTGGGAATCGTTCGACGACGGCTGCTCGGTGGTCGCACGTTCGAGCGACTCGGCCGGCTCTCGCCCGAGCTCGGCCCGGAACACCGACCGGCATGCCTCGAGTTGCCTGCGGGCTCCGTCATTGTCCCCCGCTTGGGCGAGGGCGCGGATCAGTACCTCATGGAAGTTTTCGTCGAACGGCTCGAGCTCGACCAGGCGACGGGCCAGTCCGACCGCCTCCTCAGAGCGCCCGGCAGCCAGCCGATCGAGTACGGACTCGTGGAGCGCCGAGCACGAGGCACCTTCGAGGCGGCGCCGCTCGTGCCCGATCCAGCTGTCGAACGCGGGGGACGCCCCGAACTCCATGCCTTCGAGGAGCGGTCGCGCGAGCCCGGGGATGGCCAGGGCCTCGTGCGGGGTTCCCCGAAGCAGGACGTAGACGTCCACACGCGCGTCGGGTGGCAGCCGGATAACGGCTTCGCCCGGCTCGAGGATCTCCTGGCCCAAGGCGCGGCGGAGCTCCGACAGGTTCCAGCGAAGCGAGCGGAGCGGATCGTCCGTGTCTGCGAAGAGGAGCCCGGCGAGGTGCTCCCGCGACGGGTTTCGGACCTCGCTCAGGAGCAGGTAGACCAAGAGGCCCCACGCCTTCCGGCCCTTCGGAGGCGGCGTGGCGGCTCCATCCCTCTTGATCGCCGGGCTGCCGAAAAGCTGGATCTCGATCATCCTGCCGTGATTATCCCGCGAGTGCCGTTTGAGCGGTCGTTTGAGGGCCTGCGGCCAGACTCCCGAGTGGATTACGCTCGTCTCGTGTTCCTCAAGTTCCTGCTCGGCAACGGCACCCTGCGACCCGAGCTACGCGCCGAGCTCGAATCGGAAGGCCTGGTGCTCCTGGAGGAGGGCCTCTCTGCCCGCCTCAAGTACACGCACTTCAAGATGCCCGGGCGGCGCTTCCACGGCAAGATCACCCCGGAGCGGGTTGGCCTCGGCATCAGCGAGGCACGAGTGGTCGTTTTTTGCAAGTCGGGGCGCGCGAAGCTGATCAATTCGCGCTGGGACAACCCGCGGCTCGACGCCATCGAGATCTCCAGTGAGGACGAAGACAAGCTCGTATTCAAGGTCGACTACGACCGGATGGGCGAGCCAAAGATCTCCGGCGTAATCACGGTGACCGTGAAGACGCCGAACGCGATGTTGATCGAAAGCGAGCTGAAGCAGCGCATCGGCCACCCGTACCCGGCTTGACAAAGCCCTTTCCGATCTATCCACACGGATTTAACCGAAACTTAGTTTCCAGGGCCTTTGTGTCATCCTAAGTGGAGCGATGGCGCTTCCTCCCCTGGATGACAAGAGTGAGCTGGAAGCGCGCCAGGACCCGAGGCTCCTCCGGGCACTGGACACGGTTGCGCCCGGCACGCCGCTCCGTGAGGGCATCGACAATATAGTTCACGCCCGCACCGGAGGCCTGATCCTCATCGGTGACGCCGAGGAGGTCTCGTTCATGTTCTCGGGCGGGATCAAGCTCGACGTGGACTACTCCCCTGCCCTGCTCTACCAGCTCGCAAAGATGGACGGCGCGATCGTCCTCGAGCCGGTGAGCTACCGGATCATGTGGGCGAACGTTCAGCTCATGCCCGACCCGACCATCCTCTCGATGGAGACCGGGACCCGCCACCGCACGGCTGAGCGTGTCTCGAAGCAATCGAAGGCTCTCGTCATCGCGGTATCGCAGCGCCGCGAGGTGGTCTCGCTCTACGTCGAGGGCATCAAGTACATCCTTGAAGACATCCCGAGCGTGCTCTCGAAGGCGAACCAAGGCCTCGCCACGCTCGAGAAATACAGGGCGAGGCTCGAGCAGGTCTCTGCGCGTCTGACCCAGCTCGAGTTCTCGGGCGGCGCGGTGCTTCACGACGTCCTCTCGGTGCTTCAGCGCGCCGAGCTCGTCACGCGGATGGCCTCAGAAGTGGAGCGCTGGATCATCGAGCTCGGCTCCGAGGGCCGCCTGATCGAGATGCAGCTCGAAGAGCTCGTCCATGGTGTCTTTGCAGAGCGCGCTGCCCTCGTTCGCGACTACGCGGTCGACGTCTCGGAGCCCGAGCTTGAACGAGCGGCGGCGGAGCTTGCTGCGCTCGACCATCACGAGCTCCTCGACTTCGGCCGGCTCGCCGAGCATCTCGGCTACGACCGCAAGACGAACACCCTTGACTTCCCTGTCGTACCACGGGGCTTTCGTGCGCTCTCAAGCGTGCCGAGGCTCCCCCGCCTGGTGGCTCAAAAGGTCGTCGATCATTTCGGCGACTTCGAGGCCATCCTTTCCGCCACCGACCAGGATCTGGCGTCGGTGGATGGAGTGGGGGAGGCTCGGACGACCGAGATCCGCGAAGGCCTCCGCCGGGCCGAAGAGGTCGACGCCGTCGACCGCCACGCATGAGCCAACGAGTGTCCCGCGATCGCGGGCTCACCCCCAAAGGAGGACAACCATTCCAGAACTAGCTGTCGAAGAGGAGATCGAGCTCGAAGAAGAGATCGTCGTCGAATGCACCTTCGAGGAGGGCGACAACGTCGTCTACCCGCACCATGGTGCCGGAGTGGTCTTGTTCCGAGAGGCCAAAGAGATCATGGGGGAGACCCGCGACTACCTCACGATCAAGATCCTCCACAACGACATGACCGTGATGGTCCCGTGCGAGAACGCGCACATCGCGGGCCTGCGCCGAGTCATCGACCCCAAGCAGGTCGAAGAGGTCATCGGCGTCCTGACCGGCGAGCTCTCAGACATGCCGAAGAACTGGAACCGGCGCTTCAAGTACAACCGCGAGAAGATCAAGACCGGCAACATCTTCGAGATCGCAGAAGTGGTCCGAAACCTCGCGATCCGCGAGATGGACAAGGGCCTCTCGACCGGCGAGAAGCAGATGTACACCCGCGCGAAGAAGATCCTCGCTTCCGAGTTCATGTACGCGCTTGACAAGGACGAAGAGGGTGCCGAGCTGTACCTCGACGACCTGCTCGAGAACCGCTTCGCCGAGACCGTCGCTTAAGGCCGAATTCAATGGGCGCTGAGGCGCTCGCAGCAGCGGTCATCGCGGCCGCCGGCTCCGGAGAGAGG
>JALZIJ010000058.1 GCA_030860375.1 Actinomycetota bacterium | reverse complement strand
GATCGAGCTCGGGCAGCTGATGCGCCGCTTCGGCGCCGAGGTGACGATCGTCGAGATGGCCGACCGGTTGTTGGCGCGCGAGGAGCCGGCCGTCGGCGAGGTGATGGCGACGGCGCTCGCGGAGGAGGGGATCGAGCTGCGCCTGGGCGCCGCCGCCAAGCAGGCGGCTGCCGCAAACGGCAAGCGCACCTTGACGCTCGGCGACGGAGAGGAGGTCTCCGGTCAGGAGCTGCTCGTCGCCGCCGGTCGCAGCCCGCGCGTCGCGGGTCTTGGGCTGGAGAGCCTCGGGATCGAGTTCGACCGGCAGGGCGTCAGGGTCGACGATCGCTGTCGGGCCGGCGACGGCGTCTGGGCGGTAGGCGACGTGACCGGTGTCATGCCCTTCACCCACGTCGGCATGTACCAGGCTCGCGTGGTCGTCGACGACATCGCCGGCAACCCGCGCACCGCCGACTACACGGCAATCCCTCGGGTGGTCTTCTCCGACCCCGAGATCGCAGCTGTCGGCCTGACCGACGAGCAGGCGCGCCAGGAGGGCCTCGATGTCGCCACCGCGCGCGTCCGCCTGGCCGAGGCCATTGCGCGGCCATGGACCTATGAGCAAAACCCGCGCGGCGAACTCGGTCTGATCGCCGATCGAGACCGGGGACTACTGGTCGGGGCCTGGGCAGTCGCGCCGCTCGCGGGCGAATGGATCCATTACGCGGCGCTGGCCATCAAGGCGCAGACACCGCTCGAGGTCCTACGCGACACGGTCGCCCAGTTCCCCACCTTCTGCGAGGCATACCTCAAGGGCATCGAGCGGCTCGACTGCGACTAGGGCGCAGCCCTCTGCCCCATGCGACAGGCGTAGCCGAACAACGCAGGTCCGAGGTACACGCCGAACTCATGTCTCCCTCACCGCAAGATCCGATAGGTGGCCCGCTTCAATCGAAACGGCGGGGCCCCGAGGATCCGCACCTCTAGCTCGGGACTTCTCCTACTCCCGCAGCCCCACGGCTTCGAGGGCACATTCCAGTCAGACTTTCGCCGGTGCGCACGCCAACCGCCCCGGCCGCTGATCCCAGTCGCCCTGAGGACTCCTATCGCTCGCTCTTCCTGCGGTTCCTGAGGTTTGGTGCGCTCGCCTGGGGCGGCCCCGCCGCACAGATCGCGATGGTCAAGCGTGAGTGCGTGGACCAGGAGGGCTGGGTCTCGGAGGAGTCCTTCAAGAAGACGCTTGCCGTCTATCAGGTGCTCCCCGGCCCAGAGGCTCACGAGCTGTGCGTCTACTTCGGTCGGCTGCGCGGCGGGAAGGTCGGTGGTTTTCTCGCTGGTCTCGGCTTCATGCTGCCCGGCTTCCTGCTCATGCTCGGACTCTCGATCCTCTACGTCGAGGCCGACCTAGCGGACCAGCTCGATGAGCTTTTCTACGGGTTGACAGCGGCGGTCGGAGCTCTCGTCGCGCGAGCACTCGTTCGGCTCGGACAAACGTTCATCACCGACTGGGCGCTCGCCGTGCTTGCTGTAGCGAGCTTCGCCCTGACGTTGCTCGTCTCTGCGAACTTCCTGCTCGTCCTCGTCGTGGCGGGCATTGCCTACGAGCTGTGGTCGAACACCGACCGCTGGACGCGTCGGTCCAACTCCCTCGCGTTCAGCCCAGCGGCAGTAGTCGTTGTCTCCGGGGCCGTCACGTTCTCGCTCACCGCCGAGGTCTTCTTCGAGGGCTTGAAGGCGGGGCTACTGACCTTCGGCGGGGCGTATACGGTCATCCCGTTCCTGCAAGAAAGCTCGGTGGACACGCACCACTGGTTGACAAGTGGCGAGTTCGTAGACGGCTTGGCTATCAGCGGTGTCTTGCCGGCTCCGCTGATCATCTTCTCAACCTTCGTCGGATACCTCGCCGCAGGCCTCGGCGGCGGACTTGCGATGACCGTCGGGATCTTTCTGCCTGCGTTCGTGTTCCCGATCTTCCTGCACCGCTACCTCGTCGCGGTCGCTGAGAATCCGCGCATCCGTCCATTCCTGCTCGGTGTCTGCGCCGGGGTCATCGGGCTGATCGCCGCCGTCACGGTCCAGATCGTTGACACGAGCGTTGTGGACGTGCCGACCGCCCTCCTAGCAATCGGCGCGTTCATCGCTCTGAACCGCTGGCACTCGAAGCTCACCGTCCTCTACGTCGTCCTCGGCTGCGGTGCGATTGGCGCGGCTTTGCAGTTGACGGTCCTCTGACCGTCCTGTTGTGCACCTCGACGTTCAGTAGCGGCGGCGGGATATGTCCCTCCGAGCTAATCAACCTCCAGACCGAGCCCTGGCTGTTCACGATCGACAAGCAGGGCCGCGTCGCCGCTCGCCTCGAGGGCTCGTTCGGTACCGATGGCTTCCGCAGGGCGCTCGATGCTGCCCTGAACTAGGAGCGCAAGCGCCCGAGACCGGGAAGGAAGCGGCCGACGCGACCGGCGTAGTCGGTGAAAGCCTTGCCGTGAGTCCGCCGCAGATAAGGCTCCTCCACGCTACGGACCTGCAGCTCGATCGCCACGACGAGCAGCAGGAAGCCGACGAGCGCGACGACGCTCGGGACGAGCAGCACAAGTCCCGCCGAGGTGAGCATCATCGCCGTGAAGATTGGGTTGCGGACGATGCTGAACGGGCCGTCGGTCACGAGGCTGGTGCGCTCGGACTCATCGACGCCGATGCGCCACGACTCGCCCATTCCGAACTGCGCGCGGAGCGTTGTCAGGAGGCCTCCGAGCGACAAACCAACGCCAGCGGCATTACCGATCTCGCCGTCGAGCGCACCGACTGGCTCGACAACTCCGGTCAGGTCGAGCAGTGGCGCCGCAAACCCGATCACGAGGGCGACGACGAACAGGACGCCACCGAACCACTCTGCCGACCCGCGGGCGCCACTGATGCCATGGAAGCCGCTGGACCCAGTCCGCTGCAGCTGGACGGCAGTGCGCAGCCCGAAGGCCAGGGCCAGGTAGATGACGAAGAAGACGAGGGCCCAGGCCGCCATTCAGCAGCAATCCTCCTCGGGCCCGACCTGTCCCGTGGCGCCGGGCGCGCAACAGCCTTCTCCGCGCCAGGCCTCGACTCCCTCACGGAGGGCGACCACCGCAATGACGAGCGCCGCAGCCGGGTCGAGCCACCACACGCCCAGAACGGCGTTCCCTAGCAGCCCGGCCAGGAGGGCCGCCGAGAGGTAAGCGCAGAGCATGTTCTGCTGCCCCTCCCCCTTCGTCGCCACCGAGCCGATCTGCTCGCCGATCCGCTCCTTGGCCCTTCCCAGCATTGGCATGACGATCAAGCTGGAGAGCGCGAGGCCTATGCCGAGCCAGCTGACCTCCGGATGTTCCCCGTTCACCAGAGCCTGGGTGGCCTCCCAAGCGATGTACGGCGCGAGCAGAAAGAACTGCGCAGCGACAAGAACCTGCGCCCGGCGCTCGGCGTGATCGGACAGCAGGCGCGACCCTGTGAAGCGCCACACGATCACCAGGCTGGCGACCCCCTCGATCGCCGAGTCGATCCCGAAGCCGATAAGGGCGACGGAGCCCGCGATGACACCAGCGACGATGGCGATCGCGCCCTCCGCCCCCATGTAGGCCAGCGAGAACCACGACAGAAGCTTGGCTCGGCGAGCGAGACGAAGCCACTCATCGCGAGCAAGTGGGGCTTCCTTGGTCGCGCTCGTGCCTGCTAGCGGTAGTGTGTGCGAAGCCATCTTCGAGACAATATATATTCTTCAATAGATATGTCGCCCGACACCGACCTCCGAGCCTCTCTGTTCCACGGCTTCTCCGACCGCAATCGGTTGCGGATCGTCGAGCAGCTCAGCCTCGGCGAGCAACGAGTCAGCGATGTCGTGGAAGCCACTGGATTGGCCCAGCCGAACGTCTCCGCCCATCTGTCGTGTCTCTGGGACTGCGGGCTGGCGGCACGGGAGCGTCGTGGGCGTGAGGTGCACTACCGACTCTTGCCCGGGGTGGCCGAGCTGCTCATGGCCGCCGATGGCATCCTTGACGAAGCCGGCGAGACCGTCGGGGCATGCCCGATCTACGGTCGCAGCCGCGGACGAAAAGCGGCCTGAACCCCCTGTGACAGCCGGGGGCAACGTGCAGGTAGGACCGGGCAAGGCCTGACGTGGAGGTCGCCCGATCCATCCTTCTCTTCGGCGTGGCCGCGGTCGCAGAGATTGGCGGGGCGTGGCTGGTCTGGCAATCCGTGCGCGAGGGGCGAGGGTGGGCGCTCGCACTCCTTGGCGGCCTGGCATTGTTCCTCTACGGCTTCGTAGCAACACTTCAAAGCGATCCCCACTTCGGGCGCATCCTCGCTGCCTACGGAGGCATCTTCGTCGCCGGGTCCCTGCTCTGGGGAGTTGCGTTCGACGGGTTCCGGCCCGACCACTACGACATGATCGGCGCTTCGATCTGCCTGGTCGGGGTGGCGGTGATCATGTACGCGCCGCGATGACGGCGCCCGAGAGAACAAGGCGCTCGCCCGGCAGCTGACCGAGGCAATCAACGCCCCGCGACTCGACCGACTGGAAGAGCTCGGGACCTTCGACGAAAGCCTGTGGCTGTAACGAGACGGGCCGCGCTTGCGCCGCGGAGGGCGCCGCCGACGCCTGCTGCGGCTAGCTGCGCCCTGGAACTGGCTGGGCGCTGGTAGCCGAAGAATTGATGCCCGTTTGATGCTCGTTTGATGCCCGCGACGCCTACCCGAAGGGCCAAGAAGACCGAAACCCCCGCCACTCAGCGGGGGCTTCGGGAGTAGCGGGGGCGGGATATGTCCCTCCGAGCTACGGGCGTGTGGCGGAGGGCTACCGACTCGCTGGGTAGGTAACCCGCGCGCGCAAGGACCTCTGCTGGCGCCATAGCCGCAGTGAAGCCAAGCCGCCGTCGCACGTCAAGAGCCAGAGCGTCGAGCCGGGCAGCGCCCTGGGCGCCGGCGACGTGCTCACCGTGCGCCTCAGCTAGCGGCACCGGCGCCAAAGGCCGCTCGGGCTTCGGTACGGTCTCGAGCTTGGATCTCATCCGTCGTATCGAGGCTGGCCAGGGCGGCTTCCTCGTCTTCGCGCTCACCCCGCCGCGTCTTGCCACCGAGCGCGACGAGGCCCAGGACATCGCCGACGCGACGATCGCCCGTCTTCTCCCGCTCGATCTGGACGGTCTGATCC
>JALZIJ010000055.1 GCA_030860375.1 Actinomycetota bacterium | reverse complement strand
CGTCAACCCCGTCGGACGGCTGGAGCCAGCGCCCGAGGCTCGACTCGCTCAGGATCGCGAGGCGGTCCCGTACCCCGCCGAGATCTGAACGCGAACGCTGGGAGAGTGAGTCGAGGTAGCTCCGCAGTCTTTGTGCGGGCTCATCGTCGATTCGGTCGGCGAGGACCTCGAGTCGGCCCGGGTCGAGGTAGTCGACGAGAAGGCCGAGTGTTGGCGGCCACACGCCGGCCGCCTCAAGCGCCTGAACTTCGAGCCCGAGGTAGCGCTGGGCCTGGCGAAGGTAATGCGGCTCAGACCACTCTTCGCCCGCGAGCGCCTTGTCGGCGATCTCTGAGGGCGTACCCCGGCCGAGCGGGTTGTAGGAGGCAGGACCGTCGGGGCTCCACTTGATGAACCGCTTCCCCATCCGCTCGGCAAGCTCGCGAAGGCGTTCCTCATGGTCGCGGTCTCCCTTGGGGTCGACGCTGATCACCGGCAGCCCCTCCCCCGCGTAGGCATCGGCGTGAGCCCCAAGGGTGATCGTCTTGCCCGAGCCGGGGGCGCCGACAATGAACGCGCGGGTTCCTTGACTTGCGCCGAAAGGCACCGTGACGAGCGCCCCGTCGCCGGCACTCCCGAGTGCGAGGCGATTGCCGTGGACACGTTCGGTTCGCCAGCTTCGGGCACGGATCTGCGTCTTCATCCGCGTGAGCGGCCCGGATCGCTCGCGGGCGAGCTGAGCTTCGGTTCCGCCGCGCTCGAGATCCTGGTGCTCGCGGACGTACCCGAGCCAGCCCGCGGTCGCAAGGCAGGCGACGCCCGCTAGGCCTGCCTTGGGGGCGATAAGGGCGAGCCCGACGGCGAGGGGAATCGGGGTCAGTGCCCAGCTCCAGCGAAGCCCCGAGCCGCGGATCGCGACGGTCAGCCCTATCGCGAGGACCATGGCCCCCAGGGCGAACACCGCGTAGTCGAACATCGTCTCGCTCACACGCTCGAACGAAACCTCGTTACGTCCTCCCCCACGCTTCTCAGCGCCCGCTGCCGCCGCCATCGCCATCTGGGCTCCTCTCGTAGTCATCTACTACTAAGTCGGAGCCGACCTGATTTTGTCTCGTGGTTCTCCCCCTTACTCTTCTCTCCTGTTTCTTCTCAACACCCTCTATGGACTGCCCGATCAGCTCATCTCGCACTTTTTCTCACACATCTTTCCCGCCGCTGCCGACCACCACTATCTATTTGTTAGAGAGGGGTGGTCGGCAGCGGTGGGGGCTTCAAACGCAGTTCTGAAGCCGAGTAGGTGTGGACGAGCCGTCCATAGTTCCGTCCGCACCTGCGTCCACCCCGCTCTGACCAGTTTTAGGTGCTTTGCATGGAAAGCGTCTAAGTCGGGCAGACGCCTCTGGATGACGACCCCAGAACCCGAACCGGAAGAGGGCCGCGAGTCCAAGCCGGATGAGTTTCTCTCGGAACTGGCGCGCGACATGGGATATGGCCGCGCTCTAAGCAAGGATCGTGCCGACGAGAGGGATCGCATCACCCCGCCACTTTTAGTCTTCCTCGCCGCTCTACTCCTCCTTACCCTTGCCGGGCTCGTCCTCGCCGTTCTCTCCCTCGCTTTTTGAAGGCAACGGATGGGAAGCACCAGGCGCGTAATCCAACCGCCGCGATGCGTTCAGAAGTCACTACGACGAGGGCGGATAACTAGTGCTTTGGACGAGAAGCGCCTAGGCGATGCTGCGCCAGTGCGCGGCAGTGAACCAGAGAAGCGCAACCCACGAGACGGCCGTGCCCGCAAGCACTGACGCGGCTATCGCCGCTACTGCGGCACATCCCAGGGTGAGGATGATTTCCATGTGGTACCCGCGTTGAGTGTCCACCACCCCGTGCGGTCGCAGGACGGCCGCGGTGAGGGCTCCGACCGTGAGTATCCAACCCCCGACGATCACGATCAGCCCCAGCGTCGAATCAGTTGTTAGGGCGAGAGCTATTCCGACCGGAATCAGGACGAGTCCCGCAATGACAATGTCGCCTCGTGAGAGCATTTCTACGGGTTCCCATTCCCTGGCA
>JALZIJ010000040.1 GCA_030860375.1 Actinomycetota bacterium | reverse complement strand
CCGATCTTGTGGCAGGTCAAACACCCCTGCCCCGCAACGGCTACCTTGCCGTCCTCGTACTGGGGGGCAACGTCCATCTCGATCTCGGTCGGGGGGCCTGCCTCGGCGCCGAGGAAGGTGAGAAGCGCCATCGCGATGATGACCATGACGCCCGCCGTCGTCGCGACCGGGCGCTTGCGAGGATCGCGCTCGGCGTTTCGGTCGTAGAAGGGCAGGAGGAGCAAGAGGACCAGGGCGATGGTCGGGATGCCGATCGTCGCCAGCGGCGTCAGCGCCGCCGGCTTGATGACGCGCAGAAGCTCGAAGAGAAAGAAGAAGTACCACTCGGGGCGAGGCGTATATGTGGTCGTGGTCGGGTCGGCCTTCGGACCCTGCTCGGCGCCGAGGACGATCGACATCACCGCGATGACGACGAAGACGAGGAGGAACATGGCCGAGTCCTTCGCCACCGCGTACGGGAAGAACGGCTTGCCCTTCTTCTTCAGAACCTCGTACTCGCGGAGGTACTGCTCTTTTTCAGCGGCGTCCACTAGAACTCCCCTGCCGGGGGGGCAAATCTGGTTTCGCGCCTTACGTCGCTCATACCCTCATCCCACCTTCTCTGTGCGGAGCGACTTGGGCTTCGTCTCGGCGCGGACCCACGGCGGGGCCGTCGTCCCGAGCTTGACGACGAGATACAGGTGCGCGCCGATCAGGGCGATGATCGCGCCGGGCACGAGCAGCATGTGAAGCGCGTAGAACCGCTGCAGCGTCGTCGCCTCGAACTCGGCCCCCGCCCGGAGGAAGTCCGCGAGGTAGGGCCCGACGATCGGGCCGGTGCCGTTGATGTTCATGGCGACGATCGTCGCCCAGTAGGAACGCTGGTCGAACGGCAGGAGGTAGCCGGTGAGGCCCATGACGAGCGTGAGGACGATCAGGACGACGCCGATCACCCAGTTGAGCTCGCGCGGGTACTTGTAGGCGCCGAAGAAGAACACGCGTCCCATGTGGAGGAAGATCAGGATGATCATCACCGAGGCCCCCCACTTGTGGAGGCCGCGGACGAACTCGCCCATGAAGACGTCGTTGGTGATGTTGGTGATGGAGGCGTAGGCCTCGATCGGGGACGGTGTGTAGTACATCGCCAGGAAAACGCCGGTGAGCGCCTGGACGATGAAGGCGAACATGGTCGCCGAGCCGAGGGTGTAGAACCAGTTCGTGCCCTTCGGGACCTTGCGAAGGAGCATGCCGGTGAGGAACGGGGTGGCGCCGGTCCGCTCGTCCACCCAGCCGACGAGGTCGACGGGCGCTTCCTTCAGCTTTTCGACGACGACCGAGGTCTCGCCGTCCCCGTTGCCGTCTCCGTTTCCATTGGCGCCGTTGCGGTGCCCGTTTTGGCCGGGCTTCGCGGGCTTGCGAAGGGGTGGTGGAATCAGCGTGTCAGGGAACTTTGCCACGGGCTTTCCTTATGACGCCGGCGCCGGAGGCGTCGACGGACGGGGCGGATAGAGATACTCCCAGATCCCTCCGGTGAACTCGCCGGGATCGCGCGCCCTGACGGGCTCGAGGTCTCCGGTGACGCTGTAGCGAGGCCCGACCTCGACCTGGCCGTCGACGATCCGCGTCTGAAAGCGGTCAAGCGGGCGCACCGGCGGCCCGCCGATGACCTTGCCCTCGAAGTCGTAAGCGCCGCCGTGGCACGGGCAAGAAAAGATGCCTGCCGCGCGGACGAAGCGGACGGGGCAACCAAGGTGGGCGCAGCGAGTCGAGACGGCGACATAGATGTCCGGGTCCTCATTGAGGTCTTCGGAGCCCTGGCGAACGTAGACGGTGGTCTTGCCCGCTTCGCCGATCCCGCTTCGGATCGTCGTGATCACCGGGCGATAGACGTCCGGGCTGAACTCGTCGAGACTTCCGACCTTCTCCCAGAGCTCCTCCGGGGTGTCAAGGATGGGCGCGATCGCGAAGCCGAGGAGAGGCAGGGTGAGGGCGATCCCCGCGAGGCCGCCGACAGCCTGGCCGCCGACAGTGAACGCGGCGCGGCGCGTCATGGTTTCGCCCTCGAAGTAGCCGGCCGGGTTGGGCTTTTCCAAGCCCCCACTCCCGCTAGCGGGGCCGTCGGTCTTATCTGCGTCGTTGTCGGCCAAGATCAAGTCAGTTGGAGGACGCCGATTGTATTGCGTGCGAGGCATCGGCGAGAGCGTCTGCCAAGGCGGCGGTCGAGGCCATCGAGACCGCCGCCGCCTCCACCGCCTCAAGCGCGCCGGGATTGCCTCGCCTGAGCGCGAACTTCGCCTCCTCGAGGCCCGACGGATTGCCGCTCGCGATCGCAAGCGTCGAGGCAAGCCAGAGCGCCTCGCCGGCGCGAGCAGGCGGGCCTTCACCCCCCTCCGCGTTCAGCTGCGCGGTCAGGGAGATCAGGTCTGAGAGCTCACGAACCGCGGGCAGGTCCCCCAATCCTGCGAGTCGTTCCAGGCCCAGCGCATAGAGGTAGTCGCCGGCGAGGAGCCGCAGATCGGCGTCGGCGCCGACGATCACGCGGGGCTCGCCGTAGTGCAGGAGATACCCCTCGCGCACAGACTCGATCACGAGCGCGTAGGCGGCGGGGTCGCGAGACGCCGCCTGACCCGAGGCAACAAGCTCCCCGAGCGCGGCGGGCGCAACCGGGTTCACCACATGCGGCGAGACGACGGTGTCCTCATCACGAAGCTGGGCGGCGAGGGTTCGGAGGGCTTCGGAAGGCATGAGGGGTGGATTATGCGCTGTGTTTGCGGTTTCGTCTCAAACGCGTTCGTGTTTCGGTGCGCTTACGACGGCACAATGGGCGGGGAGAGTCCAGGGTTAGGGGGTGGAAGTTCTCCGGAGTGGGTCGTAGAAGCGCTGTGGTCGCTGATCAGTGGGCGACTGGCGGAGGGTTTCCCCGCATGAGCTGGATGAGGCTCCCGGCCGAGACGATCGCCCAGACGCCTTCGAGAAGGACGAAGCCCCACTGCTCCTCGATTACCGCGAGGACGCACAAGATCACCGAGCCGACGAAGTTGAGCCACAGATACGTCGCCGACGCTGCGCTCATCCGGCCTCTCTGTTGCCCGGCGAAGCCGGCGAGGATCATTAACGCCCCGACGATCTGGATGGCCTGGAGCATCAGACGAGCCTAGGACCGCGTGGCGTGTGAGCGTCTTGTGAGGTGCCTGGCACCCCTTAGGCCAGCGCTTCGGCGAACGCCTCGGCAGCGGCGTCTGCGGTGCGCTCGATCGCGGCCTCGTCGTGGGCAAGGGAGACAAACCAGGCCTCGAACTGGGAGGCCGGCGGGTAGATGCCGCGATCGAGGAGCGCGCGGGCGAAACGGCCATAAGCCTCGAGGTCGCAGGCCGAAGCGTCGTCAAAGTTGCGCGGCGCCTCCTCTGCAAAGAATGGCGTTACGAGGCCGGGCACCGAGGCGACGGAGACGGGCCGATCGCCGGCGGCCTCGCGCAAGCCGGAGGCGAGGCGATCCGTGAGCGCGCGCAGGCGGTCGTACGCGGCGGCATCCAGATGCTCGAGAGTCGCGAGCCCGGCTGCCACGGCAAGCGGATTGCCCGAGAGCGTGCCCGCCTGATAGACGTCGCCGGCAGGGGCGATCCGCTGCATCAAGGCGCGCGAGGCGCCGTAGGCCGCGGCGGGCAGGCCGCCGCCGATCACCTTGCCCATCACGGTCACGTCGGCTTTGACGCCGAGGAGCTGCTGAGCTCCGCCTCGAGCTACCCGGAACCCGGAGATCACCTCGTCGAGGACCAGGAGAGCCCCGGTCTCGGTCGCGAGCTCTCGCACCCTTTCCAGGAACCCGTGCTCGGGCAGGACAAGGCCCATATTCGCCGGCAGCGGCTCAGCCAGGATCGCCGCGACCTCGCGCGCGGCCAACGCAGCCTCCAAAGCATCCGCGTCGTTCCAGGGCACCACGATCGTGTCGGCCGCCTGCGCCGCGGTCACGCCGGGGCTGGCCGGAATGCCCGCTGTCGCGAGGCCGGACCCCGCCTCGGCGAGAAGTCCGTCGACGTGCCCGTGATACGCACCCGCAAACTTCAAGACAGCGTCGCGTCCGGTCGCCGCGCGGGCAAGGCGCACGGCGCTCATCGCCGCCTCGGTTCCGGACGAGGTCATCCGCACCATGTCGACGGAGGCGAAGCGGTCGCAGACCTCGGCTGCCAAGTCGACCTCGCCCTCGGTCGGAGCGCCGTAAGAAGTGCCCCGCTCGGCGGCGTCGGTCACGGCAGCAACGACGGCCGGGTGGGCGTGGCCGAGGATGAGCGGTCCCCATGAGCAGACCCAGTCGACGTAGCGATGCCCGTCGACGTCGATCAGCTCGAAGCCCTCGCCGCGCTCGACGAAGATCGGATAGTCCCGGCCGATCGAGCGCATCGCCCGCACCGGTGAGTTGACCCCGCCGGGCATGAGCCCGGCGGCGCGCGCGTAGATCACCCCGGAGCGCCGAGTGTCAAGCCCGGGCGCAGAGTCCCTCATCGGCGGGCGAGGGCAGGCTTGGTACCGCTATCCGAGAGGAACCCTGCCTTCGCACAGACGGTCCTCATACCCCCGCGTGCTCCCGCTCCCAATCCGAGTACTCGTCAGTGAAGTAGCGCAGGCGGATCTTCTTGAACTCGGTCGAGCTGTAGAGCGTCGCCCGGTCGGCGCCGTGGAGCCCGTGCTCGTCGGCGATCGAGTCGAGAACGGCGTCGCACTCCTCCTTCGAGCGGCCGTGGGCCATCGTGAACACCGAGTAGGGCCAGTCCTCATAGGTGGGGCGCTCGTAGCAGTGTGAGATCCCGCGCACCGCCGCCATCTGGGTGCCGACCTCGAGAATCTGCGGCTCAGGCACCTTCCAAACGCCCATCCCGTTCGCCGAAAAGCCGGCGCGGCGATGAAAGAGGATTGCCGCGACCCGGCGCAGGATGTTTCGCTCGACCATGCCTTCGAGGTGGGCGAGAAAATCCTCAACCGAGCGGCCAACCTCGGCCGCCGCTGCGTCGTACGGGCGCTCAGTCGCTTCCATCGGGCCCTGGAGCGCGCGGATCACGGCCACGTCGAAGTCGTCGTAGGGCTGGCCCTCGAGCTCGCGCGGCGTCGCGGCGTCCGCAACGGCGGACAGCGCCTCGGTGCCCTTCTCCATCTCGAGGTTCATGTTGATCTTGAAGAGCTTGAGCGTCGGCAGCTGACGGATCGACTCGGCGCCCGTCAGGTCTTGCAGCACGTCAAGTGAGCCTTGAAGGCCCAGCTCGGAGTCCGGCGGCGTTGCGATCGTGAACCAGAGGTTGAACTCGTGCGTCCGGAGGTAGTTGTGAGACACGCCTGGGTGCGAGTTGATGATCTTCGCGGCGCGATGCGGATTCTCCGCGTCGACCTTGGCAGCCACCAACATCGAGTCGAAGCCGAGGGCGCGCGTGTCGAAGATCGGCGTGATCTCGCGGATGATCCGGCCGTCGAGCAGGCGCTGCGTCCGCTCGAGCGTGTTCTCGAGGGAGATGTCCGCCGCGGCGGCGATCGGCGCGAACGGCTCCGGAGCGAGCGGGAAGCTCGACTGAAGCAGGTTCATGAGGCGCTTGTCCGTGTCGTCGAGAGGAATCGCCGCGCCGCCCTTGCGCGAGCGCGCCTTGGACTGCGGCGCCTTCGGATACCTGCTTCGCGTTTCGCTCATACAACTTGCCTCTTAGGGTGCTTCACGCTCGGAGCCACGCCGCCGCCTCCTTCGCGTAATAGGTGAAGATCAGGTCGGCGCCGGCGCGCTTGATCGCGGTGAGTGTCTCGAGCGCCGCGGCGCGCTCGTCGAGCCAGCCGTTCTGTGCGGCCGCTTTCAGCGCCGAGTACTCGCCGGAGACTTGGTAGGCGGCAACGGGCGCGCCCGTCTCGTCCTTGATGCTGCGGATCACATCGAGGTAGGGGGTTGCCGGCTTCACCATGAGGACGTCGGCCCCCTCCTCGAGGTCGAGCTTTGCCTCGCGGACCGCCTCGGCGGCGTTCGCCGGGTCCATCTGATAGCCGCGG
Source organism: Actinomycetota bacterium (assembly GCA_030860375.1). Classification (GTDB taxonomy): domain Bacteria; phylum Actinomycetota; class Thermoleophilia; order Solirubrobacterales; family 70-9; genus JALZKA01. The sequence goes on along the minus strand of JALZIJ010000040.1, from coordinate 13,394 downwards.
CGGTCGCCGAACTCGGGCGTCGAGTCGACGGCTTCGCGAAACGGACCGTAGAAGGCGGAGGCGTACTTCGCCGAGTAGGCGACGATCGGGAGGTTCGAAAAGCCCTCCTCGTCGAGTTGGTGGCGGATCATCCCGACCCGCCCGTCCATCATGTCCGAAGGAGCGACGACGTCGGCGCCGGCCTCGGCGTGGGAGATCGCGGTCTTCGCCAGGAGCTCGAGCGAGATGTCGTTGTCGACCTCGCCGTCGCGGACGAACCCGCAGTGGCCGTGCGAGGTGTACTCGCAAAGGCACACGTCGGTCATGACCGTGAGGCCCGGGTGGGCCTCCTTCACCGCGCGCACCGCAAGCTGCACGACCCCCTCCTCGTCGTAGGCCCCTGAGCCGACGTCGTCCTTCGCGGACGGGATGCCGAAGAGGAGCACGCCGGGAACGCCCGCGGCGTGAAGGTCCGCCGCTTCCTCGACCAGCTCGTTGATCGAAAGGCGGTCGATGCCCGGCATCGAAGCGACGGGTTCGCGCACGTTCTCGTCGGCGACGACGAAAAGCGGCTGAATCAAATGGCGGACCGAAAGCTCGGTTTCGCGAACCAGGTCACGGAGCGCCGTGGTTTGACGCATGCGCCGCATGCGCGTGGCGGGGAAGCTCACACCGCCGATTCTAGGGCGCTCGCGCCGGCCTACTCGATCCCCGCCTCGAGCGGCATCGTGGCGGCCAGGAGCGGCGAGGGGACGGCTTCGTCGTCTTGGTCGCAGACGAAGACGAAGTCGATGACGCCGGTATCGACGGCGGCGTGGACACCCTCGACCTTCCACTTGCGGTCGATCGTTCGCAGGCGGTGGACCTCGCCGCTGACCGAGATCGTGCCGACCACCGAGCCGCGGATGTCGCCGTCCTCGGCTCCCTCCGCCGAAGCGGTGAAGCAGACGAGCTCGTCCGAGAGCGCGGTCGCGTCGCTGAAGCAGATCGCCACACCGTCCATCTCGCCCAGGTCGTACTCGCGGAGCTCCTTCAACTCTTCGACGTCGATGTCGAGGTCGCCGGTCAGCGAGTTCTCGAGATCGTTGAGCGCAATCTCGGCTACAACGTTCCCGGCTTCGCCCTCGTTGCCGCGGTGAAACAGCCACAGCTCCTCGCCGAGGACCGCCGCCCCCTCGACGTTCAGATCACCGAGCTCTGAGCGCAGCATCTCGTAGAGCGGCGAGAGGTCGATCACCTTCAGGTCGCCCTTGAGCGAACCATCTGGCGCGAACGCCCAAAAAAAGCCGCGGTCGCGGCCCCCTTCGGAGTCCGAGCCCGAGCCGAGGCCGAACAGCCCGCCATAAGGAGTGCCCTCGAAAGGCGGGAGTGCGGTCAGCGCTTCGAGATCGGGCTTCTCCGACTTTCGCTCTGATTCGTCAGAGGGCAGCGAACCCGGCAGGGCCGTCCGGATCTCACCGGGCTCGTCCCCTGAGAGACGAAATACCCCGAGTCCGAGTTCGTCGTCGGCGATGACGTAGACGAAGTCGCCTCGGCGAACGACGCCCGACGCAGCACCCATGAAGGCCGGGCGGCCCTTGGCGCTTGGCTCGGCCAGATCGAGTTCGCGGAGCGTCCGCAGTTCAAGCGGCGGCAGGTCCTCCGGCTCAGAGCTCTCTTCCCTCATGCTTTCGCACTACCCATTCGGCGCAAGCCCACCCTCAAGCGAATCGCTTCAGCGCCAAACGGGCGAGTACGGAGTAGACGAGGACCACGCCAGCGAGGTGTAGGAGCGGCACGCCGATTCCGGGCGCTGAGGAGTCGAGCGCCGACGTCATCGCATCGAGCGAGGGGTCGAACGGAAACAGCGCCCGAAAGATCTCGAGCGCCTTGAAGACGCCGCCGCTGACGGTCCCCGACGGCACCAGCGAGAGAAAAGCGACCGGGAGGGACACCATGAACGCGAGTAGCGAGCTGGCCCGAACCTCCCGTGCTGCGGAGCCGATCGCCGCGCCGAACGCGGCGAAGGCAGCGCCCCCGCCGAGGATCGCCAGGGCGATCAGGCCGATCCGCTCCCAGGCGATCGAGACAAACGGCGTCAGCGCTCCCAGCATCACGAGCGTCACCGCGATTGACGCGACCACCCCCAAGGCCAGCTTCTCGACGAGAAGGCCGCCCGGGCCGACCGAGCTGCGGGTTACCCGGGTGAATGCGTTCTCCTCGCGCTCGAGCGCAAGCGAACCTGCCACCAGGAGAACGGTGACGAACATCAGGGTCACCGTGGCGGCGATCGCGATGGCAAACGAGTCGAGCGAGGTGCTCGCCCCGGAGACGACGACCTTGTCCACCGCGATCGGGCTGGCCACCGCCCCCAGGAGCGGCAGGGCGAACTCCAGGTTTTCCTCCGCTTCCGCGGCAAAAGTGCTCACGCGCTCGAGCGCGTCGCGGTCGGCGCCGGGCGGCAGCTCCCGTTCGAGCGCGGACAAGATCTCACCCGCTGCGCTGAGGCCCAGGATCTCGATCGAGTCGCCGAGGAAGGGAACCGTGAATGTGCCGCCCTCGATGAGGAGATCGATGTAGCCCGCCGCCTGCTCGGAGATTCGCTGGGACAGGAGCAGGTTCGCCTCGGTGATGAGCGCAGAGATCCGATCATCGACGAGCTGCGCCTTCACGGGGTCGTCCTCGTTTACGAGGACCTCGACCGTCGGCTGGTCGGGGTTGAGGCTCGTCAGCGAGCGAAGGCGTTCGAGCAGGTCCGCGGGCAGGATGAGCGCACCGAGCACCTCCCCGTCACGGACCATGCTCTCGGCCTCGGCGCGCGAGGAGACGTCGACGCACTCGACCCGCAAGCAGAGCTCCTCGCGGGCCTCTTCGGCGCCGAACTCGCCTTCCTCTGCGCCGACGTCGAAGCTTTCGCCGTCTTCGACCTCGTTCAAGAACGCAACCTTCGGCTTGCCCTCGTCGCCCGAGAGCGCGAAGCCGATCAGGATCCCGATCACGACCGGGTAGGCGACGAGGAGTGCCGCTATGAGCGGCGAGCGCCTGAGGATCTGGAGGTCTTTGAGGAGAAGCCAGCGCATCAAGTATTTATGAGGGGCTTTGCCCCGAAAGAAGCAGGTGTTGGTGGTCATCTTCTAGTGAGCGACTTTGTCGCGAAAGAAGCGTGTAAGGAAGCCGAAGGCGTCCGCAAGGTATCTGCGTCACTCAGTGGCCTCGCTCGCGGAGGAACGCGACGAAGGCTGCTTCGAAGTCGCGCGATCCCGCGTCGGGGACGGCGGCGTGAAGCTCTGCCGAGGTGCCGTCGAAGACGTTCTCGCCGTCGGCCAGGACCAGGAGGCGCTTGCCGTAGCGCTCGGCCTCGACGAGGTGATGCGTCGTGTAGATGACCGAGGTGCCCTCGCCCGCCAGCGCAAGAACGAACTCCCAAAGGCGCTCACGCTGGCGAGGGTCGAGGCCGGTCGACGGCTCGTCCAAGAGCAGGACGGCGGGAGCCGAGAGAAGGCCGATGGCGATATTCACGCGCTGCTGGTTTCCGCCCGAGAGCGTGGCGATCTGATCGGCCCGCCGCTCGCGAAGCCCGGTCTGATCGAGCATCCGCTCGACGGCGGCTTCGACATCTGCGCATTCCTCGAGCCGTGCGAAGAGGCGCAGGTTCTCCTCGACGGTGAGCCGCCGGTAGAGCGCCGCCTGTTGCGGCACCCAGCCGACCTTGCCTGGAACCACGACGGTGCCCGAGTCCGGCTCGCGAATCCCGGCCAGGATCGAAAGAAGGGTCGTCTTACCCGCGCCGTTCGGGCCGATCACGGCGAGCAACTCGCCCGGTGCGGCGCTGAAGCTCACGTCGCGAAGGGCCGCGCGCTCGCCGAACGCGTGGCCGACGCCGCGGACTTCGATCACGGGCTGCGTGGGGGCTTGGGTCGCAGGGCCACTCATGGCCCGCGAACGCTAGAGGTTCGTCGCCGCTACGAGGCCATCAGAGCCGCGAGCGTCTGCCACCAACGCCACGAACGTCCCGATTGGCCCTCTATAGGGGGCCGTGTGGGACGCTTGATGAGGTGGGGAGGGACGCGGCCGCCCGCAGCGCAGCTCCTCGCTGTTCGTCCGCCTGCTTTGCTTCGGGCCATGCCACGGCGGATGGAGTTCACCCAGCAAGACGTCCACCTGATCGGGGTGCTCTTCGACAAGCTCCAGGCCAAGCCCGGGCGGATGGAGCGCATGGGCGGCTCGAAGAAATGGCTGGTGATCGAGCCGGCCGGGGGCGAGCCGGACATAAAGATCGAGGTGAACGTCGGCGACGGCGACCCGGACGCGATGAACGTGATCCTGAACACAACGGCCACCGAGCCCGGCAAGGCCGTGTACCCGGACCTCGCCGAGCGGGGCGCGACGACTCCGGCGGGATGGATCCTCATGGCCGACGTCGGCTGGGTGATCGCCTGGCGCCTTCCCAAGGACACGCCGCTCGAGAAGGTGAGCGACTTCGCCTTCCGCGCCACGCGAGCCATCGCCGGCGAGCCGGGCGACGGCCGCTGGGTGGCGCGAATCGAAAAGCGCGGCCCCCGCCCGGGTTACACCAACCCGAAGATCTAAAGCAGCGCGGATCGAATTTCCCCCGGTATTCGAAGCGGATTCGACCCACCCGGGCGCTTCACGGGTCATCGCGCGCCGAGGGTCGAATCTTCTGCGGTATTCGAGCGAAATTCGACCCACGGTGGGGGGTGCTGGACTCGGCGAGGTAGCCTCGCGATCCATGCGCCTCCTCTTCGTCGGCGACGTGGTCGGCTCGCCGGGCAGAGCGGGCCTTCGCGACGCAATGCCCGGGCTTCTCGAGCGCTTCGAACCCGACCTCGCGATCGTCAACGGCGAGAACTCCGCGGGCGGTCTCGGCATCACCGAGCGGACCGGGCGCGACCTCTTCGAGATGGGCTTCGACGTGATCACGCTCGGCAATCACACATATCGCCGCAAGGAGGCCTACTCCTACCTCGACGAGGCCGAACGGGTGATCCGCCCCGCGAACTTCATGACCACGGCGCCCGGGAAAGGCCACGTGATCCTCGAGGCCGCCGGCATGCGCGTCTGCGTCATCAACCTGATCGGGATGCTCCATCTTCAGGCCGCGCGCTCGCCGTTCGTCGAAGCCGACACGCTTCTCAGCCGTCTCTCAGACGACGCCGACGCCTTCATCGTCGACTTCCATGCCGAGGTGACGTCAGAGAAGGTCGCCATGGGCTGGCACCTCGACGGCCGCGCCGCCGCCGTGCTCGGCACGCACACCCACGTGCCGACCGCCGACGCACGAGTGCTGCCGCAGGGCACCGCCTTCATCTCCGACGTCGGAATGACCGCGTCGCGGACGAGCGTGCTCGGCGTCAAGTACCAGCAGGCCCTCGACGGCTTTCGCACCCACCTACCTCAGAAGTTCGAGACGGGCGACGAGGACATCTGGGTGAACGCGGTCGTCGTCGATGTGAACGACCGCGGACTCGCCGATTCGATCACCCAGGTTCTCGAGCCCGTGGCGGACATGTGAGCGAAGTGTGAGGTACCTGGTACCTAGCTCTCGAGGAGCTTCTTGAGGTTCGCGAGCGAGTTGCGCGCCTGCTTCGTTGCCGGCGGGCCCGCGATGCCTCCGGCGACCTTTGCCAAGGGGCCGCCCGGAAGATCGAAGTTGTTGCAGTAGTCGAAGCGGGTTCCCTGATCCGTCTCGGAGAGCTCGTAGCGCACGTCGGCCTTCGAGCCGCCTGGTCCCTTGCCTTCCCAAACGGCCAGGTTGGGCTCTGAGGCCTCGACGACGGTCCACTTCACCTTGAAGCTGGGGCCCACCACACGGAGCTTCTGCTTGAACGAATCGCCCTCGACGAGCTCCCCGGCAGGTGCCTCATCCACCTTCCGATGGGCCGTTACCCAGTCGCCCAGGCGATGCGGGTCCATGACCACTGCCCATACCTCTGCGGGCGAGGCGGCGATCTCGATCGATTCGTTAACTGCAGCCACTTCGCAGCTCAGTATGTCGGAGGTCCAATCACTCAGCTCCTGTGATCTAAAATCCCCGTGTGGACCGCCGCCCGCCTAAGGCGCGTCCGGGTGAACCCCTTCCCCGGACCGCCGGTCTCTACGACCCTGCCCACGAGCACGATGGGTGTGGCGTCGCATGCCTTGCCCGCCTTGACGGAAAACCGATCCACGAGGTCATCGAACGGGGGATCGCCACGCTCGACCTCCTCGAGCACCGCGGAGCGGCCGGGGCCGATGCCGAGACGGGCGACGGCGCCGGCATTCTGATCCAGCTTCCGCACGCCTTCATGCGGGAGCGGGCCGCAGAGTTCGGCATCGCAACAGACGATGCCCCGGAGCCCGGGGCGATGGCGGTCGCAGTGTGCTTCCTTCCTGCGGACGTCGAGCGCCGCACACAGATCCGCACCCTGATCGAGGAGACCGTCGAGGCCGAAGGACAGATCGCGCTCGGCTGGCGCGAGGTGCCTACCGACCAGTCCCAGTGCGGGCAGGTCGCCCGAGACGCGATGCCGACGATCCGCCAGCTCATGATCGGCCGCGGTTCGGGCACCGAAGACGCCGACTCCTTTGAGCGCAAGCTCTTCGTGATCCGCCGCCTCGTCGAGCTCAAGACCTCCGAGGTCACGTTCCCGTCTTTCTCTTCGCGGACGATCGTCTACAAGGGCATGCTCACCGCGCCCCAGCTCGCGAACTTCTACCCCGACCTTCGCGACCCGGCGCTCGCCTCGGCGCTCGCGATCGTCCACTCGCGCTTTTCGACCAACACGTTCCCGAGCTGGGGGCTGGCCCACCCGCACCGCATGAGCGCCCACAACGGCGAGATCAACACCCTCGCCGGAAACGTCAACTGGATGCAGGCCCGCGAGGCGATCCTCGACTCCGATCTCTTCGGCGACGACCTGAAGCGCTGCCTGCCGCTGGTCACGCCCGGCACCTCCGACTCGCTCGCCTTCGATCACGTCTTCGAGATGCTCTGCCTGGCGGGGCGCTCGCTCCCCCACGCGGCGATGATGATGATCCCGCGCGCCCACGAGAACCGCCGCGGCGTCGATCCGGCGGTCGAGGGCTTCTACCACTATCACTCGCGTCTTATCGAGCCGTGGGACGGGCCCGCGGCCATCACGTTCACGGACGGCACCTTCCTCGGGGCGACGCTCGACCGCAACGGCCTCAGGCCTGGCCGCTGGCTGATCACGCACGACGGCTGGGTCGCGGTGTCCTCCGAAGCGGGCTCGTTTCAGGTGCCCGATGAGGACATCGCCTACCGCGGGCGCCTTCGCCCCGGCTCGATGTTCGCGATCGACCTCGCCCAAGGCCGCGTGCTCGACATCGGAGAGGCCGAGCTTCAAGTGGCCAACTCCGCGCCGTGGGGCGAGTGGGACGAGGCCCGAACGGTGCGCCTCGAAGGCGTGCCGCGCCCGGACGCGCCGGCCCCGGCCGAGGCGCCCACGCCTGACGACCTCCGCCGCCGCCAACTCGCCTTCGGTTACTCGCAGGAGGATCTGCGGCTCGTGCTCGCGCCGATGGCCCGCGACGCAAAGGAGCCGACCGGCTCGATGGGAAACGACCTGGCGCTCGCGATGTTCTCCGAGCAGGCACCGACCCTCTTCTCCTACTTCAAGCAGCGCTTCGCTCAGGTGACCAACCCCGCGATCGATTCCGTTCGCGAGCACATCGTGATGAGCCTTCGCACCGGTCTCGGGCCTGAGTCCAACCTCCTCGAGCGCGGTGCCCGGCCGGCGACTCAGCTCGTCCTGGAGCACCCCGTTCTGACCAACGACGAGATGGCCATCGTCCGCGATCTCGCGTGGGGCGGACTCGAGACGAGAGTGCTCGACATGACCTTCGCTATTCGTGCGGGCGACCGCGGGATGGAGGGCGCCCTCGAGCGCCTCTGCGCCGACGCCTCCGAGGCGATCCGCGAGGGCGCCGCGATCCTGGTCCTTTCCGACCGCGAAGTCAGCGAGGAATGCGCCGCGATTCCGTCCCTCCTTGCGACCTCAGCAGTTCATCAACACCTCGTCCGCACCGGTGACCGGGTCGGTGCCGGGCTCGCTGTCGAGACGGGCGAGGCGCGCGAGGTCCATCATGTCGCGGCGCTCATCGGATACGGCGCCTCGGCGGTCAACCCGTATCTCATGCTCGACACGGTCGCCGACCTCGCGGCACGCGGCGACCTGGGCGACATCGACCCCGCGACGGCGCGTGAGCGGCTCGTCAAAGCGCTCGGCACCGGGCTTCTCAAAGTGATGTCGAAGATGGGGATCTCGACGATCTCTTCGTACAACGCCGCCCAGATCTTCGAGGCGGTCGGGCTCGAGAAGTCCCTTGTCGATCGTCACTTCACGGGCACCTCGTCGTCGATCGGCGGCGTCGGGATGCAACAGCTCGCGCACGAGGCCCAGCAGCGCCACGCCCGTGCTTGGCCGGCGGCCCACGGCCTGAGCAGGGCCCGCCACGTCGAGCAGGCGCTCCTGCCGGCCGCGCACGAGGAGATCCTCCCCCAAGGCGGCGTGTATGCGTGGCGGCGCGATGGCGAGCGCCACATGTGGGACCCCGAGACGATCTCGACCCTCCAGCGCGCCTCGACCGGGAATGGCGACGGGCCGACCCACTACTCCGTCTTCAAGCAGCACGTCAACGAGGAGAACGCCCAACACGGGCTGATTCGCGGCCTGCTCAAGCCGACTCCATTGGGAGACCCCATCCCGATCGACGACGTCGAGGACATAAAGACGATCGTGAAGCGCTTCGCGACCGGTGCGATGAGCCTCGGTGCGCTCTCCCCCGAGGCGCACGAGACGCTGGCGATCGCGATGAACCGGATGGGCGGCCGCTCGAACTCGGGCGAGGGCGGCGAGGACCCGCGCCGCTACACCCCGGACCCCAACGGCGACGAGCGGCGCTCTGCGATCAAGCAGGTCGCGTCGGGACGCTTCGGAGTGACCGCGCACTACCTCGCCAACGCCGAGCAGATCCAGATCAAGATCTCCCAAGGCGCCAAGCCCGGGGAGGGCGGCCAGCTCCCGGGCCACAAGGTGGACGAGTACATCGCGCAGCTCCGCTACTCGACCCCCGGAGTGGAGCTGATCTCGCCGCCGCCCCACCACGACATCTACTCGATCGAGGACTTAAAGCAGCTCATCTACGACCTACGCGTAGCGAACCCGAAGGCAACCGTCTCAGTGAAGCTCGCCTCAGAGGTCGGGGTGGGAACCGTTGCCGCCGGAGTCGTCAAGGCCGGCGCGGACCATGTGGTGATCGCCGGGCACGACGGCGGCACCGGCGCCTCGCCCATGAGCTCGATCCAGTCGGCCGGCGTGCCGTGGGAGATCGGCCTTGCCGAGACGCAGCAGACCCTGCTCGAAAACGACCTGCGCTCGCGGGTCATCCTGCAGACCGACGGGCAGATGCGGACCGGGCGCGACGTGGTGATCGCGGCGCTCCTCGGCGCCGATGAGTACGGCTTCTCCACCGCCCCCCTGATCGTGACCGGCTGCATCATGATGCGGGTCTGCCACTTGAACACCTGCCCGGTCGGTGTGGCGACCCAGGACCCCGAGCTTCGCAAGCGCTTTACGGGCAAGCCCGAGCATGTCGTCAACTACCTCTACATGGTGGCCGAGGAGGTGCGCGAGATCCTCGCCGAGCTAGGTGCGCGCTCCTTGGGGGAGCTGGTCGGGCGCGTCGATCAGCTCGAAGCCTCAGAAGCGCTTGCGCACTGGAAGGCCCACGGCGTCGACCTCTCAGGCCTCCTCGCCAACGTCGTGGAGCCTGGCGAGGCGTCCCGCCACGTTCCCGGGGACGTCCCCGTGCGCGAGGAGCTCGACCCGCTCGGGCTCGTCGCTGAAGCGGCCGGCGCGATCCGCGAGGGGCGCGAGATCGAGATCGAGCGCGACATCCTGAACTGCCACCGCGCAATCGGCGGCATCCTCTCGAACCCGGTCGTGGTCGCTCACGGGCCTGCCGGCCTTCCGGAGGAGACCGTGAAACTGAAGCTCCGCGGCTCGGCTGGGCAGAGCCTCGGAGCATGGCTCGCGGCGGGCATCGCGATCGAACTTCGCGGCGAGGCAAACGACTACGTCGGCAAGGGGCTCTCGGGCGGGATCATCTCCGCGCGCCCGTCGGAGGCCGTGACCTACGTCGCCGAGGACAACGTGATCATCGGCAACGTCGCCCTCTACGGTGCCACCGCAGGCCGGGCGTTCTTCCGCGGCCGTGCGGGGGAGCGGTTCGCGGTTCGCAACTCCGGCGCCCACGCCGTCGTCGAGGGCGTGGGCGACCACGGCTGCGAGTACATGACCGGCGGCTGCGTCGTCGTGATCGGCCCCACGGGCTACAACTTTGCGGCGGGCATGACCGGCGGCACCGCGTTCGTCCACGATCCCCGCAGGACGTTCAAGGGCCGCTGTAACCAAGACCTCGTCGATCTCGAGCGGATGACCGACGAGGATCGCGCCGGGCTTCGCGACCTCCTTGTCGAACACCACGCCCGCACGGGCTCGGCGGTGGCCGAGCGCATCCTCGCGAGCTTCGAGACCACCGCGGAAGAGTTCGTGAAGGTGATGCCGCGCGAGTACAAGCGCGTGATCGAGGAGCGACGCAAGCTCAGCTCGGTCGAGGTAGCGGCGTAGATGCCTGACCCCCGCGGATTCATCGAGGTGCCTCACACCACCCCTCCCGAGCGCGACCCGGACGAGCGCGTCCAAGACTACGGCGAGATCTATCAAGTGCTGCCCGAGCCTGAGCTCAAGCGCCAGGCGAGCCGCTGCATGGGCTGCGGCGTGCCCTTCTGCAACGACGCCTGCCCGCTCGGCAACCTGATCCCGGACTGGAACGACCTCGTCCGTACGGGTCGCTGGCGCGAGGCGATCGACCAGCTCCATGCCACCAACAACTTCCCCGAGTTCACCGGCCTGATCTGCCCGGCGCCGTGTGAGTCGGCGTGCGTCCTTGCGATCAACGACGAGGCGGTGACGATCAAGCAGGTCGAGTACTCCATCGTCGAGCGCGCGTGGAACGAGGGGTGGATCACCCCGAACGTTCCCGAGCTGAGGACCGGCCGGATGGTCGCGGTGATCGGCTCCGGTCCCGCCGGCCTCGCCGCCGCGGCCGAGCTGAACCAGGTGGGCCACGAGGTCACGGTGTTCGAGCGCGACGAGGCGCCCGGCGGGCTGATGCGCTTCGGCGTGCCGGACGCAAAGCTCGAGAAGTGGCTGATCGACCGGCGCGTCGACCTGCTCGCCGCCGAGGGCATCACCTTCGAGTACGGCGCCGACATCGGCGGCGCGGGCATGTCGGTCGACGATTTACGCGATCGCTTCGGCGCCGTCGTAGTCGCAACCGGCTCGCGCGTCCCCCGGCCGCTCGAGGTGCCCGGCCGCGAGCTCCAGGGCGTGCACGACGCGATGGACTACCTCTACCAACGCAACCGCTATGTGGCGACGCTCGAGGACGGACCCGAGGGGCCGGCGCCCGAGATCGAGATCTCGGCATCAGAGCGCGACGTGATCGTCATCGGCGGCGGCGACACCGGGATGGACTGCATCTCGAACGCGAATCGCGAGGGCGCGCGCTCGGCGCTCCTCCTTGACGTCTACCCCGAGGTCCCGCGCGACGGGCGCTACGCGGACACGCCGTGGCCGCTCCCGCTCAAGCGTTCGTTCACGACGTATGCCCTCGACGAGGGCGGCGAGCGGCGCTTTGGACAACAGGTGATCGAGCTTCGCAGTGACTCGGACGGCCACGTCTCTGAGCTCGTCGGCAGGAAGGTCTCCGGCTCGTCCTCGCGCACCCTCGAGGCGATCCCCGACTCGGAGTTCTCGCTTCCGGCCCAGCTCGTTCTGATCGCCGTCGGCTTCACCGGGCCCGAGCGCGAGGGCCTTCTCGACGGCCTGGGCGTGAACCTTGATGGTCGCGGCAACGTCCACGCGCCGGCTTTTGCCTCGTCGGAGAATGGAATCTTTGCCGCAGGCGACGCCAGGGTCGGCCAATCGCTGATCGTCACGGCGATCGCGGAGGGCAGGCGCTGCGCCCGGGTCGTTGATCGCTACCTAAAAGACGCCGATCCGGTCACGGCCGTCGACCTCCCCACCCTCGCCTAGAGCCTGCGAAAGGGGTTTTTGCCCGGAAAGCAAGGATTTTCGGTGGCGGGCTTGCGGAAAAGCCGCAATATCTGTATCGTGTCCGGTCCCTCCGGCGCCTCCTCACCCCCCGACGTCACTTGATCCGAGACCCATCCGGACTCGTTGTATCTCGCTGAGAGAGCCAGAAATTGGCCTTGCGGCGAGAACAAATGTTCGCTATACTTTGTAAAGCGCGAACAAATATAGACCACACCTGATTAAGCGAGCCTGCAGCGGGCAGGCGAGCAACTGAAGCGAAACGAAAGACAAGGACCAACTACATGGCACGCACCCGAGGCGCCGGAAACCAGCGCTCCGACAATCCACGAAACCGCGGCGAGCACGCTGCCGAGACCGCAAAGCCTGCGCGTCCGGCGCCCACACGTGCCCGTCGAGCGCGTGATACACATGATCTTTCGGTTGAGACCACCGACAGCCTGCAGCTTTTCTTCAACCAGGCTGCGAAGTACCCCCTGCTTACCGCGGCCGAGGAGATCGACCTCGCGCAGCGGATCGAGAAGGGCGACCTCGCTGCCAAGGAGCGGCTGATCAACTCGAACCTCCGGCTCGTGATCAAGTTCGCGCGCCGCTACCAGGGCCACGGCCTGCCCATGGGCGACCTGGTCCAGGAAGCGATGCTCGGTCTGATCCGCGCCTCGGAGAAGTTCGACTGGCGTCGCGGCTACAAGTTCTCGACCTACGCGGTGCTGTGGATCAAGCAGTCGATCCAGCGCGGCCTGGACAACACCGGCCGCGCGGTCCGGATTCCGGCTCACGTCGCTCAGCGCGAGCGCACGGTAAACCGGATCTCGGCCGAGCTGGCGCTCGAGCTTGACCGCGAGCCGACGGACGAAGAGGTTGCCGAGCGCGCGAAGCTGCCGCTCGACGAGGTCATGGCGACCCGCGACCTCACCCGCGTCACGTCCTCGCTTGATCAGCCGATCGGCGACGACGGCGACACGACGCTGGGTGAGCTCCGCGCAGAGGCCACGGCCGATCTCGAGGATGAGGTTCTGGAGCGCGAGCAGGAGAACGCCGTCGAGACGGCTCTCTCCAAGCTGCCCGAGCTCGAGGCCGAGGTCATTCGCGGCCGCTTCGGCACCGGCGGCCGGCCCGCCAAGTCGATTCGCGACGTAGCGCGCGACCTGGGCGTCACGCAAAAGAACGCTCAAAAGCTCGAGCAGTCGGCACTTCGCCGGCTCGCCTCGGACGGCGCGCTCGGCGGCTTTCGCAACGCGGCCTAACTCCGGGCGAAAGCTCGGAACAAGTGTTGAGTGGCGGCGTCCTTAGGGA
>JALZIJ010000259.1 GCA_030860375.1 Actinomycetota bacterium | reverse complement strand
AAGCCGATCACCTCCTCGGTGAGCAGGGTGCCGTCCCGGCGAAATTGGACGTGGCGCTTCGCCGGGACCTCTCCGAGCTGCGAGTAGCGCATCAGAGATTCCCCCGCTTGTCCTGCTCGCGCTCGATCGCCTCGAAGAGCGCCTTGAAGTTGCCGGCGCCGAAGCCGGTCGCGCCGTGGCGCTCGATGATCTCGAAGAAGACGGTTGGCCGGTCGCCGACAGGCTTCGTGAAGATCTGGAGGAGGTAGCCCTCGTCGTCGTGATCGACCAGGATGCCCTGCTCACGCAGGTCCGTCAGCTGATCGGCCACCTCCGGAACGCGATCCAACACCTCGTCGTAGTAGGCCTCGGGGATCTCGAGGAAACCAACCCCCCTGCGTCTCAGCTCGGCCACCGCGCCGACGATGTCGCGAGTGGCGACCGCGACATGCTGCGCCCCAGCGCCTTCGTAGAACTCGAGGTATTCGTCGATCTGCGACTTTCGAAGTCCCTCGGCCGGCTCGTTGATCGGGAACTTGATACGCCCGTTGCCCGAGGCGACGACCTTCGACATCAACGCCGAGTACTCGGTCGAGATCGCCTCGTCCGAGAAGTGGATCATCTCCACCATCCCGAAGACCCGCTCGTAGAAGTGCACCCACTCCTCCATGTGGCCGAGCTCGACGTTGCCGACGACATGGTCGATCGCTAGGAAAAGGTCATCGTCCGCGGAGGCGGATGCGTCGACCGGCTCGAACCCGGGCAGGAACGCCCCCTCGTAGCCGGAGCGGTCGACGAAGGAGTGAAGCGTGTCCCCGTACGCGGCGATCGTCGCTCGGCGGACTGTGCCGTGACCGTCGGAGGTGTCGGCGGGGTTGGCGAGGCCGCGTGCGCCGCGCGAGAGCGCCTCGGCGTAGGCGCGGTCGACGTCCGGTACCGAGAGCGCGATCGTGCGGACACCGTCGCCGTGGCGGGCGTGATGCCGGGCGATCTCGGAATTGGACCGGAGGGTCCCGGTCAGAACCAGGCGTATTCGTCCCTGCTCCAGTACGTGAGAGGCGCGGTCGCGTACGCCGGTCTGAAGGCCTGCGTAGGCAACAGGTCTAAAGCCGAAGGCGTGTTCGTAGAAATAGGCGGCCTGCGCCGCGTTGCCGACATACATCTCGACGTGATCGATGCCGTTGAGCGGCATAAAATCCTGCTCCGAGTGGTGAGGCGGGGGCCTCGTTGCGGTTTGGGGCGGCATCAATCTCTCCTTTGGCTGGAGTGTACGTTTATGATCCGCTAGTTGATGACGCTTTTCAATACCGATTCATTGCGTATCCGGGGTCGAGCAACGTGATTCTTGACGAGATCGACCAGCAGATCGTTGCGCTCTTGCGCGAGAACGCCCGGCGCTCGTTTCAAGACATCGGCTCCCGGGTGTCGCTGAGCGCGCCCGCGGTGAAGCGGCGGGTGAACCGGCTCGAGGAAGCGGGGGTGATCCGCGGGTACTCGGCGGTGCTTGATCACCGCGCCCTCGGTTGGACCACCCACGCGGTCGTGTCCCTCTTCTGCGAGGGGCGGATGTCCGCAGCGGAGATCCTCGCTGCTGCCGGCCGACACCCCGAGGTCGCCGCCGCCCACACCGTCGCCGGTGAAGCGAGCGCCATCCTGCACCTCCACGCCCGCGACACCGAGCACCTGGAGGCGGCACTGGAGCGGTTGCGAGACGCGCCCGGGATCACCAGGACGCAGACGCAGGTTGTGCTCTCGACCCTGTTCGAGCGCCCCGTGGAGTGACGCAAGAGTGCTGACGCTCAGGTAATCAGTGTGTCGAGGGTTCCCAGTCCCTCGGCGCTGATCGCCACCTCGTCGCCGGGCTCGAGGTAGCGCCCGCCCTCGACCGGCAGCAGCTCGAGTAGGCAGCCTCGGTTAAGGGTGCCGGAGCCCAAGACGTCGCCGGGCCTCAGTTGGGTGTCGCGCGCCGCATGACCAACGAGCTCGGTCCAGGACCAGTGCTGCTCGGCGGCGCTCGTCCGGGTGACCTCCTCGCCGTTGATCGTGACCATGGCCTCGAGCACGATGCGCCCGTCGCGGATCTCGAGTTCGTCGGGGGTCACAAGCCATGGCCCGAGGGAGGTGGCGAAATCCTTGCCCTTCGCAGGGCCGAGGCCGACGGTCATCTCGTCGCGCTGGACGTCGCGCGCACTCCAGTCGTTCATGAGCGTGAAGCCCGCGATTTCGCCGCCGGTCCTCAAGATCGCCGCGATCTCCAGTTCGAAGTCGAGCATCCGCGTAGCGTTTGGCCGGTGGACGCTCTCTCCAGGGCCGTGTATCGAGGCCGGGTTCGAAAAGTAGAAGACCGGCGCCTGATACCAGGCCGGTGGAATGTCGCCGCCGCGTCGACGCCAGCCGGCCGCCACGTGATCCTCGAAAGCGAAGAAGTCGCGGACGCTCGGAGGCTCGGGTACCGGGGCGAGCAACTCCACCTCGTCAAGCCCGCGTGTCTGACCAGTATCGCCGTGGCCGTCGCCATTCAGCCAATCGAGCATCGTCGGAGCTTCAAGCGAGGCGACGTTCTCGCCGTCGAAGCGCCCGACGCCCTGAACGCCTGCCGGGTCACGAAAGGTCACGAGCCGCATCGAAAGGGCATCCTTTCAGGGTTCAGGGAACCACGTGTCCAAGCGGTTTATGGCGACCGGCGAAGCGGGCCCGACAGGATTCGAACCTGACCTTCGGTTTCGTAGATTCAAGGTCATTTCCACGTAGACGAGTAGCCAGAGCTACTGGGGTGCTTTGGGCGAGAAGCGCCTACTTGCATCCCACGGGAACTGCTCCGAGCGCAGCGGCTATCTGAAATCATGGGGACCATGGTTTCGCCTCGCGTCAAGTGCCCGTGGTTCTTGGGGGCGGTAGCCGCCGCCTCGTGCTTTGCCTTGCTGGGAAGCGCGCAGGCGTTCGCTTTCGATCCGAACGATCTGAACGCAACGATTTCCACGAGCGAATCGAGCGATCGGATGAGCGCGATCGCAGCGTGCGGGCGCTCGTCATTCGACAGCGGGTTTTGCACTGAGATCAAACGCAGGACCCCCGGATCCGTGGCGTTAGAACCCGGTCAGAAGGTCGTCGTCTTACTTGAAGATCAAGCGAGCAGAGTCAGGGCCGATGTCGTGCGTCGCGAGAACCGAGAGACCGTCGAGCAGTATCCCGGTCTCGTTCGCGCGGAGAAGGTCGCAGGCTGGCACCGGCGCAAGTGGAAGTTCACTGCAC
>JALZIJ010000252.1 GCA_030860375.1 Actinomycetota bacterium | reverse complement strand
ATCCCGATCCATTTGGAGCCGAGGATCGCTTCCACGAAGGGCTCGGCTACGGCGCTGAGGATCACGCCGAGTGGGCAGGTGAAAAGCGCCACCATCCGCTGTGCGCCCAGGAAGGCGGCGGCGATGTCCCCCCCTTCCTGGCGCATCTGCGAGAACGCAGGGAAGAGCACCTTCCCGACCGGGTCGGCGATACCAACATAGGGGAGCTCGCCGAAGCGGTAGGCGAGCGTGTAGAGGCCCAGAGGGCGCGAACCGAGCAAGCGGCCGATGACGAGGTAGTCGGTATTCTGACGGACGAGGGCGAGCACCCCCTGTCCGATGAACCCGCGGCCGCTCCGCAGGGCATCCCGAGCGACGCCGCGGTCAAATGCAAGCGGCAGACGGTAAGGCGCCATGACGAGGAAGGCAACGCTCGCCGCCACCCCGCCGGCTATGGCGCCGCCCACGAGGCTCCACACTCCCGCGCCTGCCACCGCCAGCGCGACAGCGACGATCGTGTAAGCGAGGCTCTGCGTCATCTGCGCGACGAACCGCGGCCGGAAGGCAAGGACACGCTGCATTATCACGTCGTACGACCACGCGACGCCGCCAAAGACCAAGGTCAGGCTCAGGGCCGCCAGGACGCCGGCCAAGCGGGGCTCGTCGAAAGCCAGGGCGGCAAGCGGCGAGAGCGCAACCACTAAGCCTGCAGCTAGAAAACCCATCGCAAACATCATCGTGACCACGGTCGCCTGCGATCGGCGGTCGTAGTCCTGGCGGAGGATGAGAACGGACCCCATGCCGAGGTCGCGGAAGATCGTCAGAAAGAGGGTGGCGAGGGTGGCCAGCGCGAAGAGGCCGAAATCTTCCGGCACGAGGAGCCGGGCGAGAACGACGGTGGTTAGCAGGCTGATGACCTTCGTCGATCCGAAGGTCACCAGCGTCCACGGGACCCCCCTGATCGCTCGTTCGTCCACCGGCCGAGTCTGGCAGTAGCTGTCGGCGCTCAGGTCGAAGCCGCCTACTGCTCAGCTTGCGGTCCTCCTTCAGGCCCGCCTTGCGGTCGCCTTCAGGCCTGGGCGACTCGCTGACCGACTAGCTGCGCGAATCGTGGCCCCACCACCGGCCAAGTAAAGCTCTGATTCACGAGCTCCCGGCCTGCGGCGCCAAGCTCGGCGGCAAACGAACGGTCCTCGAGAAGGCGTACCACGGCCCGGGCGAAGTCGCCAGGATCCTCTGCGATCAGGCAGTGCACTCCGTCAACGACTGGTAGTCCCTGTCCCGCCGCGGGCGTGAGCACGGCGGGGATGCCGGCGCCGAGCATCGTCAGCGTCTTCACCTTCACGCCGGCGCCGCCGGACCACAGGGGAGCGACGCCCACCTGAATTTGCTCAATGAACCGAGGGAAGAAGATGTCAAAGTCCTCAGACACATCGGTCACCTCTACCCGGCCGTCGGCGTCGAGGGCACGTACGGTCGCGACCGGACTTCGGCCTGCGACGATGAGTCGGGTCGGCGGAGGTATCCCTCGCCACCCCTCCTCGACAAACCGGTGGAGTCCGTCCACGTTTGGCCCGTAGTCGAGAGAGCCCAGATAGCCGATCGTCGGCGGGCCATCGTGCGGTTTCCATTGAGGCTGCGGGCGGATTGCGGCCGGAATGAGTATGTCCGCCCGGCGGCCGTAAAGCGCCTGCATCCTTTCATCCTCCTCCTCGGATGTGACCGCGACAAAGTCGCAACGGCGCACAGTTCTCCCCTCTAGGCGCCGCACGAGTGGGCGCGCGGCCATCATGCGAAAGCCTTCCCGGCGACTCAGCCCGGCCAGGCTCGCCTCACGGGAGGTCCATTCCTCGATCTCGTGACGCACCGTTATCAGTGGTGGACAGAGACGCGGCGCTGAGAGCGCATACAGCCCGCGGTCGTAGAGGAACACGACCGCCGCCGCGTCGTCAACGAGAGCAGCGAGACGTGCGGCCATTGGAGCGCTGAACTCCTCGACAACCCATGGGGGCGCACCGCGCGCGAAAGCCCGCGACCAAGTGTGCGCAACATTAAGCTTGCCCGCCTTCGCCTGAGGCGCGTGAAAGGCCTCCACGGGCCCCTTCAATCGCGACCGCACCTCAAGCAAGTGGGCATCTGTCGTCTCCCGTCGCCGAAGGAACAGGAAGTGCACGTCGAACGCCTCGTCCAACGCCTCCCCCAGCCCCCAGACGTGTATCGCGGTACCGATGTCCGTGGGGAATGGAAATAGTCCCGATACGCAAACCACTCGCACCGCACGCAGTTTATGGTGCGTCAGACAACGTTTCCCGAATCGACGTCGCCTTCGGGCTTTGCCGAGCCGGCGCGGTCACAGCCTTAGCTGTTGCACCGCCAGTGTGCGAGTTCATGCCGCCGGCGGATGCTTGAGTGAGGCGATACGAACCGCACTTGACCAGGGACCTTGGTGGTGGCCGATAGCCCGACCGTGGCCGAACACACCTCCTCTGACAGGGCGTCTCCCTCTGATCTCGGTCCTGTGTGGTAACCCGCGGCTGCGCGCGCGGACGCCCCGGCGGCTACCGGGGCGTCCGTGTATTGGATTTAGTCCGGCCGCCGGAGTGGCCCTCAGGCTAGGGCGGCGCGCTCAGAATCCCGGCTGAGCCCACTTCTTG
>JALZIJ010000240.1 GCA_030860375.1 Actinomycetota bacterium | reverse complement strand
TCCTCGGCCACATCTCGGGCAAGATGCGCCGCCACTACATCCGCATCTTGCCTGGCGACCGCGTGAAGATCGAGCTCTCGCCGTACGACCTCGACCGCGGCCGCATCACCTACCGCTACAAGTAGCGCCCGCGTTGCCAGGGCTGGTGGTGTCGGCTCGGCGCTTGCGTGGTCCGGAGCGCTCCAAGGGCTAGTAGTGGGAGGGTGGTCGTAGCACAAACGTCACAGATTCGCCTGAGACTCGGCGCATTCCAAGCGCAATGCGCGCGCCGCGAGGCCTCAGGCTGTCCCCATGCCCGCCGAGAGTCGAAAAACGGGACAGATAGGGCCGCGAAACGACTCTCGGCGAGAAAGGGGTCCTGAGCGCGGCCACCTCACACGCCAGATCGCTGAGATTGCGGGCTGCCAATTCGAGGTCGTCACCCTTAGTGATTGCCGTTCGCTCGGCCTGGGCGATTCCGGGGTGCGAAAGCGCGTGCAAGCCGGCGAGCTCCATCCGAAATACCCAGGCGTGTACGCCTTCGGCCGCCCTGACCTCACGCCGAACGGGCACCGCATGGCCGCCGTGCTCGCGTGCGGGCCGGATGCGGTGCTGTCGCACGCCTCGGCGGCGTCTCACCTCGGCATCCGCAAGAGCGCCTCGGCCTACTTCGACGTCACGATTCCCGCCGGCCGCCCGCTCCGGCGGCACAAAGGCATCCGATGCCATCGGGCAAGTCTCGCTCCCCAGGATGTCACCGAGGTCGACGGCATCCCGGTCACCAGCGTCGCCCCTACGCTTCTCGATCTCGCGACTCAGGCTCGGCGACGCAAGCGTCGAGAAAGCGGCGAACGAAGCGGAGATTCTGGGCCTCTTCGACAAGCGAGCGATGGAGGACCTCCTCGCTCGCTCAAGGGGCCGCCGCGGCATCCGCCGGCTCAGGCGAGTCCTCGAGCACGGTGACCTCTCAGGGAAGAACGCGCCGAAGTCCAGCCTCGAGCGGCGCTACGCAGAGCTATGCGCACACAGAGGCCTCCCAAAGCCCGGAATCAACCGCTGGATTCTCCTCGGTGACGAGTACCACGAGGTCGACTTCCTCTGGCGCAGCGAGAAGGTCGTCATCGAGGTCGACTCAAACCGCTACCACCAGACCGGTTGGAAGCTCCGAAGGGACGCTCACCGAGAGGCCCTCTTCACCGCCAACGACTACCTGCACGACCGGGTCCCGGAAGACCTCCTCCTCCAAAGCCCATTCGAGGCGACCGAAAAAGCCGCGACGCTTCTGCGAAAGCGCACGTCACAGCGCTGAGAGTCAAAGAACGATCCACAGTGGATCGGCACAGGACACGCAGCGAAGAAGGTGGGGGGCCAACCCGCGTTCGGGCTAGCCCGCCAACGTCCAGAAGCCGTCCGCGCCTACGTGGCGCTCCTCGGCGACCCTGCCCAGGCGCTCGCGGGCCTCGCGCGTATCGATGTCCATGACGGTCGCAACTTCTTGCGAGGCGAGCGGCGTGCCTGCCCAATCGAGGACTTCGACCACGTCTTCGGGGTCCTCGCGCCGGTTGAGTCGGGGCATCAGGTTCGCGAGGACTACGTCGTAGGTGGCGAACGGCTGGAAACCGGGAACCGAGATCCGCACGCCGTCGTCGAGCCGCTCGATCTCGTAGCTCGGGCAGGTGTAGCGATGCCCGCCCGACCAGTTCGCGAGCTTGTGGTCGAGCGCTTCGGCGGCCGGCATCGGCTCCCGGGCTTTCGCCATGTCTTCTCGAAGCGCATCCTCGGTCGTGTCTTCGGAGGCCCAGCCGTGGACCTCGTCCGGGTCGAGGCCGGCTGTGCGCACGGCCTCGTCGATCGTATGGCGGTCGTCCAGCATCCCACCTGAGAAGTAGCCGACCCGCAGGCAGCGAAGCACCTGGCGCTCGTGCTCCGGCGAGTTAAGCCGCGCCGCGATCACGGTGCGGCACGCGTCGGCGGTGGCGGTGACGTGGGGCCGGATCGTGGTGTCGATCGGCATCCCGTGCTCGGATGCGATCTTTCGCGTCGACCCCTGAAGCTTCTCGGGCGTCATGCCCTTCTCTTCGTACTCCTCTGGCAATTCAGCGAGGACGACCATCCGCGTCCGCCATTCGAGCTCCGCGCCGTAGAGCCAGTTGAGGCGCCTGCGCGCAGGCTCGGCGCTCCAGGCCCAAGGACAGCCGGGGTCCGTGAACTCGGTGATCCTGACCTGCGGCATCAATCAGCCATCCGGTGCATTCCGCGTAGGGCGAATGCTGCGAAGACAAACATCAGGCCCGCGAGGGCGACGAGGCCCGGCCACGTCTCCGCCCACGTCACCTCGCCCGGCACGAAGCCTTGGCGGGCCATCTCGAGCACATGGGTGACCGGATTGATCTCGGCGACGGTGTGAAGCCAGCCCGTGAGGAGCTCGAGCGGGGCGTAAGACGTCGTCATCAGGACGCCCACGAACATGCCGGCCTGCATCAGGGGCGCAGCGGCCTGCGTGCGGAAGCGAAGCGCGAGCGCACACCCGTAGAGCGCCGCGACGGTGCCCATGGCCATGACTCCGAAGAAGGCGATTGCGAGGCCCAGGAAGCCGGGCCAGTGCGCGCCGATCGCAAGGGCCACCCCGAGCAAGACCACCGCAGGCACCAGCGCGCGCACTGACGCTGAAATGACGAGGCCTGCCAAGAGCGCGGGCCGCGGCGCGGGCGATGCCAGCAAACGGTCGAACCACCCCTGTTCGATGTCGCGCGCGAGGTTCACGCCTGTCGCGGCGCCGGTGAAGCCCGCGCCCTGGAGCAGCGACACGGGAATGATGAAGCTCTCGTAGCTGTCGGTTCCAAAACCCTCCAGTTCGGTGAGGCCTGCGAAAACAGACGTCAAGCCGACGAAGAAGATCGTCGGCGCGAGCACCCCGGGGATGGCAGCGCCGGGTACCCGCACCAGCTCGTTGGCTGCTCGCTTTACAAGCGCCGCGACGGTGGGCCAGCCGGCCTGAAGAGCCGCTGCCATCAGCCGCCAGTCCTCAGCCTGTGGCGAAGGG
>JALZIJ010000232.1 GCA_030860375.1 Actinomycetota bacterium | reverse complement strand
GCTGCCACGAGCGCGGTGCTCGTCACCGCGGCTGGCTCCGCTGGCGCGGTCAGCATTGGCGCCGGGGTGGCCTCCGCGGCCGTGGCGACCGCTGGAGCAGTGGGTGGGATGGGCAGCGGGGGCGCCGCGGCTGCAAGCGCGCTTGCAGCCGTGAGCGCGACCGTGGCCGGCCCAGCGATCGTCGGCGTCGCCATCGCCACGACGACGGGCGTTGTCGTCGGAAAGGCGTTCAGGGTCGTTCGGCGAACGGTCAAGGCCAACCAGCACGCGCGCCGGCAGCCGGGTGCCGGCGCGGTGGTATCCGGGCTGTCGGCGCCCAAGCTCGCCGACGACACCGGATCCCCCACGACCGCAGCGATCGCAGGTACGTGAGTCGCGTGGCTTCGATCGGGCTCGTCCGAAACTTGAGCGCAGTTGGTCGTCCATGGTGACCGCCATTCCACGGCTCTCGACCGAGGACAAGAGGGAGCTGTTGCATCTGCTCAACCCCGTTCGATCCAGCGGCGAGCTCAGTGACGAGGAACTCGAGGCCGAGATCGTCCGCAACTTGCGACGGTCCCTCGGACTTTCCGGCAACATCGACCTAACCCAGGGCTTCCGGCGCCGCATGATCGAGCTCGCGCCCGAGTTTGCGCTTGTTGGACCGTTCGACCTGCGAACAGATGGCTCAATCGCACGCGAGTTGGTGACTGCGGTGTTCGGGCAGGTCTCCGACCTTGCGGAGATGGTCAAGAAGCTCCCCTCGAGCGATGAGGCGCGCGAGGACTTCGCCGGCTTCGAGATGTATCTCAAGACGAAGAACAGCGAGCACCGCAGAGAGTGGCTTCATCGAGCGGCGCTTGCCGAGACCCTCGCACGAGAGGGCACGCCCGACGCCACGATCGTTGCGAATGCAGAGGAAAGCTCGACGTCACACACCGCTACGGCCCGCACGCTCGTCAAGGCTCTAAGCGCCTCAGCTTTGGCGGAAGCAACGGGCCGGAGCCTGGCTCTCGGCGCGGCGAATCCCGCGCTGTCCACGGCGGCGGCGCCACTCGGCGTGGTCGCTGCAGGGGCTTTTCTCTACACCCGGCGCCGCAAGCGCCGGGAACCGGAAGTCTCGGGCGAATCGCAGCCGCGACCCAGAGATGATGATCGAGGGGAGAGGACCCGCTCGCGCTTGTCTCCGATGGTGCAGACAATCGTCACGGTTTGCGCGTTTCTGCTTTCTCAATCCGTCGGAGAGGTATAGACCGGGTTCACCATGCGGCGCGGGATCACCACAACGCGGTTTGACCCGGCCTTCTCTAGGAGAGGGTCTAACGAGGAGGTGCGCGTGTCGTGAGTGTCGAGGTTGTTGATGGCCGCTTTGTGCTTGAGCCGGGAGAACCCCGCATCGGTGGCACGGCACGCGTCTACCACGCGCGCGACCACTCCTCCGAGGGCGGCATCGTGGCGCTCAAGGTGTTCGAGGGACCCGCGCTCGAGGACGCTCTTCGCGAGGAGTTCTTCCTGCGGGAAAGGGAAGCACTCGAGGCGCTCAAACACCCGAACATCGTCGAGATCCGTGCCGCCGGCTTCGACCCCGATCGTAACCAGTACTACGTGGCGCTCGAGTGGCTGGACGAAGCCTTGCTCGACTTCATCCAGCGATGCGAGCACGAGGGCGCCGGCGATGAGCTGAACCCAGGTGCTGGCTGGGATTCCTTCTCTCAGCTTACGCTCGTGCCGCTGCTCGAAGGGCTGGCGTTCGCCCACTCCCGAAGGATCTTGCACAGGGACATCAAGCCCCAGAACGTGATGATGGACGCCGACGGTCGCCCGAAGTTGGCCGACTTTGGCCTCGCGAAGCTGCTCGATTCGATGCGCGTCGGCGTGACGGTGCGGGAGTTTTACTCGCGCCCCTACTCCGCCCCCGAGCGAACAAGGGGCGACCTCGACGGGCGAAGCGACCTCTACTCGCTTGGGGTCACAGCCCTTCGATGCCTGTTGCCCCGCGATTACGAACTAACGGAAGACACGACGACGTCGGCCTTAGACGACGTCGACATCCCTGAGGATGGGAAGTTTTTCCTGGGGCAGCTGGTTGCGCCATCCCCTGGCGAGCGGTTCCCGAGCAGCAAGCTTGCTTTGGCTGAGCTGCGCCGACTCCTCGTGTGGCGCCCGCCGGTCGCGGCCGAAGCTCGAGGCACTCTCCGCCTGAAGCTGACCCGCACGGCCAACGAAGAGATCGCCGTGTACATCGAGGAGACCGACCC
>JALZIJ010000221.1 GCA_030860375.1 Actinomycetota bacterium | reverse complement strand
CTCCGCTGGTCCACGGCGCCGACGAGCGCGCTGCGGTCGCCGACGTCGAGCTTGCGGCAGACTTCTACGCATGGCTTGCGCAGAGGATCCTTGGATGAGCGCCTTTAGGCGCGTGAGCGAGGTAGCGACTGCGCCTGAGGACGACGAACCCGCCGAGGGCGAGCAGCTTCGACTTGGCGGGATGGCGCTTCGAAACGGCCTTCTCGTCCACGGCCCGACCCACTGGGCAGTCGCCGTTCGCAACAAGGCGGGCGAGGTCGAGGTGGCCTCCGGCCTCAAGCCGACTCTCGCGCGAGGACGTCTGTCCACGACGCCGATGGTGCGTGGGCCGCTCAGGCTGGCCGAGGCGCTGATGGTGGTGCCGCTCGCGCGCATGCGCCTCCGATCAGCTCGCCTGCCATTCGAAGACCCGCGCGTGATCGTGGCCGCCGGCATGGCAAGCGCGGCGTCCGCGGCCGCTCGAAAGCTCGCCCGCGGCAGCGCGTCGCGTGAGGCCATCGTGGCGGTGCTGGGCCTGGTGCCGGCGCTCGCAGCGCTTCGGGACCGCGACCTCGCGGCATACCACGGCGCCGAGCACAAGGCGATCGGCGCGTACGAGTCGGGGCGCTCCGCCGCCGACGAGCCGAAGGAGCACGAGCGCTGCGGCTCGAACCTGATCGGCCCGATGCTCGCCTTCAGCGTGGCCGGACAGGTGATCGTCGAAGGCACGCTCACGCGGCCAACCGCGCTTGCCCGCGGAGCGGCCTCGCTGGCAGCCACCGGCGCCGCGGTCGAGGTCTTCGCGTTCAGCGAGCGAAAGCCCGATGCAGCCCTCTCGCGCGCCGTCCATCAGACCGGCTATGAGATCCAGCGCCTCGTCTCGACCCGCGAGCCCACCCCGGATCAGCTGGCGGTCGGCGAAGCGGCTGTGGCCGAATTGCTAAGAGTCGAGCCCACGCGTGCCGATAGCGATTCAGAGGGCTCCGCGGAGGGCGCCCAGGTTCCGACATGAGCATGCTCCTAGCCATCAGCTACGCCGAGTTCGAGAGTTACCTCGTCGTTTACGGACCGCTCCTCTTCTTCGCGATCATCGCGTTTTTCATGTGGAAGACGCTGAAGTTGATGCCGAAAACGAAGCCCCAGGAGATCAGCTCGTCGTCCAGAGCCGCCGTCACCTTCGCCGATGTCGCCGGCGTCGACGAGACAAAGGCCGAGCTTCAGGAGATCGTCGACTTCATGTCGGACCCCAAGCGCTTCAAGGCCCTCGGAGCAAAGGTTCCAAAAGGGATCCTGCTCCACGGCCCCCCGGGCACGGGTAAGACCCTCCTCGCGAAGGCCGTCGCGCACGAATCGGGCGCCACCTTCCTCTCACAGTCCGCGTCGTCGTTCATCGAAATGTTTGCCGGCCTCGGCGCAGCCCGCATCCGCCGCCTCTTCACCGAAGCCCGCGAGAACGCGCCGGCGATCGTCTTCATCGACGAGCTCGACGCCGTGGGTGCCGCGCGAGGCTCCGATGTCTCAGGCGAGCGAGACCAGACCCTGAACCAGCTCCTCGTTGAGATGGACGGCTTCGACTCGCAGGACAACGTCGTCGTCATGGCGGCTTCGAACCTCCTCGACAAACTCGACAAGGCCCTCCTTCGCCCCGGCCGCTTCGACCGCCAGGTCTTCGTACCCCCGCCGGACCGCAAGGGCAGGATCGAGATCCTCAAGGTTCACACCGCCTCGAAGCCCCTTGGCCAGGACGTGAGCCTCGAACGGGTAGCCCGCCACGGATCGGGCCTCACCGGCGCCGACCTCGCGAACCTCGCCAATGAAGCCGCGATCCTCGCGGGTCGTAACAAGCGCGAGTTCATCGTCCAGGCCGACTTCGACAACGCCCTCGAGCGGATCGTCGCGGGGCTCGAGTCACGAAAGATCATCACCGACGCCGAGAAGAAGGTGATCGCTTGGCACGAGGCCGGGCACGCGATCGCCTCCGAGCTCCTGCCCTCGGTGGACAAGGTCCAGAAGGTCTCGATCGTTCCTCGCGGCAAGGCCCTCGGGTACACGCTCAACCTGCCCCAAGAAGACCGCTATCTCAAGTCGCGCCAAGAGCTGATCGACTACATGAAGGTCCTCCTCGCCGGCCGCGTCGCCGAGCAGATCACCTTCGGGCGGATCACAACGGGGGCCTCAGACGACCTCAAGCGCGTCACCGCCATCGCCCGCTCCATGGTTTTCGACTACGCGATGGGGACCCACATCCGCTCGCACCAGGTGCCGGGCGACGACTTCACCGTCTCCGAGGCGCTACGCCAGATCCGCGACGAGGAGGTCCAAGCGATCGCCGAGGAGGCCTACCGCGGCGCCCACCGCCTGCTATCCGACCACCGTGACCTCCTCGATCTCGTCGCTGAGCAGCTGCTCCAAAACGAGGTGATCGAGCACGAGGAGATCAAGGAGATCATGGAAGCGCACCGGGAGAGGCGAACCGACCCTAAGGACGACGAGCCGACCGACGCCTCGCTCCCCGCCGAGGTCTTCGCCACAGAAGAGCCCAAGAGCTCCGACGACACCTAACCGCCGACGTCGCCATCGATTGGCATGGAGCCGGTCGATCACGATCTCGCTGGCGTTCGGTGGCCCGGAATACACTCGGCGCCGATGTTCGGCCTGATCGATCACATCGGCGTCGCCACCGACGACCTCGAGGCTTCTCTTGCGCTCTATGAGAAGTCGATGGAGATGCCGGTTGCTCATCGCGAAACCGTTGAGGAGCAAGGGGTCGAAGCGGTTCTCCTCGACGTCGGTGACTGCCATGTCGAGCTGTTGAGCCCCCTCGGGCCTGACACCCCCGTCGGCAAGTTCCTCGAGCGTAAGGGTCCGGGGCTTCACCACGTCGCCTATCGCGTTGAAGACATCGACGCAACGCTCTCCGAGCTTGCGGATGCCGGCCTCGAGCTGATCGACTCCGAGCCGCGCACGGGCATCCGCGAGAGCCGGGTCGCCTTCCTTCACCCCCGCTCGACGGGCGGGGTCCTGACCGAGAT
Source organism: Actinomycetota bacterium (assembly GCA_030860375.1). Taxonomy (GTDB): domain Bacteria; phylum Actinomycetota; class Thermoleophilia; order Solirubrobacterales; family 70-9; genus JALZKA01. The sequence goes on along the minus strand of JALZIJ010000221.1, from coordinate 3,384 downwards.
TGTCGAACCTGCGAAGGGACACTGATACGCATGGCCGAAGTTGAGACCAAGGTCGAGATCGGATTCGGAATCGGGCAGGTGCTGTCGGTGAAGATGGGTGAAAAGGAGCTGGCCGGGCTGCGCAAGGCCGTGGAGTCGGGTCAGGGCTGGCACGACCTGAAGACCCAGGAAGGCAGCGTCGCCCTGAACCTCGCAACGGTCGTCTTCATCCGCGTAGCCGACCCGGCGCGCGGCATCGGCTTCTCGGGCTGACAATCAGACGTGCCGGACCGCCTAGGCCTCCGCGGCGTCTGGGTCGCGATCCCTGAGCTCTCGCCGCAGGATCTTCCCCGAGGCGGACTTCGGGATCTCGTCGATCTCCTCGACGAGGCGCACCTTCTTTTGTGGGGAGACCTGCTTTGCGACGTAGCCCATCAGCTCTTCGTGGTCGAGCTCAGCGTCGCCCGCAGCGACGACGTAGGCCTTCGGGATCTCGCCCGCGTCTTCGTCCTGAATCCCGATCACGGCGACATCGGCCACGCCGGGGTGGTTGATCAGGATTGCTTCGAGCTCGGCCGGCGGGACCTGGAAGCCCTTGTACTTGATGAGCTCTTTTAAGCGATCGACGATGAAATAGAAGCCGTCTTCGTCGCGCACCGCGATGTCACCCGTGTGAAGCCAGCCGTCGGAGTCGATCGTCTCAGCGGTCGCCTCGTCGTTGTTCAGGTAACCCGCCATCACCTGCGGGCCGCGGATCCAAAGCTCGCCGCGCTCGCCGTCGGGTGCGTCCTCACCCGACTCGACGTCGACGATGCGGCACTCGGTGTCTTCGAGCTCCTTGCCGATCGAGCCGGCGCGGTTCTCGCCATCGGGGCGCACGATGTGGGTGACCGGGCTCGTCTCGGTCATGCCGTAGCCCTGGATGACGTTGCAGTCGAGCCGCTCTGCAACTTTGTCGGCGAGCTCTGCGCCGAGCGGCGCGGCACCTGACATGACCGTCTTGATGGAGGAGAGGTCGCGCTCGTCCACTGCGGGATGCTTTGCCAGTGCAAGCGCGATCGGCGGCACGACGTAGACCTGTGAAACGCCGTGCTCCTGAATCAGATCGAGGAACTGCTCGAGGTCGAAGCGTGGCATCGAGACAATCGTCGCCCCGGCCCGTAGACCTTGGTTCATGATCACCGTCTGCCCGTAGATGTGGAAGAACGGAAGGACGCCGACGAGCACGTCGCTCTCCTTGATCGCGAACGCCTGCTGGATCTGAACCAGGTTCGCGACCAGATTCTTGTGCGTGAGCATGACGCCCTTCGGAAGACCCGTAGTGCCGCTCGAATAGGGAAGGACCGCCAAGTCGTCCCCTGAGACATCGACCTCCGGCGCATCGCCGGGATCGCCCATCAGGTCCGAGAGCGCGGTGGCTCCGTCCTCTGCATGGCCGACCACGAAGATCTCCTCGACTCCCGCAGCCTCGGCGGCCTCTCGGGCGACGTCGAGAAACTGCGGGATCGTAAGCAGGAACTTGGAGCCCGAGTCCTCGAGCTGGTGTTGAAGCTCGCGGGACGTGTAGAGCGGGTTCGCGGTCGACGCCCGGCCACCGGCGCGAGCGACGCCGTGAAATGCGATCGCGTACTCGGGCAGGTTCGGCAAGTAGACGCAGAGCGAATCCCCCGGCTCGAAACCTCGCGCGGCGAGGCCGGCTGCAAGCGCCTTGGTGGCGTTGTCCAGCTCGGCGTAGGTGATCGTGCGACCCGTAGGGCCGTCGATCAGCGCGGGCGTGTCCCCCAGCTCTTCTGCACGCTCGAGGACAAAGGATGTGACGTCGGTATCGGGGTATTCCATGACCTCAGCCTAAGGGCTGCGGGATGCGCGGAGCTTCAGGTACTCGGCGCGCTCGCGAAGGCTCTCGCGCATCTCTGACGTCAGCTCTTCGAGGAACTCCCGGCGGTAGACGTCGTCGGTCAGCATCGAGATCGCGAAGTAGAGGCCTGTGAAAGCGGCAATTGCCCCCGCTACCCGCAGAAGCTCCTCGCTGAGGACCGACTCGTGACCGAACAGATCGAACTCGATGAGGCCGTTCGGAGGACCGCCGGTCCAGCTCTCCGTAACCTCAGGATCAATCGCCAGCACCCCGAGCGCAACAAAGAAGCCGCCGATCGCGACGCTTACCGACAGCACCTGAAGGGCTTGGCTCACAAACATCACAAGCCCGACGTTCAGACGCTCGCGGCGATCGAGCGGAGCGGCATCGGCGCCCGCCTCCCGTTCGAGCGCCGTCACCTCGCGTGGCAGACGAGCGACCAGAAAGCTTGTCCCGAGCGCGATGAAGAGGCCGGTCAGGATCCCGAGGGCTGCAAGCTCGACGCCGGAGAACACTTGCCACACCTCCGCCGTCAGGAAGAGCACCACCGAGAAGATCATGAGAAGCGGAATCGCCCTGGCGAACAACTCGAGCGAAGCACGAAGCTGTCCGGCAAGCCGGCCCATCGTCCAGCGGACGATCGACAGAAGACCGAGCCCGACAATCGCGTAGATCAACCCGAGCAGCACGAGGTTTCCCAGTGCCGTAACCAGCGCGCTGACCCACTGCCCACCGAAGATGAGCGGCAACACGGAGGGGACGATCACGAAGCCGACGAGCTCGATCGGCTCGACATCTTCGGGGATCGCCACCGCAGGGCGTCCGCGAGAGCGGTTGAGAAGCACGGTGCCCGTGAGGAGAAGGGCGAGGGAGCCGACGAGCGCCAAGACGTTCGCCCAGGGCGACCAGTCGAGGTTGAGCCCGCCGAGGACCTCAGCGAAGAAGACAAGCCCGATCAGTGGCGCGGCTCGGTTGAAGATGTCCGTTGCCGCCGAGCGCTCCGCGATGAAGAGCGGCAGTCCGGCGCGGTGAAAACCACGCTCGTACTCGTTGAGGCGGGATTCTTCGCGCGGTTCCATCGAGCGGCACGGTAAACGAGAGTGGGGTGGCATAGGTTCCAGGCGATGCGCTCGGTTGCCCTACTCGCGAATCCGGACTCGGGCTCGGGCGATGCCCACGAAGTCGCCGAGCGTCTGCGTGAGCAAGGCCTCGAAGTGCGCGAGTTCGCCCTCGACGACGCCGACGGCGCGGTGGCCTCCGAGCCGGACGGCCTCGTGGTGGCGGGCGGGGACGGTTCGCTCGCGTGCGTTGCCGCGCCCGCGGCACGTGCGGGACTGCCGCTTGCGGTGATTCCCACCGGGACGGCCAACGACTTCGCGCGCGAGCTCGGCATCCCGCGCGAGGCAGGCGACGCCTGCGAGCTCGCGGCCGACGGTGGGCGCACCCGGAGGCTGGACGTAGGGCGGATGGGTGACCTGCCCTTCCTGAATGTGGCGAGCATGGGCTTGCCGCCTGCAGCCGCCCGGCATGCCGACGGTCTCAAGGGG
>JALZIJ010000217.1 GCA_030860375.1 Actinomycetota bacterium | reverse complement strand
ATCCGATCGAGGAGATCCGCGAGGCGACTCATGAGTTGATCCGGCGCAACGGGCTCAGCGCTTGCTACATCCGCCCGCTGGCCTTCCGTGGCTATGGCGAGATGGGCCTCTTCGCCAAGGACTCGCCAATCGACATGACGATCGCGGTATGGCCTTGGGGCGCCTATCTCGGGGACGAGGGAAAGCAGAACGGCATCCGCGCGAAGGTCTCCTCATGGCGGCGTATCTCACCTGCGGGCCTGATCCCACATGCGAAGGCGTCGGGCCAGTACCTCAACTCGATCCTCGCGAAGACTGAGGCCGCGAACGCCGGCTATGACGAGGCGATCCTTCTCGACGAGCTCGGCCATGTCTGCGAGGGCTCGGGCGAGAACATCTTCATCGTTCGCGACGGGCAGCTCGTGACGCCACCGCACACGGCCTCGATCCTCGACGGGATCAGCCGCCGCTCGATCATGCAGATCGCCTCAGACCTCGGCTATCCCGTGGTAGAGCGCGAGATCTCGCGCTCTGAGCTCTACCTCGCCGAAGAGATGTTCCTCTGCGGGACGGCCGCCGAGCTGGTGCCGGTGCGAGAGATCGACGACCACGACCTCGGTGGGCCGGGGGAAATCACCTGCGTCGTCCAGGCCAAGTACGAGGACGCCCTGCACGGGCGCGCTCAGGAGTATCTCGAATGGCTGGATTTCATCGAGGTGCCGAGTAAGGTGGCAACAGAGAGTTGATGAGCCTTCACCCAGGACAGATCGAGCGAATTAGCCGCGCCGCGGCGTAGCGCCGTGGCCGCGCGGGCGTTCCCGCGCACACGTTCGATCGGTCCCCTCGCACCCAGAAAGGCATATCTCTCGTGACCACAGTCAAGCTCTACGACACCACCCTCCGTGACGGCATGCAGGGGCAGGGCATGTCGCTCTCCGCTGCCGAGAAGGTCCGGGTCGTCAAGGCTCTCGACCGCCTCGGCGTCCACTTCGTCGAGGCCGGTTTCCCTTCGTCCAACCCCAAGGAGGCCGAGCTGTTCGAGCTCTTGGCCTCGGTCGAGCTCGAAACCACGGCGATCTGCGCATTCGGCATGACCCGCCGGCGCGGAATCGCGGCGGCCGAGGACGATGCGCTGCGGACGCTTGTGGAGTCCTTTGCGCCCGTGTGCACCCTCGTCGGTAAGACGTGGGGCCTTCATCTCGAGAAGGTCACGAAGGTTTCCCGCGAGGAGAACCTCAACATGATTCTCGACTCGGTCAACTTCTGCCGCTCGGAAGGCAAGCGGGTCGTCTATGACGCCGAGCACTTCTTCGACGCTTGGCGCGACGACTCGGGCTATGCGCTCGAGTGCCTGCGCGCCGCGGTCGCGGCGGGTGCCGAGAACGTGACGCTCTGCGACACGAATGGCGCGAGCCTTCCGCATGAGGTCGCGAGCGCCACGGCGACCGTGGTGGACGAGCTCTCGGGCTCGCATCCCGACGTGAGCATCGGCATCCACACCCACAACGACGCGGAGTGCGGAGTCGCCAACTCGCTTGCGGCGGTCGACGCGGGCGCGCGGCTCGTCCAGGGCACGATGAATGGCCTCGGCGAGCGCTGCGGGAACGCCAACCTCGCCTCGATCCTGGCTGCGCTCGAGCTTAAGCTGGGCTTCGACGTCGTCGGCCCAGAGCGGATGCGCCTCCTCACCGAGACGTCTCACTTCGTCGACGAGCTCCTGAACGTCACGCCGAACCCGGATCAGGCCTACGTGGGGCGAAACGCCTTCGCCCACAAGGGGGGCATGCACGTCGCCGGTATCCAGGCCGACGCGCGTACCTTCGAGCACCTCGACCCGGCGCTCGTCGGCAACGGGCGAGACATCCTCATCTCCGAGCTCTCAGGCAAGGGCTCCGTTCTCTCGCAGGCCGAGACGGCCGGGATCGACCTCGACGCCGACGCCGCCAAGCGCGCGCTCGAACGCGTCAAGGAGCGCGAGCACCGCGGCTATCAGTACGAGGCGGCCGACGCCTCCTTCGAGCTCCTCCTGCGCCGAGAAGCCGGGCTCTACTCCTCGCTCTTTCGACTCGAGAGCTTTCGCGTAATCACCGAGAAGCGCGCCGACGGCCAGGTCGAGACGGAGGCGACGATCAAGATCTGGGTCGAAGGCCAGCGCTACATCCGCACCGCCGAGGGGAACGGCCCCGTGAACGCGCTCGATCGCGCTCTACGCCTGGCGATCACCGACCTCCATCCACACCTCGCCGACATCGAGCTGACCGACTACAAGGTGCGCATCCTCGACTCGCACGACGGGACGGGCGCGATCACGCGCGTCCTCCTCGACAGCTCCGACGGGCACGACTCGTGGGGCACGATCGGCGTCTCGGAGAACATCATCGAGGCCTCGTGGGAGGCGCTTGTCGACTCGCTCGAGTTCGCTTTCCAGCCGCGGCCCGCGGCCGTTCGCAATGAGTGAGGACATCCCCCTCGCGAAGCCGGAGGTGGGCGAGCGCGAGGAAGAGCTGGTCCTCGAGGTCCTTCGCTCCGGGCGCCTGTCGCTCGGTCCCGTGCTCGAGCGCTTCGAGCGCGAGTTCGCCGAGTGGGTAGGAGTCGACGACGCGGTCGCGGTTTCCTCGGGTACCGCGGCGCTCCACCTCGGGGTGCGAGCTCTCGGCTGGTGTGAGGGTGACGAGGTCGTCACCTCGCCCTTCTCGTTCGTGGCGTCCGCGAACTGCCTGCTCTACGAGGACGTAACGCCGGTCTTTGCCGACATCGATCCGGTGACTTTGAACCTCGACCCGGGCGCCGCGGAGGCGGCGATGGGGGAGAGGACGGCCGGGATCCTGCCGGTCGACATCTTCGGCTACCCGGCCGCGCTTCCGGACCTCTGCCGCTTGGCCGAGGCGCGAGGGCTCGGCGTCCTCGAGGACGCCTGCGAGGCGCCCGGCGGCGTCGACGCGGACGGCGTCACGCTCGGCGCCCGCGGACACATCGCCACCTTCGCCTTCTACGCGAACAAGCAGCTGACGACGGGGGAGGGCGGGATGATCCTTCCGCGCTCGGCCGACGAGGCGGCCGTCTTTCGCTCGGAGCGAAATCAGGGTCGGGCGATCGACATGGACTGGCTCGACCACGACCGGCTCGGCTTCAACTACCGGATGACGGACCTCCAGGCTGCGCTGGGGATCGCGCAGGTCGAAAAAGCAGACGAGCTTCTTTCAGCACGGGCCCGCGTCGCCGACGCCTACACCGAACGTCTGCGCGAAACGTACGGCGCTCCGGCAGGTGAGGGCGATCTCGACGGCTTCGTTCTGCCATGCGCTGACCGCGGCGAGGAGCGCCGGAGCTGGTTCGTCTACACCGTGCGCGTCCCGAAGGGGTTCGACCGCGAGGCGGCCATCGCCGATCTCGCCCAGCGCGGCGTCGCGGCGAAGGCCTATTTGCCTTGCATCCACCTCATGCCGCACTACCGAGAGCGGTTCGGCTTCGAGGGCGGGGAGTTTCCGGTTGCCGAAGATGTCGCCGAGCGCTCGCTTGCGCTGCCATTCTTTCCTTCGATGACCGAAGAACAGGTTGAAACCGTGGTCGAGGCGCTTTCCGAGGCGCTGGGCGCAAAGGACTGGTCATGACGCTCCAAGCCGAGAGCTTGATCGAGACGACCGCCGAGCGCGCGAGCCTCGAGGCGCTTCGCGAGGCGACGGGGGAGACCGCAGGCACGATGGAAGCTCACTGCCTCCGCTGTTTTTGCCTGTGCGAGCTCCTCGCCCAAAAGCACAACGCCGACCTCGACCGCGAGGTGATGCTCTGCGCCGCGCTCCTTCACGACATCGGCCTCTACGAGTCCGTCTCCGACGGGGGCGTCTACACCGACGAGGGCGGAGACGTCGCCCGCGCGATCGGGCTCGAGACGGGGTGGGATAGCCGCCGCGCCGAGCTTTGCGCTGAGGCATGCGCCCGTCATCACTCCGTAAAGGCGCAGTGGGACCAGGGGGCCGAGGTCGAGGTACTTCGCCTTGCCGACAGGATCGAGGTCTCGGGCGGGCTCTCGCGCGCCGGGCTCAGCCGCTCGCAGATCAAGACCGTCTTCGAAGAGATCCCTCGCGACGGCTTCTATGCCGGTCTCGTCCACGTCGTCTGGCCCGCGCTTCGCTCACGCCCCCTCACCATCCCAAAGATTTTCAAGCCCTAGGCATGGGCCGCCTCGATCAGCCCCAGGACCCGCTCTTTCGGCGCATCAACACGTCGGTCGGCTTCGACCAGCGCCTCTGGCCCCAGGACATCGCGGGCTCGATCGCTCACGCTCGCACTTTGAACCGAGCGGGCGTGCTCGACGAGGCGGAGTTGCAGGAGCTTCTGCGCGGCCTTGAGCAGATGCGGGACGAGCTCTCGGCCGGCGATTTCGAGTTCTCCCCGGACGACGAGGACATCCACATGGCGGTCGAGCGTCGTCTCACCGAGCTGGTGGCCGTCGTAGGCGGCAAGCTCCACACCGGCCGCTCGCGGAACGACCAGGTCGCGACCGACCTGGCCCTCTTCGTCTCGCTCTCGGCCGAGCGAGCGCTGGAATTGACCGAGACGCTGATGGCAACGCTCGTCGACGTGGCTGAACGCCATGCGGACTGGGCGATGCCCGGCTACACGCACCTCCAGCGCGCCCAGCCCGTCTACCTCGGCCACCACCTCCTCGCTTACTTCTGGATGCTGCGACGCGACGCACGGCGCTTCGAGGCTGCGCGCGACGCCGCGCTCGCCGAGATGCCGCTCGGCTCGGGCGCGCTAGCCGGCCTCAACTGGGACCTCGACCGCGACGCGACCGCCGCCGAGCTCGGCTTCCACGCGCCTTCGCCTAACTCGATCGATGCTGTCTCGAACCGCGACGCGGCGCTCGACTACCTCTCGGCGGCCGCGATCTGCGCGACGCACCTCTCGCGCCTGGGCTCCGAGATCGTGATCTGGTCGAGCCAGGAGTTCGGCTTCGCCGAGGCCGCCGACGACTTCGCCTCAGGCTCTTCGATCATGCCCCAGAAGAAGAACCCCGATGCCGCCGAGCTCCTGCGCGGCAAGGCCCCGCGTGTGGTCGCGTCGTTCTCGACGCTAATCGGCGTCCTCCACGCGCTACCGCTCGCCTACGCCAAAGACCTCCAGGAGGACAAGGAGGCGCTCTTCGACGCCGTTGACACGCTCGAGACATGCCTTGCGGCAGCCGAGCGGATGGTCGGCGGCCTCACCTTCAACCGGGAGCGCTTGGCCGCGGCCGCATCCGACGAGTTTCTTGCCGCGACCGACGTCGCCGACCTCCTCGTCCGGCGCGGGATGCCGTTCCGCGAAGCGCACGGCGTGGTGGGAAGCCTTGTGCGCAAGGCGACCACGAGCGAGCGGACGCTCTCTGAGCTGACGCGCGAAGAGATCGCGGCCGAGTCCGAGCTGCTTGACGAGGAGTTCTACGACGTGCTCGCGGGCGAGCGGTGGCTCGAATCGAAGGCCTCGGCCGGCGGCACCGCTTCCGCGCGGGTCGCCGAGCAGATCACTGCCGCACGCGAAGCGCTCCTGGCTCTCGAGCGCGAGTGAGCGCCCTCGAGTCGCCAAGTGGTCGACATGGCCCGCCTGTGAGACGGGTTTCGTCGACCAGTACTCATGCTGAGTTGACCGTCGCTTTCTACGAGCGGCCCGTTGTGGAGGTCGCGCGCGAGATGGTGGGCTGTTCGCTGACAGTCGACGGCGTCGGCGGCATCATCACCGAGACCGAGGCCTACCACGTCTCTGAGGCCGCCTGTCACGCCTACGTGGGCCTGACTGAGCGGACCGAACCGCTCTACGGGCCGCCGGGGTATGCCTACGTCTACCTCTCCTACGGCGCCCACAAGCTCCTGAACGCGGTGGCCGAGCCCGAGGGAGAGGCCGCTGCGGTGCTCATCCGCGCGCTCGAGCCGCGCTGGGACATCGACAAGATGCGCCGCCGCCGCGGCCTCGAATCGGCGCGCTCGCTCTGTTCGGGCCCGGGCAAGCTCACGCAGGCGCTGGGGTTGGGACTCGAGCACAACCGCGCCCCGCTCTTCGAGGCGCCGTTCGAGATTCGCGAGCGCGACCCCGACTGGGGCGGCGACGTGGTCGGCGTAGCGCCCAGAATCGGCATCACCCGTGCGATGGAGCTCGAGTGGCGCTTCTGCGAGCGGGGAAGCCGGTTTCTCTCGCGCCCGCTTTCGGCTTAGCGCCGGCGCTCTGGAACGATGCCGGCGGCCTCTTCAGGCACGGGCTCAGGCTCAGGCTCAGGCTCGACAGGTTCTTCCGGCACGACTTCCGGCTCTACGGGAACGGCGGGCTCGGTTGGAACCTCCTCCGGGACAACGGGTGCCTCTTCGACGATCGGCGCGGGCACGGTGGTCTCGGCCTCCTCCTCGTTGACCGAGAGGTAAGCGTTCACGACGTCGGCGAAGATCAGCGCGGGGATCGTGCCGCCGTCGACGGGCTGGCCGCCGAACTCGGTAAGCATGGGCTCTCGCGAGTCAGCGTTACCGACCCAGACGCACGTGGTGATGTCCGGGGTGGCCCCGCAAAACCAAGCGTCGCCGTTGTCGTCCGTCGTGCCCGTCTTGCCCCAGGTCGGCTCGCCAGTCTGAGCGCGCTTACCGGTTCCCGAGGTAACGACCGTAGCCAGGGTGGTAGAGGCCGTCTCGGCGGTCTCCGGCGAGATCACCTGATCGCGGATTGACTCGTTGACGCCCGTGGCGCCCGTCTTGTCCGGGACGGGCTCGGCGTCTTCGTCGGTGCTATCGAGGACCTTCTCGATCGCGACCGGGCCGCCCTTCGAAGCCGCCATCGAGCCGGAGATCAGGTCGCCGTCCTCCTCGATCGTGTTGTAGGAGTGCGCCATCTCGAGCGGCGTGACCACCTGGCTTCCGAGGATCATCGACGGCGGATAGGGGTGAAAGTCCGAGCCGTCGAGTGAATACTCAAGGCCCTCGGCATCGCCGAGATCGGTCCGGACGCCGAGGGCCTCAGCCGTATTCGCGATGTCCGCGAGGCCGACCCGCGTTCCGACTTGGGAATAGACGGAGTTATCAGAGAAGGTGGTTCCCGAGGCGAGGGAGATCGGGCCGCGATAGGTGTCCGCATAGTTGTTGACCTCGAAGAGGTCGGGGAGGATCTTGTCCTTGCCGTCCTCCTTGGGGATCTTCACCTCGAACGGGATGTCGACCTGTGCAGAGTTGAACACCTCGCTCGTCGAGATGTCCTCTTCGAGCGCGGCGACCAGGGTGAACGGCTTGAACGACGAGCCGGGCTGGCGCAGGCCATTAGTCGCGAGGTTGAACGGCTCCTTTGCGTAGTCGTCACCGCCGACCATCGCAAGGACGCCCGCCGTCTCGTTGTCGAGGACGACGACCGAAGAGTCGAGGCCGACGCCGTCGACCCGCGCTGAGACTGCGTCGTCAACGAGCGCCTGGTATTCCAGGTCGAGGGTGGAATGGACGACGAGGCCGCCACCGAACGCTTCGCCGGCGCCGTAGCGGTCGACGAGCTGCTGGCGGAGCCATGAAGTGAAGTAGGGCGCCTCGGAGTCGTCGGCCGGAGGCTCGATGGCTGATGGGGCCGGGAGCAAGCGGGAGGGGGAGGCGTAGTCCGTCAACTCCTCGTTGGTTATGTAGCCCTGCTCCTCCATGTTAATGAGCACCTGATTTCGGCGCGAGGTGGCGGCTTCGGGCTGGTCGCGAGGCGAGTAGGCAGACGGCGAGGCAACGATTCCGGCCAGGGTCGCCGCCTCATAGGGAAGAAGCTCGGCCGCGCAGGTGAGTTGCCCCTCGTCGCCGCACCCCGGATGGGAAGACCCGAAAAATGTCTTGGCGGCGGCCTCGATGCCGTAGGCGCCTTCGCCGAAGTAAATCGAGTTGAGGTACTCGGTGATGATCTTGTCCTTCGTCCAATTGCGCTCGAGCTGGTAGGCGAGCGCGGCCTCGCGAAGCTTCTGAAAGACGGTGCGGTCGTCTTGCGCGGCGAGGGCGTTCTTGACGAACTGCTGCGTGATCGTCGAAGCGCCCTGCTCGGCCGACCCCGCGATCACGTCCTGGACGAGCGCCCGGCCGATGCCCCGAACGTCGACGCCGCGATGCTCGTAAAAGCGCTGGTCCTCGATCGCGACGACCGCCTCCTTCATCACTGGGGCGATCTCGTCCGAGGCGACCAGGACGCGCCCTTCGTTATTCGTGAGCGTCGCGAGCCGTTCACCGTTTCGGTCGAAGATGACCGAGTTCTCGGCGCGCTCGAACTGTGCGCGGTTCTCGAGAGCGGGGAGGTCTCCGGCGACGGCCGTCATGATCCCGAAAACCCAGGAGATGAGCGCGAGAACGGCCAGCCCCATGAAGACGAGGGCGGCGCGAAGCTTTCTCAGCTTGGGCTTCGAGGGGTCGCCGCCGCCGCTTTCGTCGCCGTTCCCACCGCCGCCCATGAGCACGCGGAGGCTCCGCTTCGGCTTCTCTTCATCTTCGTCCATCGCATCGAAAGTAGCATTGGGAGGCATGGAGGAAACGGGTTCCGACGCCGCAGAATCGCTCGAGCAGGTGCTCGCAGGCTCCGTCGACGCACTCCCTCATGGGCGCCTTGCCGAGCAGCTGGAGGGCGATCGTCCGCTCCGCGTCAAGTTCGGCATGGACCCGACTTCGGCCGATATCCACGTCGGCCACTGCGTCGTTCTCCAGAAGCTCCGGGCCTTCCAGGATCTGGGGCACACGGTTGTACTGATCGTGGGTGATTACACGGCAAGGGTCGGGGATCCGAGCGGGCGCAGTGATATCCGCCCTATCTTGAGCCCCGCTGAGATTGAGGAGAACGCGCTCACCTACCAGGACCAGGCTTTCAAGGTGCTCGACCGCGATCAGACGGAGATCCGCCACAACTCGGAGTGGCTCGAGATGCCGAGCGCCGAGCTCTTCGACCTCGTGCGGCGATTCACCGTCGCGCGCCTCCTCGAGCGAGACGACTTCCAGCGCCGGATGGTCGCACAACAGGGCATCTCAGCGCTCGAGCTCCTATATCCAGTGCTTCAAGGCTACGACTCGGTTGCGATCGAGGCTGACGTCGAGCTGGGGGCTACGGACCAGAAGTTCAACCTCCTGTTCGGGCGCGACGTCCAGGAAGCGTTCGGCCAAGCGCCCCAATCGATCCTCACCATGCCGATCCTCGTCGGAACGGATGGACAGAAGAAGATGTCGAAGAGCTACGGCAACTACGTGGGAGTGACCGACGAGCCCGCCGACATATTCGGAAAGCTGATGAGCATCCCCGACGAGGCGCTGGCTGACTACTACCTGCTGCTGCTCGGCCGAGAGCTCGACTCGTCTATCCACCCCAACGAGGCAAAGCGGGCCCTGGCGCGCGATCTCGTCGAGCGATTTCACACCCCAGATGCGGCGCACGAGGCGGAGAATCGCTTCGACGCGGTCCACAAGCGCCGCGAAGTGCCCGATGACATCCCCGAGATCGCAATCGGGGACGGCGAGACGGTCCACTTGCCGGCGCTTCTGGCTCAGGCGTTCGAGATCTCCTCGAGCGATGCCAGGCGCCTCATCGCCCAGGGAGGCGTGAAGCTGGACGGCGAGGCACTGCCCTCAGACCCTCTCGACGTGCCTGCGGATCGCCTGCGAGGACGCGTGATTCAGCTCGGAAAGCGGCGTTTCGCACGCCTGGGCTAGGCACTTGAACGTCTCCCGTGACAGCGCTATACTCCGCAGCCGCTTTCGGGCGGTCCGCCGTGCGTGCAGAGTTCCTGCTCGTTTCGGCGAGCGGTGTTTGAAAACTGAGCAGCGCGCGACAGGATCCCAAAATCCTGTCGTGTCCAGGTTCGACCTGCCTCGCTCTATGCGCGGGGCAGACTGAATCAGTAGAACCCTGTCATACGATGTCGCCCTGTGTATGGGCGGCGCGAGATGTATGACAAGCTCTAAGTGAAGACAGAGGAGCCGGCCACCGGTGCAACTGCCCAGGCTGGCATTGATACCCCTCAGTTGATTTTTCACGGAGAGTTTGATCCTGGCTCAGGACGAACGCTGGCGGCGTGCCTAACACATGCAAGTTGAGCGACGAACCGGGGCTTGCCCCGGGGCAAAGCAGCGAACGGGTGAGTAACACGTGGATAACGTACCCCGATAACCGGGACAACCCGAGGAAACTCGAGCTAATACCGGATGTGCCCATCACACACCAGTGTGATGTGTAAAGGAAGCTTCGGCCTCCGTATTGGGAGCGGTCCGCGGCCCATTAGCTAGTTGGTGAGGTAACGGCTCACCAAGGCAACGATGGGTAGCTGGTCTGAGAGGACGATCAGCCACACTGGGACTGAGACACGGCCCAGACTCCTACGGGAGG
>JALZIJ010000209.1 GCA_030860375.1 Actinomycetota bacterium | reverse complement strand
GGCTATCGTCGCCCCCTTATGAGCGACTGGGAGAAGCTCAAGGATCTGCCGATCGAGATCGAGGGCTACGAGCTCCAGGCAAACGACCGCGAGTATTCCGCCGAGTTCACGCGCGGCTCCACCATCGTCCACCTCAAGGGCGGCGGCGAGGAGGGCCTGGGCGAGGATGTCGCCTACGAGGTCTTGGACCACATCGCGAACCGCGATCTCGGCGCGCGCTTCGACCTGACCAGCGCAAAGACGCTCGGCGAGGCGTGCGATCTACTGGGCGCGCTCGACCTCTTCGAGGGCTCGCCGCCCGAGCGCGAGCCGTCGCGCCACTACCGCCGCTGGGCGTTCGAGTCCGCGGCACTGGACCTCGCCCTTCGCCAGAGCGGCGTCTCTCTCCACGCTGCGATCGCCCGGGACCCGAAGCCGCTTCGCTTCGTCTGCTCGACTCGCCTGACGACCATCGGCGATGAAACCGGGTCCTCGACCCACGCGATCACGAGCCGCCTCGATCGCTACCCGGACCTCGAGTTCAAGCTCGATCCCGAGAACGACTGGACCCCGGAGCTGATCGCAGAGATCGCCGAGGTCGCGACGGTCCAGGTGATGGACCTCAAGGGCTACTACAAGGGCACCGTGGTCGAGGTCGAGACGGATCCAGAGCTCTACCGCGCCGTGGCCGAGAGGTTTCCCGAAGCCTGGCTCGAGGACCCCGACCTCACCGAAGAAACACGGGAGGTGCTCGAGCCGCACTGGGGGCGCGTGACGTACGATGCGCCGCTCCACTCCCTCGCCGACGTGCGCGAGCTCGCGCCGGAGCGCGCGATCAACTCGAAGCCTTCTCGCTTCGGCTCGCTCGATGAGCTCCTCGCGATCTACGAGTATTGCGAGACGCAAGGGCTCCAGGTCTATGGCGGCGGGCAAGGCGAAGTCGGGCTCGGGCGCGGCCAGATCCAGTACCTCGCCTCGCTCTATCACCCGGACACGCCGAACGATGTCGCTCCCGCGGGCTACAACGACCCTGCGGTCCCCGAGGGGATGCCGACCAGTCCGATGGAGCCGGTGCCGAGCCCCACGGGGTTTCGCTGGGGCTGAGGCGGCGGGCGGTTGGTCAAGGGTTGGGTTCCGGCCCGGGAGCATCGAAGGCGGCGAGGGCTTTCTTCCATCCCCTTGCCTTGCCACGCCCGGACATCAAGTTGAACGTCTGAAGGACCGCGCCGCCCACGGGATGGTCATATGAGACGACCCACTTCCGGGTAGGCCCGTCGATCACCATCATCGGGCCGCCGGTGATCGGCCAGCTCACCTCTACCTCATCGAGCGGCAGTGAGAAGGCAACGATCTTCTCACCGGCCTCAATCCGCTCCGCAAGATCCTCCGTGTCCAATTCATCTTCCAGCCAGCCGAGGGTTGCCTCGGCGGCGTCCTCGTCGAGCGTGAACGAAAGCACGCCTCCGGCCAGCGAAAGCGATCCAGAGATCGGGAAGGGGTTGAACCGGTTTCGAAGGAGCCAGGCCTCGTCCTCGCGAGCTTCCATGCGGGTAGTGTCCCCTAAATGTCCGCGAAGACTTTCGCGCAAGCGCTCAACGATCAGGTCCCGCGCGAGTTCGCCGCGTCGCAGGCCTACCTCGCCACCGCGATCTACTACGACGATCTCACGATGCCGCGCATGGCTGCCTTCTTCTATCGCCAGGCGATCGAGGAGCGAAACCACGCGATGATGATCATCCGCTACCTCCTTGATACCAATGAGGAGGCGACGATTCCGGGCGTGGCCGCGCCTAAGAACGGCTTTTCGGATCTGGCCGAGCCCGTGCGGACGGCGCTCGAGCAGGAACGAGCGGTAACGCAGCAGATCTCAGCGCTCGCCGCTATCGCGCGCGCCGCGAATGACTTTCAAGGCGAGCAGTTTCTCCAGTGGTTCTTAAAGGAGCAAGTCGAGGAGGTCTCACTCATGGGCGACCTCCTCACAGTTGTCGAGCGCGCGCAGGATCGCCCGCTCGAGATCGAGGAGTTCCTCGCTCGCGAGGACTTCGGAGACGGCTCCGACGAAGACGCCTCGGCCCCGCCTGTCGCGGGCGGGGCAGCCTAGGCCGCCGACTGGCGGTCCGCGCGAAAGCGCGCGAGCTCCGCCGCCGCGTTCGAGCGAACCTTTGAGCGGAGGAGCGGGGTCCAACCGAGGGTGAGGCCCGCCGGCCCCAGCGCTTGGCGCGACCACCGCCAAAACGGGAAGTCGTCCTGCTGCTCTGCGATCAGCCCCGCATCGTCGAAGCGGAAGTCCGAGCGCACCCGGTTCACCACGCTTCGGCCTGTCGCGCCGAACGTGTAGGTGGCGATCCACCGAGCAGCCCCCGCTTCGGCATCTGCCTTTGCCTCGGGAAGCTCGACTGAGAGATCGGTCGCCCGCGACGTGAGCATCCGCCACATGTCGCCTGCCTGGGATCCCGTCAACCCAGGAAAGACCGGATCCGAGAACGTTGCCTCGGACGCGTAGCAAGAGGCCATCGCCTCGCCGTCGTGGGCGTCGAGCCCGGCGTAGAGCTTTTTGATCGTCGCTTCGTTCCGTTCGGCGGCTTCGGACACGACGCCGAGCCTATAGCGAGTGGACTACGTGCGCAGGCTGTGGCAGCATGTCTCGCGATGAAGGCAAGGCAGGGATACACACGAATATCTCTGGGCACCGCCGCGCTCGTGTGCTGCGTGAGCATCGCAACCGCATCGGGGGCGCCGCGGATCGTCGGCGGTGATGTCGCCGACCCTGCCGATTGGCCGTTTGCCGTGGCACTCACCACGCCGCAGGGCGACCAGTTCTGCGGCGGGACCGTGATCTCTACCGATGCTGTCGTCACCGCCTCACACTGCTTGGTCAACGACTTCGGAAAGCCGGTAAAGCCACGCTCGGTGCGAGTCGTCACGGGCAGGCCGGATCTCTCAAACGAGTCGGTCGGCCAAGAACTCCGAGTGGACAAGGTGTTCGTCCACTCAGAGTTTCTCAGCAAGTCGCGCCATGACGTCGCTGTGCTCCGACTTTCGGACCCGACCGTCGCCACTCCGGCCCTGCTTCCCACCAAGAATGAAGACGCCACCGAAACCGCGACCGGCTCGGAGCTTCGGGTCGCGGGCTACGGCTCGACGAGCCGGACTTGCTGCAACGGCTCCGACGTCCTTCGCGACGTCGCCACCTTCACCGTCAAGGAGCGCAAGTGCTCACGCGCGTTTCCCTCCGGAGGAGGCCTGGTGTTTCACCCCGGCGAAGAGATCTGCACCCTCGGCGCGCCGTCTGGCGAGCACAACACTTCGTCCTGCTTCGGCGACAGCGGAGGTCCGCTGATCGCCG
>JALZIJ010000178.1 GCA_030860375.1 Actinomycetota bacterium | reverse complement strand
GATCACGGGCTCGGCGCACCTGTTCCTCCGCCGAGAAAGCGGGCGCGCCCTTCAGCTCACGCATGACGTGGCTGTAGGTCTCCAGGGTCATGATCTGGCTGTGCCCGAGGTCCTCGGCGATCTCGGGAATGGAGAGGCCCTCGCGCATCCGCAGCGATGCATGTGAGTGACGGAGCGTGTAGGGCGGCTCCTGAATGCCGAGCTTGCGGGCCACGGGCTTCCAGATCCTCCTGCTGATCGCTCACGACCTGATCGCCTGGGCGCAGTCGCTGCTGCTCAGCGGCGAGCTCGCGCAGGCCGAGCCCAAGCGGCTGCGCTACCGGCTGCTGCACGTCGCCGGCCGACTGGCCTTCTCGGGCCGCCGCGCTCGCCTGCGCCTCCAAGCCAGCTGGCCCTGGGCCGCCGAGCTCGCCGCAGCCTTCGCGCGCCTCAAGGCGCTGCCCCAACCAGCTGGTTGACCCAGCCGCCCCGGCCCACGACCATCAGCCCCAGCCCCGGCGCCGAGCGCCTCGATTCAGCTGGGCGCGAGGCCCGCTGAGTCCTGCCCCCGACCCCAGAGCGCGTCGTCAGGCGCCGCGAGCACCACGCAGACCTCACTCACCCTCAACTCAAAGGTCGCACGCCCACCGGACACTCACATGACACGGCCTCCTGCACGATCCGGGTTAGGAAGCCCGCCGGCTAACGGAGAAGTGCAGGACAGGTAGCCGCGATCTCGCCGGGGTTGAACGGCGGCGGTTCGTCAAGACCGACCAAGCACCGCGGGTGGTGAGCCTAAGTCGGCTGGGGGCGTCGCACCCGGGGCCTGGAACGAAGCTACTGCAAACTCGCTCTTCGTCAAACAACGGCTCCCAAGCCCACGAGGTCATCGCTCAGGAGCCTCGATCGAACGACGAGGTCCGCACCGTGCTCTCTCGCCCTCGCTAGGACGAGGTCCCGCACGAGCGCGGAGCGACAGAGATAGCGGACTTCGTTGTATCGCCCTTGACGAGCCCACGCGCTCATGAGGCGCCCTAGCCGACGCTCGCTCTTGCGGATCAGCTCCACCTCAAGGGCAACGCGTCCTTGGGCGCCGACAATCGCGATGTCGGGCCGGTGCGTGGCTGTACGACCGATTCCCTCTCCGGCCGTCATCGGGATGCTCCACAGGGATCGATCGTCGGCCCGATACTCATCTCGTCGCATCTGACGCTCAGACACGACCTCGACGCCCCGCAGTTCAAGCGACACAAGGATCGCCGTCGCGGTCAGAGCATGGTCGAGGTGGCGAACGCTGGGAACCGGCTCGCCGGTGGGGTATAGGACACTGGGACCCGCGAGCGGTCGCGAGGTACTCACTCTTCGATGTTCCCGCAGCGCTCGGAGGCGGCGCCAGCACATCGGCTCTGAGAGTTCGAAACGACGCCTCACCTGGTCCGCGGTGGCGACGCCCACGCGATCGATGAACGCAGCGATCGAGAGGTCCCGTTCGGTCAGTCGGTAAGCCACCCCGCGGGTACGCGATTTCCGTCCCCGATGGTCGTTCGACTTGGAAGCTCCGGGCCGGATCACAAACCCTCTCGACGCCACCCGCGCCTCGCCGCAGAGACGTCCACCAGGCGTCCACCAGCTCGGCGAAGGCTGGACAGCACCGCCGATATGAGGAGCTTGAGAAACGGGGGAAAGTAGGCAAGAAACGGCTCGCGCGTGCCCGCGGTGACCCGCTCGTATCGCCCTGTCTCACCACTCATAAGGGTGAGCTCGGCTGGGCGCAGATCGATGTGCCGTCCGCGGCGGACCGCCTGACCAGGCGTGGGTACAGCCGTGGTCACGGATGCCCCGCCAGATGGGTCCAGATCGTCCACGGGGCGGGACAAATAGGCCCTCAAACAGTGGGTTCGAGGACAGCGCTCGGCCGCCCACATGGTTGAGGGCCTTGTCCCGTGTATGCGGGGTGGGAGTTCGAGTCTCCCTGGGCGCACTAAGAGCCTCCTACTCGAACTCCGACCACAAGAAGCCGGGTCGGAGTTCGCCCCTCGACGCTGCGCTGAATCGGCTTGGTCCGTCGTTCTCTAGAGTGGCGATCTGACGCTTGGCGCGGCCTGGCATCCGCGTCGGAGCGCTCCCGACTCCGCGCAAGCTGCCGCGTTCCCGGGGCGAATCGCCGCCGTGCTTGCGACGTAACGCGCGTGTGCTTCGCGCGGAGGTTGTCCCGTAGCCCGTAGAACTTGAGTCGGCGGTCCTCCCGCCCCGTCCGCTCCCGTTGGGAGCGTGCTGGGCGCTTGAAGTCCATCCGAGACAGGAGGAACCGCCATGGAGAAGGTACTGGT
>JALZIJ010000171.1 GCA_030860375.1 Actinomycetota bacterium | reverse complement strand
GACCCTCATGCTGACCTTCGCCTTGGTGGGACGAGCGGCAGACTCCGGGCGCTTCTCCTTCGCGCGACAAGGAGCGGGCGTCACCGAGCGTGCCCGCGCTTTTCCTTTCGGCGCGAACCAGTAGCGCCGGCGCGGAGCGGCTCGCTATCGCTTCGTCCAACCAGTCGCCGCCGCTCCGTCCGGACGGGTGCGGCGATGTGCCCAAGCACAAGCCAGCTCCGACGAGAGGGGAACACATGGCCACGGCTGTTGCCACCCCTCCACCGCCGGACTAGCCGACAGTCCAGCGGCCACCGCAGAAACCCGCCACCGGGCGGGTCGTGTTCGATGCCCCTAAGGAGACACTACTCGAACCCCGAGGTCCAGCGCGCGATCGACGACTTGCATGGGCACCTGCCCTGAGGCGGCGCGGAGCTGGATCCTTCCAGCGCGAGTGGCAGTATCGCTCTGTGCCGCTTGTGCGACAACGCCCCGGGCGGGCGCGAGCAGACGCTCGGGTAGCGCACGATCGGGCTGCCTGCTGCGCCTCGGCCGCCATCGGCAGGAGCAGAAGTGGCCTCCTCGGGCGGCGAATCCGCTGCCGACCACCCCGCCGAGGGGCCGCAGCCCTCGGACCAGCACTAAGTCGAACAGAGCGCTCGGCGCTCCTTGCGCCTGAGCCCGGATACACTCGTCCTCGGGATGGAAGCCGGCCAGGAGATGACTTGCCCGAGATTGCGGAACGTCCCCGGCTCCGCAGACTCGCTGGTTCGCTTCGTCGTCGGCCGTCCCGAGGATCTGCGGCCCCTCGACGCGGCGGCGATCGCTGAGTTCGGTGACCCGCTCGCCGGCCAGCTTTTCGCCAAGGGGGTGTTCCCGAAGACCGCCGAGGAAGTGACGGACGCGCTCGATGCGGCATTGCCAGAGGGCGATCGGCTCCGCGCCCAGATGACCTTTGTCGTCGGTGAGCGAAGCCAGCTTCCCGCGGGGATTACCGACGCCGCAAGGCCCGGGATCCGTGGCTTCCTGGTTACGCGCGGCAACGGTCTTGAGGGCCCCGACTTGATCCTGAGCGCGATCGGCGCACCTACCACCGAGTTCATCGAAGTGCTCGCCTGGGACGAGACCTTGGGAGGCTTTAACTATTACACGACCGACGCCGACGCGCCGTGGGTTTTTGCGGGCAACTCGGCCGACGCTCTCTCCGAGGACACGTCAAGCCTTGGACCGTTTGAGGCCCACCCTTCGGGTAATCCAATCATGAAGGAGCTTCGCCGGCCCTGGGTGCACTGGGAGTCGATCGACGAGTCGGTAAGCGAGCGTGGCGTACCGGCGGAGGTTGCGTCGCATCGATGGTTCGAAGACAAGGTTGGGGCGGAGGTATTGGAGACCCAGGCGATGATTCTGGCGATCGAACGCTGGAACCGAGTGCGGCTCGAGCGCGCCGTCGAGGGCGATGAGGTACGCGGCCTGAAGACCCTCATGCGTTCGTTCCTGGGAACGCCCACAGTCAATCTGGCCTCAAGTCTGTCGGAATCCGAGGACGTGATCGACGCGGGGGAGGATTTTCAGATCCCAGCCGCCTTTCTTGCCAACGTCCACTGCCTCCGCGACGTGATCGGACTCCCCCAACCGGCGGACAGCCAGCTTCGGATCAGTGGTCCCACCTACCGTGAGATCCTTGCCGACAACGAGGTCACGCTCAGGCAGGACGGAACCGCGCTCGTCGACCCGCCTCGCGACACCCATTTCGTCTTCCTCGTCCCCGAGCCCGCCTTCGAGGACACTGACATCGTCAAGAAGGTCGTCGAGGCCGGGCTCCTTTCGAGGCAGGTTGCGGCATGTCTACTAATGGTCGACTTCCCGAACCCGGTTTTCTCCGAGCGCCGCGAGGCGCTGCTTGAGCACATTCCTGACACTGCGCCCTCCGACGCGCTCTCCGACACCATTGCCAATGCGATCACGCAGGCTCCCCAAGCCTCCGAGGAAGGCACTGCTGAACGCGAGTTCGCCGAGCTCCTTGCCGTGGGAGTGGCCTTTGAGGCAGAGTTCTCGAAGCTACTCACCGACTACTACGCCGCTGCGAGTGCAGGACTCAGCCAGGCCGACCGGCTCGGCGAGTTCGTGCGGCTCGCGGAGAGTCGGCGCGAGCGTTCTCGAAGCATGTTCATCGTCGAGGACGAGCTCGTTTTCGCGAAGCCAGCTGTGGCTGTCCCGGCCGGGCTCCGCATGGTCCGCGACGGATCAATCGTGTAGCCCCATGGCCAAGCTCAAACAGTTCTCCCCGCCCGGGCGAGTGCAGGACGCGCAATCGATTCCGCAGGCCGAGCTTGAGGAGCAGTGGAGCACGGAGGTAGCTGACCTTCTGGCGGCCGCGCTAGCTTCCGCCGGAACGCTCTACGATCCGCGCGAGGAGGACACACCGACGGACGCCAACCTCCGCCCGATCCCCTGGGAGGCCTTCCCTGGAAGACATCGGCAGTCGATGGACGATCCGGCTGTGCTCGATTTGGTCGACAACGACCGCGACGAGCAGGACGAGTACTGCGAGTGGAGCGTAGAGCGTGAGGGCACGACGATCAGATGGGTGACGTTCACGACCGAGGTTCCTGACTACTACAACTTCCTAGGACGCACCGACCCGGAAGCCCTCGAATCGCTCTACCAGAAGCACGTTGACTCTGGACTTGAGTTGCTCGCGCTCAAAGACGCAAGCGGCACATACGACCCGAGGAACGAGCACAACCGACGCATCGACGGGCCGATCATGCATCTGAGCCAAGGGGACAACACCCTGGAGGCCGCAATCAGTCTGATCGGCGTGGCGACCTTTCGCCGCGCGCGCGCGGACGGAACCCCTGTCACCGCGAAGAAGGCTCTCGCTAAGTGTGCCGGCATGGGCGATGAGGAGCGAAACAGCGACCCGAAGATCGCAATCAGCGTGAACGACCTGGCGCGGCTCGGGAACCGCCTGACACTAGCCGACCCCGTCGGGCTCTACCTCGGCGAGTTCGGCTTCGGCGGCGTTGACCTCCCGGACGGAGTGGACCCGGCAGACTGCTGGATCGTAGAGCGCGGCGAAGAACCGTTCGTCGTACGTGCGCGCTTTGAGATTCCCGAGGACAAGGGGTCAGTCAACGACGTCAAGATCAACGGTGAGCCCGTGCGCTTCGGGGCACAGCTTGCCCAGCGGGTCCCGGTCATGGTGAGGGCGATAGCGCATAGCCCCGGCGCGGTCACACCCGAGGAACGTAGCTGCGGCTCGGATTAAGGAAGCGGGGTTCAATCGTGAAGTTGCTCGCCGGCCGGGTGAAGTAGCCGTCGTAGTCGCGCTTCTCGATTCCTGTGCGGGTGTGGACGCCTCCGCCACAGGTCGCCACCCCGGACAGTTCGATCAGGGACTTCCGCCGCCGCAGAAGGGCGCGACGCGGCCGTATTCCGGAAACCGACAAGGCCGTCTCGCTGCTAGAAAGAAGGACGTGGCAGCTCCTGGAGGTCTCACCGAGCTTGGCGAAGAGATCGCTCAATGGGATGAGCATGTCGCCGAGGTCACTGCCTCGCTCAAGCCTCCTCCTTGCCTTACCCAGGCGACTCGCGCGAACGCGACCGAGCTGCGCGTTGCGGACTGGCCGGCAGTGCCGGTCCGGGCCCGGGCCTGCCTCGGCGAGGCCCGCGCCGACCGTCTCTGCGACGCCCGTCCAGCGTCGGGGGAGACCGGCCGGATGCTCTTTCAAGAGGAGTACGCAGAATGGCGCGTGATGCGTGACGGCGCCGGCCCGACTCGGTTCGAGCTAACGACGGAACTGGGCGACTATTGGGTGCTCCTTGCCCGCCACCAACCCGAGCGCCTGGTCGAACTGGTAGCGGACTTCGCCGGCATGCCGTCGCTGGACCTGACCGACGTCCTCGGAGAGTCCGACCCGCGCCTCGGGAAAACGCCCGAGGAGATCCGCGCGGAGGGGTTCTCGCGGACGTTCCTGGGTCGAAGCCTGAACGATGAGCACTGGCGAGGACCGCCTGGACCGTTCAACAGCGGCGAGCGCGCCATCACCTGCCTATCCCGCAGCGATAACTCGCTCGTTGCGCTGATCAAGTTAGTCGCCGCCTCCGCCATACCGCTCCGAATTCGCGATCGTGTTGACGGTGAGCTTCGGTTTCCATCGGGCAGTGAGGCGATTCCCAAGCTTGCTGAAGACTCCGCACAGGACTGCCGTGCCTCGGACCCGCTCGTCGCCGAGCGAATCGTAAGGCTGGCAACAGAAGGCCGGCCGATCCGCTTCGATGACCCGATTGGCGTCTACATCGTCGCGGTTCAAACTCAGGATCTACTTGATCCCGGCGGCCAGCCGATTCCGGATGAGTGGGTGCAGCGGACGCGCGAGGGGCCGCCGTTGTCTGACGGTCTCGCTCGTCATCAGCGTCTCACGCTGGAGGTCCCCAAGGGCGCCGGTTTCAAGTTGAGCGAGGTGGTCTCCCGGCGGAGCGGGGAGACGATCCAATGGGGAGCCCAGATTGCCGAGCTCGTCGAGCTTGCCGTCTACGTCCGCGTTGGCGTCGTGGGATGCGTTCCTGAAGAGGCCGCGCTACTTTCGCCAACAGATCCCGCATCGTGCGCAGGACGCCCCGAGTGCGAAGATCTGGAGAAGCTCGCTGCGCTGATCGAGGCCGAGTAGATGTCGGCGACGTTCGTGGAAACCGGTGCGCTCCAGAGCGGCATCTACCTGAGCCCTGCCACGCCGCCGCCGAATGCGTTCCTCTTTCTCACGCTTGACATCAATGCCGATGTCGATTCGGCGTCAGCCCGAGTCGCGGTGCGACGAGTTCTCGGGGTTCTCACTGACCTCCGCGCCGGACTCGTCCGGGATCTCCTGGCGACCCGGGAGGAAGAAGCGGATCAGCCGATTGACGCGGGAACGTTCGACTTTCTGCTCGGGTATGGCGCCAGCTTCTTCGATTCCACCAGGGGCTTCACGCGAGCCAAGCGTCCAGCCCGGCTGACCGGACTCACCCGACACCGCGAGCCGTTCGCGAACCTGCCGTGGAGTCCTGAGGCCTCTCGAGGCGGAGAGGGAGACCTCTGTCTGCAACTCACCGGGCGTGATGCCCACGCGGTCAGTCGGGCCGCGGTAGAGGTCTGGAAGGCGATCGGCGAAGATCGACTGCCGCTAGCGATCAGCGGCAGCTTTGACGGCTTCGCTCGCGACGATGG
>JALZIJ010000165.1 GCA_030860375.1 Actinomycetota bacterium | reverse complement strand
TTCCACTTTCCCGCGGGTTTCCCCGGGTCGCCGTTAGCGACCGTCTTGCCCTTCGGTGTCCGGACTTTCCTCGAGAGTCACCTCCCGCGACTGCGCAGCCTGCCCCGCAGATGATACGCACATAGGGCCTCCGTGTCAGAACCACGCCTTTCGGGGTATGAGCCTTGCATGACCAACGGGGAGATCAGCGGCGAACGGGTCGACGACGATCTCTATTCGATCCAGATCGAGGGCGACTTTGACGGCGCGCTTCGCGATCGCGGGATCGCCGTCACCGACGCCGCCCTTGACGAGGAGCCGCGGTTGCTCCTGATCGACGTCAAGCGCTGCACGTTCATCGACTCCACCGCGATCGCAGTCATCCTCGGCGCGCGCCAGCGCGCGCTCGACGCGGGAATCGGCTTCGCGCTCGTCGGCCACAATCCGACCATCGACCGGATGCTGGAGCTGACGGGGCTGAGCACCGAGTTGATGATCCTCCGCAACCGCAAAGAGGCGATCGCTGCCCTGATGTAGGTCGCGTGGGTCCTAGCTGAGCTGGGAGCCGCAATCGCTGCAGCCTCGATCTAGGCGCATCTCGCCGTGGCACAGAGGGCACTGGGCGGCTCCGCTTTCGACCAGGCCGGACCACACCATTGCGATCCTCTCATCGAGCGTCGCCTTCCCCGGCTCGAAGAGTTGGCGGGCCTCGCGACCTTCGAGGCGTCGCGGACGCTCGCCACGTTCGAAGGGAGACCGGGAGAGATCGCGTGGTGCGACGGCCGGCATTTCACATGCTCCTGAAGACGCCGACAACCTTGCCGAGTAGCTGAGCCTCCCGGGTTCGGATCGGCTTGTAGGCCGGGTTCTCGGGCTCGAGCCTGATCTCGTCCTTGTCGCGGTAAAAGCGCTTTACGGTGGCTTCGCTCTCGAGGAGCGCCACCACGATCTCCCCGTTCGCCGCCTCGTCGGCCTGCTTGACGACTACGTAATCGCCGGCCAGGATTCCCGCGTCCTTCATCGAGTCGCCCTTGACGCGAAGGATGTAGTCGCCCTCCTCCCCGCCGATCATGTCCGGGAGCTCGAGATACTCCTCGATGTTCTCCTCGGCGAGAATCGGTTCACCGGCGGCCACCTCACCGAGGAGCGGAAGCCCCTTGCCGCCGAGCGCTTGCTTGGCTTTGCCTACAAGGAGCTCGATGGCGCGCGGCTTCGTCGGATCGCGCCGAAGGAGGCCGATCTTTTCCAGGTTGGCGAGGTGCGCATGGACCGTTGAGGACGAGGTGAGGCCGACCGCCTTGCCGATCTCACGCACCGTGGGTGGGTAACCAGTCTTGGCCGCGTACTTGCGGATGTAGTCGAAGATCTCCTTCTGGCGCTTCGTCAGGTCCATGATGCGGCTCCTTCTAGCGGGAATGAGTGGCGGGACGGGAACACATGTTCGTAGAGTATCCACCTCTTCGGACGGATGTCAAGCCCGACTCGAGATGAACGGCAGCCTGCTTCTTCGCGTTGCCGAATAGACTGGCGCGCGTCACGCGGCTGTGGCGGAATTGGTAGACGCGCAAGGTTGAGGGCCTTGTGGCCTGTATAAGGCCGTGGAGGTTCGAGTCCTCTCAGCCGCACTGGACGTCGCACTTAGAGCTCGAAGGGAGCAAACGACGACCCAGGAATCCCTCGCCCAAGGCGTCGACTTCATCTGCATCCCCACACAGGACTTCGACGGCTCGACGCGAGCCGCCGCTCAATCGGCGACGTTGACGCCGGTGAGCCATGCGCCTGACAGAGCCGGGATCTCGCGCGCCGAGGTAACCCCGCGCACTGAGCGCTCCACTCCCAAGAATGAACCCTCCGACCCCGTGAGGACGCTGAGCAAAGGGTCGTTCATGGCCTGAGCGGCCTCGACTCGGCCGAGCTCGTCGGCGAGTTGCGCCTCACCGGCGTCGAGCATCGCCAGTCGAATCCCGGGCGATGGATCGCTCCGAAGCTCGATCTGGTCGAGCGCAGGGCCCAGGTCTACGTTCGCGAACGTGCCCCACCAATCCGTATTGCGAGCCAAGAGTGTCAAGGCCGGGGAGCGCTGGCGAATCTCGAACGGCCCCGTGCCGGTCTGGGAGGAACGGCTCAGGACGGCCCCCTCCCCAGTGTTCGGTTGGAGCGCGTCCGGCGAGACGATGCCCAGCCGCGGCGAGGCAAGCCGCTTCTTGAACCCAGGATCCGGCGACGAGAGCGCGAAGCGCACCTCGTTCGGGCGGGGCGAATCCACAGCGACGAGTCCCGGTAGCGCTCCATTCCCCGCCGCGGTCGTCAGCCAACGCACACCGTTCGCGCGGACCGCTGCCGCATTGAACGGCGAATTGTCCTGAAAGCGCACTCCCGTGCGGAGCTCGAACGTCCAGACGGTGTCGCCGTCAGAGCTGCGCGCGCTTCGAACCAACCCCGGCACACGGCGTTCGGGGTCAAAGGGCGGAGACACCTTGGCCGTCAGCGGCTCGTTCACCTGGCGGGTCGCGATCTCTTCGGCTCGGGAAGCCGCCTCCAAGGGGTCGGCGCTCACGACGCGGTCCGCGACCGCCCAGACAAGAGTGCCGCCCTCGCCAGGCGGACCGCTCGATGAGATCGCGGGCGTCCCTTCTTCGGTTTGGCCTCCACAGCCGGCGACGAGGACGGCAAGCGCGATCGCGCCGCGCGCGGCCAGCCGGCAAGAGCGAGTGAGCATTTACTTAGAGCTTGAGGAGGATGAGCGTGTTCACGGCGAACACGATCGCAAAGAAGATCGTCCAGCGGTCGAGGTTCCGCTCCACGAGCGAACCGCCGCCGAAGCCGCTGCCGCCACCACCGATGCCGAACGCACCCGAGAGGCCCGCATCCTTCCCCGAGTGGAGGAGAACGAGCACGATCAGGATGAACGAGACGAGCACTTGCATTGCCGCGAGAACCGATTCCACGCGGGCGATTGTAGAGGGCTATGAGTGCCGGGGTCGAGCTTCCAGCGCATCGATGTCGCGGAGGATCTCGATCGCCTCGCTTCTCAGCTCCGAGTCAATGCGAGCCCAGTCGGCCTGGCTCAGCTTGCCCTGCTCGCGGTCGAGCTCCGCGTCACGGATCTCGCGGTACTTCGACTCCTTGCGAGCCTCGAGCTCGGCGCGCTCGGGATCCTCGATACGCGCGTCGGCGTCCTTCGCGCCCGGCCTGAACGGGATCGACACGAACAGCGCGACAGCGGCGATCACGAACAGCGCGATGAGTACGACTTCCATCGCGGGCGGAGGCTAGCCGCGGGCTTCCTGACCGGTTGCGAAAAAGCGGCTCTCAGCCGCGAATCAGCAACCGCATTGACGGTGTGGCGGCTAAGCGCGGCCGAGGTCCTTCGCGAGCCGTGCGGCGTAGATGTCCGAGACGCGGCGGCGACGCGCCGAGGCGGCGGGCCATGCCGCGAGCAGGCCGCCGATCACGCTGACGGCCCCGCCGATCCAGATCCAGATCACGAGCGGGTTCACATTGATGCGAAAGTCGATCGGGATCAGGCCGTCCTCGAAGCGGCGCTCGAGGTTCGTGATCGCGGTGCCCTGGAGGTTCGACCGGAGCTCGGCGATCCCACGCATCGCCTCCAGCCCACCCGGCGTGGTCGGATCAGGCAGCACCTCGGGAAGGGTCGCTTCATCGATCTTTCGGTCGGCGGTCGTGATGAACTCGTCGATCTCGGGGTCCGTCAGATCGGGACGCATAGCGGTCCAGAAGTCCTCTCCCACCCCGCCCGAGCGCCCGACCTCCGACGTCGCCTCGCCCTCGAAGAAGCTCCGCACCGTGCCGGTCGAGCTTGACGAGTAGTAGTTGCGGCTAGGCGTGAGCGTCTCGACCAGCTCGCCGTCGCGTCGCACTTCGACGACGGAGCCGAAGGTGAGGCGCTGCTCCGAAAGGTCGCGGAAGGCGGTCGGGCGCACATAGGTCAACTCGTAGTCGCCCACCTCGGTGGTGTCGCCGGGGAGCATCCGAACGTCGTCGGAATCCTGAAAGCTCGAGGAGGCGGCGATCGAGACGAACGCGAGAATGATTCCCGCGTGGACGATGTAGCCGCCGTAGCGGCGGCGGTTCCTGACCACGACGCGGAGAAGCGAGAGTGCGATCCCATCCCCCGTGAGCGCTCTCTGTGCGAACGCCCCCCTTGCAAACTCACCGAGAAGCCCCGCGATCGCGAATGCGGCGAACGTGAACATGATCAGCGCACCCGGCTCTGAGGCCGAGTCCGTGAACACGAGGAGAGCAATCAGAACCAGGGCGGCGAACCCCGTTGGCGGGCCGAACATCCGTAGCGCCTTGCCCGCGCTGATCTGCCGCCAGGCAAGAAGCGGGCCGACGCCGGTGAAGAGCACGATGAGGATCGCGAGCGGCGTGACGTACTGGTCGAACCAAGGCGCCGCAAGCGTCGAGCGCTCGCCCGTAACGGCCTCGGCGAGGAGCGGGAAGAAGGTCCCGTAAAAGACGACGAACGCGACGCCGATCAAGAGCACGTTGTTAACGAGGAAAACTGCCTCGCGCGAGGCCAGCGACTCGACCCGGCGTTCCGTGCGCAGGTGAGAGAGGCGCACGACGATGAGGGCTGTCGAGCCGATCAGAACAACGGCAATCAGCCCGAGCAGGGGCGTGCCCACAGTGGACTCGCCGAAGGCGTGGATCGATTGGAGGATCCCCGAGCGCACCAGGAATGTGCCGAGGAGGGACAACGCAAAGGTCGCGCAGATGAGGGAGACGTTCCACACCTTGAGCATCCCGCGGCGCTCCTGGACCATGATCGAGTGGAGGAACGCCGTGCCGACGAGCCACGGCATCAGCGATGCGTTCTCGACCGGGTCCCATCCCCAGTAGCCGCCCCAACCCAACTCGACGTATGACCACCCCGCGCCGAGCAGGATGCCGATCGAGAGGAAGATCCAGGCAAGGAGCGCAAAACGCCGGGTCGAGCGAATCCAGCTCGCATCGAGGCGCCTTGCGACGAGCGCGCCGATCGCGAACGCGAACGGGATCGAAAACAAGACGTAGCCCGAATAGAGCATGGGTGGGTGGATCGCCATGGCCGGATGGCGGAGGAGCGGGTTTAGTCCTGCGCCTTCGGCCGGCACGGGACTCAGGCGCTCGAACGGGTTGGCGCCCCCCGCGAAGAGCATGAGGCCGCAGAAGAAGAGGCCGAGCCCGCAGAGGACCGCGGTCGCCCACGGCACCACCTCGCGGTGCTTGTTGCGGGTAGCGAAGAGGACGCCGGACGAAGCAAGCGAAAGGACGAACGCCCAGAGGAGAAGCGAGCCTCCCTGGCTGCCCCAGAGCGCGGTCATCTTGTAGAGCGTCGGGGTCGTAGTCGACGAGTGGTCGGCGACCAATGCGACCGAGAAGTCGGAGCGAAGGAACGCCGCCTCGAGGACGACGACGCAGACCACAAGGAGCGCCGCTGCCGCGTAGACGGCACGCCTCGCCGAGTCGACCCAACGACGATCGGCACGCCGGCCGCCCCAGATCCCGGCGCCCGCGCCGTAGGTGAACGCCGCGAGAGCGCCGATCAGACAGGCGTGCCCGGCATCGATCGAGAGCTCGGCGATTGTCAAGTGAGCACCTCTAGGTGCGAAAGCAGCATGTGTCGGTAGGGGTGCTCACAAAGTCTCGTCGATCACGATATTCGGGTCCTCTTCCGCCTCATCGGAGAACTTCGAAGGGCACTTCGTGATCAGGCTGTCTTTCTGGGCGACGAGGGTTCCGTCGACGAGCGTCCCGGTGACGATCACGTCGCGGCCCTCACGGAACGGGTCGGGCACCTGGCCCTCGTAGACGACGGGGACGCTCTTCGTCTCGTCCTCTGGATCGGCGATCACGAACTCTCTCGAGCCATCGGGCAGCGTCTCCTCCGAAAGGACCTTCCCGTATGCGTCCACCGCGCCGGCGGGCGTCTCGGCGAGAAGCTCGGACGGCGACTTCGCCTCGGTCGAAGCCGAGAACGAGGTGTAAACGAGCGCGGTTGCCAAGAGCACCGCCGCGGTCAGGGCGACCACAAGGCGGATCTTTCGCTTTCGATCCGGGTCCATCAGAACCGCGGATTATCGCAGGGACAGCTTGTGTCTTTGCGCGCTCAAAGCGCGCCGGCAGGGCTACGGCGCGTTTCGCTCCATCTTGATCTCGCAGCGATCGACTGACGCTCGGGTCCCCGGCGTATCAGCCGGGTCCATCGCGCCTAGCACTTCTTCGCCGGTCTTCATGTCCCCAAGACTTTCGAATAGCTGAACGACGACCGCGGTTCTCTGCTCCTCGTCGTGAAGGAACTGGATCCCCTTTGCCGGCACTCCCTCCGGCGGCCCATCTCGGTCCTTCATCTGCTCGAGACGATTTGCGATGTGATCGGCGTCCACATCGGTGAACCTCACGACTCTGGCGTACATGATTCCCCCTTCGGGTCGGTATCCGGAAATCGACCATATACCTCGCTAGGTTCATTCGCAATGGCCGAGCAACCCGTGATGATCATCACCGGCGCCTCCTCGGGCATCGGTGCGAAGACCGCCCACCAAGCCGCAGAAGCCGGGTATCGGCTCGTCCTCGGCGCCCGCCGGGAAGACGAGCTGAAAAAGCTCGCCTCGGAGCTCGGCGGCTCCGACACTGCGGTCGCAGTTCGCTGCGACGTGACCGAGTGGGCAGATTGCGAGAAGCTCGTCGAGGCCGCCAAAGAAGCCTTTGGCGGCTTTGACGCCGTCTTCGCGAACGCCGGGTTCGGCGCCGCGCGGGGCTTTTTGGAGGAGTCGCCCGAGCAGTGGCGCTCGATGGTCCTGACGAACGTGCTCGGAGTCGCCTACACGATTCGGGCCACCCTCCCCCACCTCCTGGAGAAAGAGGCCGGACACTTCGTCATCACGAGCTCGGTCGCGGGCCGCCGCGCTCTGCCCGGCTCGCTCTATTCGGCCACGAAGTGGTCCGTAACGGCGATGGGCGAAGCGCTACGCCAGGAGCTTCGCGAGATGCACTCGAACCAGCGCATCCGCGTCACCCTGATCGAGCCGGGGATGGTCGACACGCCGTTCTTCGACAACAAGCCCGAGGGCGCGCTCGAAGACGAGGACATCGCTCGCGCCGTCATGTACGCGCTCTCTCAGCCTGAGCACGTCGACGTGAACGAAATGCTGATTCGGCCGACTCAGCAGCCGACGTAACGCCTACCCGCGGTTCGGGTCGAGGCGCTCGTAGATCAGCCCGGTGGCCTCGGCCAAGAGGAGTTTCTCGCCCAAATCCGTCGCCCAGTCTTGTGCCGACCAGTTCCACGGCTGGTAAAGGCCGAGGGCCGTGTTGAGAAGGCCGTCGCCCGTATAGATCCCGGCGAACACGGTGAGTACCGCCTTCTGACCGCGGATGCCTTTGTGGACAACGAAGCCGTGCGTCGCACCCCAAGCCGCGCCGATACCGAAGTGAGCTGCGTAGTTGAGAGCGCGGTGACGCCGCGGCGACTTGGGTTTCACCCCGAAAACGCGAGTTACGAAGTTCGCCGGCGCGTAGCTCTCCTCGCGCCCCGTGAGCGGCATCTCGACAAGCACCTGGAAGGCTGTCATGACGGCGGTGCCGGCGAGGCCCGCCGCGGTGCCTCGGCCGAGCACCGTGGCAGTCGTGTCCGCTCCTTTGATCGCCTGCAGGGCCATCTGCCTGTGCTACCCCGGCCGAGCGTCCGTAACCGCATCCTCAATCGATGCCGGCGATAGGCTGAGATCTCGATGACCGACGTGGCGTTTGCGGGGATCGCCCGTCAGGCAGA
>JALZIJ010000164.1 GCA_030860375.1 Actinomycetota bacterium | reverse complement strand
GCGCCGGCTCGGGCGAGACGAGCATGGCCGCGTCGCCGATCGTCTTGACCAGGCGGACGGGAGGCTCGGCCGCGTCGACCGCGAGCTGCTCGAGGCGGCCCGCCACGCCGCCCAGCTCCTCGGGCGGCACGCGCTGCCCGAGCTTCGTGAACCCCACGAGGTCCGCGAAGGCGACCGCGATCTCGGTTCCCGCCTCGGCTTCGGCCGAGATTTCCGCGGAGGCGAAGGCGTCGTGGCGGATCTGCTCGCGCATGTGGAGCTGGAGGGCGTACTCGAGGATTGAGCCGAGCAGTGGGCCCACGCCCTCCGCGATCGCGGCGAAGCGCTTTCCCACCTCCAGCTCCGAGTCGCCTTCCTCTGCGAATACTCGGACGCCCAGCCCTCGGTTCGCCGCCGCGAGCTGAGACATCGTCATGCCGATGACGCGCGAGACCTGAAGCATCTCGTCACCTGGAATGCCGATCTCGGTGAGTTGCTTGACCAGCTTTGCCGCTTCGACATCTCGCTCCGTGAAGCTCTTCTCCCCGTCGTCAGGTCGGGGCATGCCGAGGGCGCGCCACTGCTTCTCCAAAAACTCGGGCTCGACGCCTGACTTCTCCGCCACCTCCTCACGAGTCAAGCGCGGGCCGTCGCCGACCAGCACTTGCTCGAGCGGGAGTAGGACAAGCCGCCCCTCCTGCGCGGCTTCGCGAAGCTCGGCCAGACCAAGGCCCGAGGCGTGCAGCTCATCGAGCAGCTTCCGGCGCCCCTCGCGGGCTTTGCCCTCGGTACCTTCAAGAAGTCCTTCGGATTCCCAATCGATTGACATGAAGGCGCCATTGTGGCCCACCGGCGAGTGGTGGTCCGAGAAGGGCCTCGCGCCTACACTTTCTGGCATGGCAGACGAGGACACAAACGAGCTCCCGCTCTTCGAGTTGCCCGTCGTCCTTCTGCCTGGCGAGCTCATGCCGCTCCACATCTTCGAGGAGCGCTACAAGCGGATGATCGACCACTGCCTCGAGGCCGAAGTGCCCTTTGGGGTCGTCCTTCGCGACGAGGACGGAAGCGCCCGGCGAATCGGCTGCACGGCCCGCGTGACCGAGGTGCTCGAGCGCTTCGACGATGGGCGTCTCGACATCGTGGTGACCGGTGAGGAGCCGTTCAGGGTGCTCGAGCGCTTCGACGGCGCGGAGTATCCGGCCGGCGAAATCGAAAGGGTGTCACGGTCGGCAGGAGGCGAAAGCTCCGACCCGGACGCCGCCGACTCCGCACGGGAGGCCTTCGCCGACCTCGTGCGCCGAGTTTCGGGCTCCGAGCCCGACATCGACGGGTGGGACCAGAGCGATGCTTACGCGATCGCAGCCCGCGTCGAGCTGCCGGTGCTCACGAAGCAACGGCTTCTGGAGCTCCGGTCGGAGGGCGAGAGGATGAAGCTCCTCGGCGATGCGCTTCGCGACCTGGTCGGTGTCCTCAAACGCTCGCGCGAGGTCGCCGAGCGCGCGAAGATGAACGGCAAGGTCGTCTTCGGCTAGTCATCTAAAGGCTCCTGGCGGCCCGGAACCCGGTCAGGCGAAAGCTACGGAGCCGCTCCGCCTGGGATCCCCCGCGGCGTTCAAGACGCCGGTTGCGGGGTCTCGCGCGACCGCTTGGACACCTCCGAAGAACGGGTTGATATCGGCCCAGCGCTCGACTGGGACGCCACGAGCCTCCAGCCGAGCCAGCGCCTCCGAATCGGCTCCCGGCTCGGCCTGAAGGGCTCCGCCCTCGAAGTGAACGCGCGGAGCCGTGACGGCAGCCGTGGCGTCGAGTCCATCGACGAGCAGGCGAAGGATCGTCTGAACGATCGCTGACCGAATGCGGTTGGACCCCGCGCTCCCGAGGCCCGCCTCGAGCTCGCCGTCGCGAAGGATCACGGTCGGTGCCATCATCGAAGGCAGCCGCGAGCCGGGGTCCCAGAGGTGGAACCCGCGGGGGTTCAGGTCCTCCTCGCCCAGCATGTTGTTGACGTGGACTCCGGTCCCCGGGACGATGAGCCCGGAGCCCGTGCCGTTCGAACATGTAACGCTCGCGCAGCGGCCTTCCGAGTCGACCGCCGTGATGTGCGTTGTCGAGCCCAGGCGGCTCGACGCGACCTGCGCGGCACGGTCGAGGCGACCGGCATCGAGGAACTCGGCAGCGAAGCTCTCGCGTGAAAGGTCGGTGGCAAACCCTTCGGCGCGGGCCTCCTGGGCCGCGGCCATCACAGCGACCGTCTCGTCCAACCCCGCTGAGCCCAGACGCTCCATGAGCTCCAGGGCGAACGCGATCAGGATGCCACCCGACGACGGCGGCGGGTTCGTCACGATCTCGCGGTCGCGAAAGCGGGCGACCACGGGCTCGCGCACGATCGGCGCGTATGCCGCGAGGTCATCCGAGGCGAGCGTGCCGCCGCGCTCGAGCACCCAATCGCTGACCTTGCGAGCGACATCGCCGGTGTAAAAAGGCGCTGAGCCCTCGGCGGCAAGCAGCTCGAGCGCGCCGGCCAGGTCGGGAAAGCGAAAGAGCTCGCCCTCGCGGAGCAGAGTACCGCCCGGCGCATAGATCTCCGCCGCCTCTGGCTCATGGGTGAGGATCGGCGCCAGTATCTGAAACAGATAGGCCTGAGTGGCGTTTAGCGCGACGCCATCGCGAGCGGCCGAGATGGCGGGCGTGACGAGGTCGGCGATCTGCATCGATCCCGAACGCTTGAGGGCGACTTCGAGGCCTGCCGCGGTTCCCGGCACGCCGCAGGATGCGGCGCCGACGTTGAAGACCTGGGTCACCGCGTCGGTGAA
The DNA here is from genome assembly GCA_030860375.1 of Actinomycetota bacterium. Classification (GTDB taxonomy): domain Bacteria; phylum Actinomycetota; class Thermoleophilia; order Solirubrobacterales; family 70-9; genus JALZKA01. The sequence goes on along the minus strand of JALZIJ010000164.1, from coordinate 9,575 downwards.
CTGGACCGGTGCCGGGATCAACTCGGAGCGGCGGGTCGTTCCTACCCTTCCGGGAGCCTCAACGAAGAAGTCGATGACCTCCGAGCCTTGGGAGTCGTGCACGAGCATGTAGCCGCCTGCGCCCAGACCGGTCAGCGCGCTTTCGGCCGCAAACGAGGTGAGGACGGCGGCCACCGCTGCATCGACCGCGTTACCGCCCTGACGCAGAGCCCAGGCGCCCGCCTCGGCCGTGGCGGGGTGTCCGCCGGCGACAACTCCCCGGTCGCTCATGCGCGGAGCTTAGGAGCGCGCTCGGTTACCTCCTCGCCAAGTGAGGTGAAATCCCTGTACCGCGCGGAAGACCTCCCTCGATCTCCATCTTCCGAATATGTATACTGAACTAAATGGTTCAGTATCAACAGGAGCGGATCGACCGGGCCTTTGGGGCTCTTGCCGACCCGACGCGTCGTGCGGTGCTCGAGAGGCTCGCGCACTCGGGCGCGACGATCTCGGAGCTTGCGGCGCCCTTCGGCATGTCCCTCACGGGTATGAAGAAGCACGTCGCGATCCTCGAGGAGGCCGGCCTGGTCCGATCGGAGAAGGTGGGGCGCGAAAGGCGCTGCCGTCTCGACCCCGTAGGACCCACCGACGCCGCGCACTGGATGGAGATGCACCGCGCGACGCTCGAGGCCCGCCTTGACCGCTTCGAACAGATGCTGCAAAACACCGGACGAAAGGACAGGTGAAGCAATGAGTGATCCACAGACAGCTCGCCGAACGGACGTTGAAGCCGTAGGCGAACGGGAGATCCGGTGCGAGCGGGTCTTCGATGCCCCGCGTGAGAAGGTCTTCGCGGCATTCATCGACCCCGAGCTCATCCCCCAATGGTGGGGGCCGCACGATTCAAAGGTGACGGTTGACGTGATGGAGGTTCGAAACGGCGGAAGCTGGCGCTTCGTCCACTCGGGTCCCCAGGGCGTGACCGGCTTTCGCGGAACCTTCCGCGAGATCACCCCGCCCGAGCGGGTCGTTCAGACCTTCGAGTGGGAGGGAATGCCCGGCCACGTCGCGGTCGATACCGCCGAGTTCGACGATCTCGGCGATCAGACCCGCGTGCGGATCAGCTCCCTCTTCCACACGACGGAAGAGCGCGACGGAATGCTGGGCTCGGGCATGGAGCGCGGTCTCAACGAGTCGCACGAGCGCCTCGACGCTCTCCTCGCCGCGTCGTAGTTCCCGACGCCAACTGTGTTGATCTGCACCCTCATTGCGGGTGCAGATCGACGCAGAACGTGTCGAGGGCGGCTGCGGCGGCGCTAGTTGCGGCCGGGGACGAACTCGGGTACGTCTAGCTCGAGGTCGCGCGGGCGCGACTCGAACTCCTTGGCCGTCCCGGCGCGCCGCTCGGGCGGACGGCGGGTCGCAGTCGATGTGGTGCCTGCCTCGCGCTTCTGGCCGGCAGAGCCGTCGGCACGACGGCCGCGGCCGTCGAAGCGGGTCGCGATCACGGTCACCCAGACCTGATCGTCGAGGCCTTCGTCGATGTTGGCGCCGAAGATGATGTTCGCGTCCGGATGGGCGGCCTCCTGAACGATCTTCGCCGCGTCTGAGACCTCGAGAAGGGTCAGGTCCGGCCCCGAGGTAACGGAGAGGAGGATCGAACGAGCTCCGTTCACCGAAGTCTCCAGAAGCGGGGACGAAACGGCCTTCTCGGCCGCGGTCACCGCGCGATTATCGCCGGCGCCCATGCCGATTCCGAGCAGGGCCTGGCCCGCGTCGCGCATCGTCGTTCGCACATCCGCAAAGTCGAGGTTGATCAAGCCGGGCAGCGTGATCAGCTCGGAGATTCCCTGCACGCCCTGGCGAAGCACGTCGTCAGCGACCTGGAAGGCCTCGATCATCGTCGTGTTCTGCGCGAGGACGCTCAAGAGCCTCTCGTTCGGGACGACGATGAGCGTGTCTACCTCTGAAGCGAGTGCATCTACGCCGTCGTCGGCCTGCTTGGCGCGCCGTGTGCCTTCGAAGCGAAAAGGCTTGGTGACGATGCCCACGGTGAGCGCGCCCACGTCGCGCGCCAGCCGGGCAACAACGGGCGTTGCGCCTGTGCCTGTGCCGCCACCTGCTCCGGCGGCGACGAAGACCATGTCCGAGCCTTTCAAGAGTCGCTTGATCTTGTCCTGCTCTTCGAACGCGGAGCGGTAGCCGAGCTCGGGATTCGAGCCGGCGCCTAGGCCGCGGTGGGCTCCCGTGCCAAGGTGGACGGTGACGTCCGCCAAGGACTGCTGGAGGGACTGAAGATCGGTGTTGATCGCCATGAACTCGACCCCGGGAATGCCGGCCTCGACCATGCGGTTGACCGCGTTCACACCGGCACCGCCAACGCCGACGACGCGGATCACCGGTGAATGCGGCCCGGGCGTCTCCCTCGTCCGGGTGTAGTCGGGCTCCTCGCGCCCGTAGAGCCCCATCGCGGGCTCCGGGTCCTCGGCGAAGATGCGCGAGAGGCGCTCCTTGGCGCCGGGCGCCCGAGAAGCCTCGGAGACCGGGTCCTCATCCTCGACATCGAAGATCGGTGGCCGCGCGGAGGGCTCGGGCGGACGAGGGGGCGGCGCGGGCTCGTCAAGGGGCTCGTCTTCGAACGACTCAGGCGCGCGCGAGGCGGGCTCCGGGACCGGGGGCATGACTCGAGTCTCGTCTGAGCGCCCGCGCTCGTCGCGGCGCGGCGGCAGCGGCGGCGCCTCGGGAGGGTCTTGCGGCTCCTCCGTCGAGCGGAAAAGATCGGCGAGGGGGCCTTCCCTCATGCTTGCCCTCTTACGTCGCGCCATGGGTCAAAACCTCCTTGGCGAGCTCCCGGTAGTAGTCCGCGGCGTTCGACTTGGAATCGTACTTCAGGACGCTGGCTCCACGTACCGGTGCCTCGGCGAACTTGATTGCCTTGCGGATGCGCGTCTTGAAGACCGTGTCTCCAAAGTTCTCCTCCAAGAGCTCCACGGCCTCCTTGGCATGGACCGTCCGCGAGTCGAGCATGGTCGGCAGGATGCCCTCGATCTTGACCCGGGGGTTGAGGTTCTCCTTGATCATCTCGAGGGTGTTCTGGAGTTGCATCAGACCGCGCATCGAGAGGTACTCGCATTGGACGGGCACGATCACGCTGTCGGATGCGGTCAGCGCGTTCACCGTCAAGAGCCCAAGGCTTGGCGGCGTGTCGATGCAGACGAAGTCGTAGTCGTTCTCAACTCCCCGGATCGCCTTTTCGAGCGAGCGCTCACGGCCAATCTGCGTTGACATCGCGATCTCGGCGCCGGCGAGGTCGATCGATGCGACCGCGATGTCGATCTCGCGGTGTTGGATGATGTCAGAGAGCGGGATGTGATGGACGAGCACGTCGTACATCGACTTCTCTACCTTGTCCGGGTCGATCCCCTGGCTCATGGTCAGGTTGCCCTGTGGGTCGAGATCGATGCAGAGCACGCGATACCCGGACTCGGCGAATGCGACCGCCAGGTTGAGCGTTGATGTGGTCTTCGCCACCCCGCCCTTCTGGTTGGCAAAAGAGATGACCTTCGCGGTCCCGGTTGGGCGCTCGGCATCGGCGTTGTTCGGGCTCGGCACTCCGGCCGAGATTGCGCCGCGCCGCGGCGACAGAGCGTCCTCGAAAGAGATGCGACCCGAATCCGGATCCTCGAGAGCATCCGGCTCCTCAGGCTTCATCTCGGGCGCCTCGGTGGCTTCTGCGATCACCTCGACTTGTGATGGAGCCGCTTCTTCGGCAGCTTCTAGCTCCTCAACCACTTCGGCGACCGGCTCGGGCTCGGCCGTTGGGGGCTCGGCCCCGGCCGGCGCGGGAGCGCGCTCGGGCACAAGTTCACCCAACTCGGCGAGCTCTGCCGCCAGCTGGTCGTCTTCGCGGCTTCCGGTGGCCGGACCAGGTCCGCCGCCGTGGCCGCCCGCGTGGCGAGTTGCACGATTAAAAAGACCCATACGCTCGCGACTATTCGCATCTGGGAGGGGCTTTCCTTCCCGTGCAAAGGGATGGGCGCCTGAAAGACTCGCCGGATAAGAGACCTGCTCGAAAAGCGTCTCGTGGTCGTCACGGGCAAGGGGGGCGTCGGCAAATCGACCGTCGCGCTCGCCCTCGGGCTCAAGGCTGCCGACGCAGGCCGCCGCACGATCGTCTGTGAGGTGGCTTCCCAGGAACGCATCTCGCATGCCTTTCACCGGGGCAACGTCGGCTTTTCTGAAACCGAGCTCGAGCCGAACCTCTTCGGCATTTCGATCGACCCCGATGAGGCAATGCGTGAGTACGTACTGCTCTCGCTCAGGGTGAAGGCGATGCGGGACCTCCTCTTTCGCTCGAAGATCTTCACCTACCTTGCCGCGGCGACGCCAGGCCTTCGCGAGTTGGTCACGATCGGGAAAATCTGGGAGCTCGCCCTCGATGACCGCAAGACCAAGGGCGCCCGCCCTTACGACCTCGTGATCGTCGACGCGCCCGCGACCGGTCATGGCGTCGGCTTCCTTCAGACCCCGCGCACTTTTGCGAACGTCGCGCGGGTGGGCCCGATAGCGACGCACGCCGAAACCCTCCACCGCTTCATCACGAACCGCCGCCAGACCGGCGTCGCGATCGTCGCCCTGCCCGAAGAGATGCCGGTGAACGAAACCGCAACCCTCGAGCGCGAACTGGTCCGAGATGTCGGCATGTCGGTGGACCGCGTGTTCTTAAACGGGCTATATCCGGAGCGCTTCTCCTCCGACGATGAGGGCGTGCTCGAGTCTGGGCTCGAATGCGTCGAGGGCTCGGCGCGCGACGCGATCGCCGCCGCACTGACGGTTCGCCGGCGCGCCGTGGCCCAACGCGAGCAGCTCAACCGCCTCGACGGCATGACCCGGACTCCGGTGATCTCGCTTCCCTTCCTCTTTGCGCCCGAGCTGGGAGCCGAGGAGCTGCGAGAGCTCGCGGCGGCGATTGCATGACCTCGGTCGAATCGCTCGCGGAGGGCAAGCGTGTCCTGATCTGCGCGGGGTCGGGTGGAGTCGGCAAGACGACGACCGCGGCCGCGATCGCCGCCGGCATGGCGGCACGCGGCCTGAAGGTCTGCGTGCTCACGATCGACCCGGCCAAACGCCTCGCCGACTCGCTCGGACTTGCCGAGCTGGGGAACATCGAGCGCCAGGTCGACCCTGCGCTCTTCGCCGAAGCGGGCATCGAGCCTGGCGAGGGCGAGCTCTGGGCGATGATGCTCGACTCGAAGGCGACCTTCGACGACGTCGTCGCCAAGCACGCGCCCGACGAAGAGACGCGCGACGCCGTGCTTTCAAACCGGATCTATCAGGAGCTCTCCTCCGCCCTGGCCGGGTCCCAGGAGTACATGGCGATGGAGAAGCTCTATGAGCTTTGGAGCGAGGACCGCTTCGACCTCCTGGTCCTTGATACACCCCCCTCGCGAAACGCGCTCGACTTCCTGGAGGCGCCCAACCGGCTCCTTCAGTTCATCGAAGGTCGCTCCTTGCAGGTCTTTCTCGCCCCCACCGGCTTCGCCGCGAAGGTCGCGGGCCGCGGCACGTCGGTGACGTTCTCGATCCTGAAGAGGATCACGGGCGTCGACCTCCTTTCAGACCTGGCCGAGTTCTTTGGCTCATTCCGCGGGATGGTTGGCGGCTTCCGAGAGCGTGCGGCAAAGGTGAGTGAGCTCCTGTCCGACGAGCAGTGCACGTTCTTGATCGTTTGCGGCCCACAAACAGAGACGGTCTCTGAAGCCGTCTTCTTCTTCGGCAAGCTCCAAGAGCAAGGGCTGCCGTTCGGGGGCGCAATCGTGAACAAGGTTCACGTCGCTGGGAGCGCTCCCGTTAAAGGCCTGAAAACTGCACTTTTAGGACAGCTCGCGCCGGATCTGGCCCCGCGGGTGGTCCGTAACTACAAGGATTACCGCCTACTTGCCAAGCGCGACCGGCGAAACATCGAACGGCTCGCGGTAGAGCTCGAAACGAGCGAGATCATCGAGGTGCCCTATCTCGACTCGGACGTTCACGACCTGGGTGGCCTCTTCGAGGTGAATCGTCACCTCTTCGCGAACGATCCGCCTTGGGGCTCTCGTAAGCTCGGATCATGAGCGGCTGGAGCGCGGCGGACATCCCCTCTCAGGCGAACAGAACGTGGGTGGTCACGGGAGCGAACAGCGGCATCGGCTTCGTTACGGCTCGCGAGCTTGCACGTGCGGGCGCTCGGGTGATTCTCGGATGCCGAGATCCAGAGCGCGGGGAGCGGGCGCTAAGCGAGGTTCGCAGTGCCGCGAGCGGTCCCGAGCCCGAGCTGGGGCAGCTCGACCTCGCCGACCTCGGCTCGGTTCGCGATTTCGCGGCCGTGGTCACTGAGAGGGTGAAAAGCCTGGACGGCCTCGTCAACAACGCGGGTGTGATGGCGCCGCCGCGTGAAGAGACCGCCGACGGCTTCGAGCTTCAGCTCGGGACGAACCACCTCGGGCATTTCGCATTGACCGGCCTCCTCATGGACTCGTTGTTAGCGAGTCACGAGGCGCGCGTGGTCACGGTTTCGTCTACGGCCCACAAGTTCGGCTCGATGGACTTCGACGACCTTCAGGGCGAAGAGAGCTACAGCCGCTGGCCCCGGTACGGGCAGTCGAAGCTCGCAAACCTGCTCTTCGCTTACGAGCTCGATCGCCGCGCGGCCGCCGGCGGATGGGAGCTCCGAAGCGTCGCAGCCCACCCCGGGTACGCGTCAACGCATCTCCAGTCGTCCGGCCCCGGCCTCGGCGGCGGGTTCGCCTCGCTCCTCAACGTCACCGTGATGAAGGTGACGAACCTCGTCTTTGCACAGTCGGATGAGATGGGCGCTCTCCCCTCCCTTTATGCCGCCACCGTTCCGGAGATGCCCGCGGGCGGGTTCGCCGGGCCGTCTGGTCCTGGGGAGATGCGCGGTCGCCCGAAGCTGGTCGGCTCGACGCGAGCCTCTCGCTCAGAGAGCGACGCGAAGCGCCTTTGGGAAATCTCCGAGGAGCTGACCGGAGTCAAATACCCAAAGCTGACTTAGGAACGGAGATACCCCTTACGCGCGTCTGCGGCGCTTGCACCTGTTGCTCCCGGACCTAAAACCTTGTGCGGCCTTCCCCTTCGGGGGCCGCCGGACCTAAAGGTCCTCATCAGAAACTCTTGCGCGACGGGTCCGGTCGTAGCCCACCTCATGGACGGACCAGTCGGTGGTTTCGGGACGCGGGAAGAGGAATGACACCCGGCTCGCGACCTCACGGCGGTGATTGTCGGAATCGGCGATGAGCGCCGCCACCGGCCCCTCGTCGGGCACCGCACGGAGGATCCGCACCTCGCCCGCGGGCTCGGGTTCTCCGTCGGGCATCGAGAAGCGAGCCTCTTGCCTCGGCTCGCGCTCGGGCAGCTTGAAGCTCGGCTCGCGAACCTCCTCGCGCTCGGCCCGTGGCGAAGGGTCTGACCACTCAAAGTCAGGATCGACACCCGGCGCCAGGTGGTCGTGGATCAGGTTTTGCGCGCGAACGAACTGCGGTCCACCCGGCTGGGCGAACGGCTCGTCGGCGATCGGCGGGTCGACCAGTGGTGACTGTGGGGTCAGGTCTTCGAACTCGAGGCCTGGGTCGCTCGCCGGCGACTGTGGGGTCAGACCCCCAAGCAGGCGATCGGAGTCCGAACCGCCCACGATTGCGGGGTCAGACCCCGCGCTCGGTTCTTCGCCGGTAAATGGCGAATCCTCGACCATGGACACGTCGGGTTCGTCAAAAGGCGTCGTTTCGCGCATCGTCTCGCCCCACTCGGCCGTCTCTCCGCGCTCGGTGGCGCCCGCGCCCTCGCCGACTCTGAGGCCGTCCCCGAGAAGCACCTCGTCGGCGGTGGTCCGAAGCTCGGAACCCAGATGGCCCAGAGCCGCGTCGCGGAGAATCGCACGGGTCATGTCCTCGACCTCGGCCGCGACAACGGCAGGCAGGTTGCGATCCGTGCCGATCACGGGTTCGCCCGACCACAGCTCGCGCTCAAGCGCGATTGCTCGGTCGATTACGGCCTTGACCGCGGTGCGGTCGTCCGGCTCGGCGCAGAGCGCGGCGACGCGCATCGACATCCCGAGGGAAGCGGGCCCGCCTCCCTCGAGCAGGAAGCGGAGCGTCAAGAGATAGTCATTCAGAGCCTCGAGCGTGACCGGCCGCTCCAGCCCTGCCTCGAAGCGAGAAAGCGCGCGCGCCAGGATCGCGGCGAAGCCACCGGCGCCGAGGGAGGTGCGGTGAAAGGGCGTCGAGGTGTGAGCGAGACCTCGCGAGAGCGCCGCGAGGTCGCCGAGCTCCGTGTCGGCCAGGCGATAGCCGCCGGGTCGAGGCTTGCCCGCGCCCGTCGATACCCGGCGCCAGCGATCGCCGCCGGCCTTGACCCAGGCGTGCGGCCCGAGGGCGACGCCGCCGGCTTTGAACAGGCGAAGCGTCGATACAACCCGCTTGAAGGCGGCGACGGAGCGGATGCCCACGTCGCTTCCGTCGTCCTCGGCGCCCACCGCGTCAATCCGCGCAACCACGAGGAAGGTCGGCTGCCACGCGGCGCCACCCATGCCGTCGCCGCCTCGTGCCTCGGTGGGCACGTCGACCGTGTCGGCATCGACGATCGTGGCGCCGGCGAGCTCTAGCTTTTCGGTCTCCATCTGGAACCCGCGTAGCGGGACTGCAATCTCGACTTCTCCGAGATTCGCCTCACCCACGTCCAAGAGCTCTTCGACGGCCGCGACGAGGCGCACGTCGTCGAGTGTGAAGTCGGTTGAGCCCTGCCAGAGGCGACAGAGGAAGACGACGCCCGCAAGCTCAGAGCGACGGCGCGCGTCGGCTGGCACGGGTACGCCCATTTCCTCGAGATATGGAGTGGCCAGGCCGTCAGATTCAAGCGCGGCACAGATGGTCCCGTAGGAATCGAGCGCGGCAAGCTGAGCGCCGTTGTCGCGGATGAATCGAGACGTCTGCGGGACGTACTCGGCGAGCGGCGACCCCGCTCCCGTCTCGCGTACCTCGTAGGGCACTTCGACTCCCGATGCCAGGAGATCCCGAAGGAGCAGAGCGGCATCGCCCGCCATCGTCTTCAACCCCTCACGGAGCACCAAATCGCGCATGAGGGGTGAGTTCTCCCGAGGCCCTCGTGCTCCTGCGATGCAACGGGGCTTGCAGGCGAGCCGTGGGGGTCAGGCGAGCCGTGGGGTCAGACCCCTTGTGGGCTCGGGCCGACCGGCGGGGAAGATTTCGGGGTCAGATCCCGCTTTACGATTGGCTATGCAGCGACGGGGGCGCGCTTGTCCGCGTCGAGCCATGCCTGACCGTAGGCGCGCATGTCGTCGATCAGCGGCACGAGCGCCTCGCCCTTGGTCGTCAGCGCGTACTCGACGCGAGGCGGAACCTCGGGGAAGGTGTGGCGTTCGACGACTTCATGCTCCTCGAGGCAGCGAAGCCGGAGGGAGAGCGTACGAGGGCTGATGCCCTTGAGTGAGCGCTCGAGCTCGCAAAAGCGCTTCGAGCCGTCGGCGAGATCGCGGATCACAAGAAGCGTCCACTTGCCCGAGATGATCTCGGCGGTCTTACATA
>JALZIJ010000161.1 GCA_030860375.1 Actinomycetota bacterium | reverse complement strand
TACGGCGAGGTCGAGGGGACCATGGACGGCCACATGCACATGATGGCTTTCGAGTTCCTCGGCGGACACGTTCATTGCGGCGAGCCGTGGAACAAGTTCGGAGCGCCGTATGCGCTCAAGGACTGCGAGGACCACGAGCCCAATGGCTGCAGCGCGGTACTCGAGACCGGCCTCGGCGGCGACCCTTGCCACGACACGGGTGGCTGGCCGGACTTCAAGGGCTGGCCCGACGAGCATTCGCTTACCCATGAATCCTCGTACTACCGCTGGCTCGAACGTGCTTATCTCTCTGGACTCCGGCTCTTCGTAAACCTGAATGTGGAGAACCGGGTCCTGTGTGAGGTATATCCGGACATGTCCGTTGTGCAGGGCGAGCCGAAGTCCAACTGCGACGAGATGGATTCGGTACGTCGCGAGATCAAGCGGCTCGAACAGCTCGAGGACTACATCGACGCTCAGGAGGGCGGACCCGGTAAGGGCTGGTTCCGCATCGTCAAGAGCCCTTTCGAAGCGCGCAAGGTGATCAACAAGGGCAAGCTGGCAGTGATTCAGGGTATGGAAGTCTCCGAACCGTTCGATTGCGGCTACAGCGGCATCAGGGACCCCGTTCCCGGCAACCCTGCGCCGGACCCTCGCTGCTCCGAAGAGCACATCAGCGAGGGCCTCGACGAACTCTGGGACCTTGGGGTGCGCCAGATGGAGATCACGAACAAGTTCGATAACCAGCTGACCGGCGTCGCCGGAGACGGCGGCTCGACCGGCGTCGTCGTGAACACCGGCCAGTACGCAACCAGCGGCAGCTTCTGGGACTTCGACCCGCCTCCGGACAACCCTCAGACCGGAGACTGCGGGGAGGACGGTCACAACCACGATCGGGTGCCCGCGACCTCAGGCTCCCCGGTCACGCAGGACGAGATCTTCGGCAACGGCCTCGAGGTATTCCTGCCCTCGCTGCCCGTTCTGGCCCCGATCTACGGCCCAAACGACAAGTGCAACGCAAAGGGCCTCGAGGACGGCGACCAAGGCGAGACGAACTTCGGCGCCCACGCACTCGACGGGATCATGGAGCGCGGATTCGTCTTTGATCCGGACCACATGAGCGTGCTCGCGCGTGACGAGGCGCTCGACATGCTCGAGGAGCGCGACTACCCAGGGGTCATCTCCTCTCACACCTGGTCCACCCAGAACACGCTCCCGCGTGTCTATGCGCTCGGCGGCATAGTTACCCCGTACGCGGGGAACTCAGGTAGCTTCGCGGGCGCGTGGGAGGAGCTCAAGTCGGCGCAGGTGCGCGACAAGCTCGGCGACCAGTACTTCGGGATCGGCTACGGCGCGGACGCGAACGGCTTCGGGTCGCAGGGTGAACCGCGGAACCCCGGCGAAGACGCCGACGTTGACTATCCGTTCACAGGCATCGACGGCGCGGTCACTTTCGATCAGCAGAAGTCGGGCACCGACGCCGAGGGTCGCACCTACGACATCAACACGGACGGCGTCGATCACTACGGCCTGTATCCCGACTGGATGGAGGACCTCCGACGGATCAAGGGCGACGCGATCATCGAGGACATGAACCGCGGCGCCGAGGCGTATCTGCAGATGTGGGAGCGCACCTACGGGATCCGTGAGGTTGATTGCTCGCAATGGGGCGACGAGGACTTCAAGCCGAAGGGCCTCGGGAACGAGCTACAACTCAACAAGAAGCCAAAGCGGACGCTTCGAACGGCCGGCCAGCCGGTCCTTCGCGAAACAACCTGGCGCTGGTGCGCGGGTGACGGCCGCGAATCGCTCGAAGCCGTCAGCGCTGCCTTCAACGACCGTCGCAACAAGATGGACTTCGCGATCTCGAACCTGCCCGAGCATGAGATCGATGGCGTTGCGCCCGGCGCCTCGAAGCGCGAACTTCGCGGCGTCGCCACGAAGATCTCGGACAACGTTTGGATCAGCCGCACCGGCGGCAGGCGCGCGTACGTCTGGCTCGTCCCCAACCGCACCGTCACCCATACCGGGGCTGTATCTCAGACCGCGGCACAAAAGCTGAACAAGCTCTCGAAGCGCCTCGTCGAACTCGCCTCGGGATAAAGTTTCCTACATCGAGATCGCCAATAGCCCGGCAGGGTGCCCGTAGGGAGGAAAGCCATGAAGAAGATCGCAATGTTCGCTGTTGTCGGGGCCGTCGCACTCGCGCCGGCCGTCGCAAGCGCAGGGGGACGTAGCTACGACGGCGCGTTCGACACAGGCGGCGAGCTCCACTTCAAGGTCGTCAAGTCGCAGGACGGCAAGAAGGTCATCAACTACAGGTTCGAGCGCTTCGCCGTGAACTGCGAAGGTAGATCAAACACAACTACCGGCGATCTCAGCTTCTCCGTTCGGGTTCAGAACAACAAGTTCGACACCCGTGCGATCCTCGGCGATCCAGGAAACCCGAAGGCGACTTTGAACCTCCATGGCAAGCTCCTCCCGAACGGCGCCGAGGGAACCATGAAGATCGAGGGCAGGAAGGTCCGGACGGATACGGGTCCGAACACGGCGTGCTCCAGCCCGAAGACCGGCTGGACGGCTTCCTGAACGAGGCTCAGAGCAGGATCTCGGAGTCGTCCACCTTGGGCGACTCCGAGGTGATTCGCTGCGAGAGCATGAGGAAGCGCGGCAGCTCCGGGTAGAGGATCGGTTTGCCGTTGGTGAGCACAGCGGCCGAGATCGCACGCTGAGGGTCGGCCCAACCGAGGATGTTCGTGAAGCCGAGGTGGCCGAATGCATACTGGGTGTCGCGGCCGTAGAGGCTCAGCATGCGCGCCCCGAGCATGAGCCCGTAGGAAAAGCGGGTCGGGAAGCCGAGCGAGAAGTCGATCTCCAGGTGCGACTGTTCTTCGAGCGCCTTTCGAATCGTCTCCGTCTCCATCACGCGGACGCCGTCGAGCTCGCCGCCGCAGCGCATGATCTCGAAGAAGCGCGATAGCTCGTGCGCCGTCGTGACCAGGTTCGCCGCGGGCACGATCCCGGTCGTGAAGCGATCGTCGTTGGTGGTTTCGATCAGCTCATCGAGGGGGGCGCCCAGTGCGCGCTGAAGGAGCGTCGATAGGGGAGGCAGGGTCGTCGGGCCGGTCAGGTAGTTGAGAGCCACCTTCTCCGTGTCGCCCGGCGCGACGCCGTAGTTGGTCCAGCGAAAGCCGAGCGGGTCGAGGATCTCTTCGGCAAGAACCTCGCGGATCGTCTTGCCGGTTGCGCTTTGGATTACCTCACCGAGGATGAATCCGCCCGAGACGGCGTGGTAGGCGAGGTGCTTCCCAGCCTCGGCGAAGGGCTTGGCGTCGCAGAGGACGCCGGCCAGGTATTCGCGGTCGCCGATGTAGTCGAGGCTGATCGCCTCCTTCGGGAGGTTGGGGACGCCCGCGCGGTGCGACAGGACGTGGCCGATCGTGATCGTGCCCTTGTTGTTCTTGTCATACCCCGGGATGTACGTCGCAACGGGCTCGTCGAGCGCGAGCACCCCCTTCTCGATCATCTTGTGCGTGACGAAGGCAGTGACGCCCTTGGCGGCCGAGTAGACGGTCATCGGCGTATCAGGCGTGGCAGCGACCTTCGGCGTGTCCTTGGAATCGTCCGGCCCGTTGCCTCGCGCATGACCGATCGCGCGGTCGATAACGATCTCACCCTTGCGGCGAACGCACACCTGGACGGCGGGGTGGACGCCCGAGCGATACATGGCGACAGCGGCCTTCCAGATCTTCTCGACGCCCTCCGTCCCGATCGAGCCGCCGTCCGGCGACTCGTCTCCGATCGTCGTGACCGAATCGAGGTCGCGCGGGATCCGCACCCTGTTCAAGAGGTCCGGCACGAACGGAAGGCGGGGAACGACCGGCACGGGCGCGGAACTTAGATGATCTACCGCGCGCACTCGAGCGCAGCGACCATCTAGGCCGCTAGGGCTCGCCGCGACTCGGCACCGGCGCGAGCCGCGTTCTCGGCGATCGCGTCGATGATCTGCGGCCACGCTGCCCTGGGGAGATCGTGGCCCATGCCGTCGACTTCGAGCAGGCGCGCGCCCGGAATCGCCTTTGCAGTCGCGCGACCGCCCGATGGGCGCACCAACTTGTCCTCGGTTCCGTGGATGACCAGGGTGGGCGCCTTGATCGAGCGGAGCGCCGCACCGCGGTTGCCGGTCTTCAAGACGGCGCCGAGCTGGCGGCCGACGGCAACCGAGTCGTGGTCGCGATCGAAGCTTCGAGCGGTCACGTCGCGGACATACTCCTCGTCGAACATGTCTTCGCGCGAGCCGACGACCCTGAACAGGCGCATGATGTGCTCGACGAACGCGTCGCGCTCCTCCGGCGCCTCGGCCAGGAAATAGCGGTAGGCGCTGAGCGCGGGTTGGCCTGTCCAGCGCGATCCCGTGTTCGACATGATCGAAACGAGTGAGCTGACGTCGCCGGGATGGCGCGCAGCCATCACCTGGCCGATCATCCCGCCCATCGAGGCGCCGACGACGTGCGTGGGGCCGAGCCCGAGTGTCTCGCTCAGGCGAGCAGCGTCATGCGCCATGTCTTCGAGCGAGTAGGCGTCGTCGGGCAGCTTGCGCGTAATCAACTGGGGCAAGCTCGGCGGCGGACCGCTGAGATGGGTGGAGTGGCCGCAGTCGCGATTGTCGAAGCGGATCACGTGAAAGCCGCGCGATGCCAACTGTTCGCAGAAGTCCTCACGCCAGGCGATCATCTGGGTCCCGAGTCCCATGATGAGAAGCGCGGGCGGATCCGATCGGTTCCCGAAGCTCTCGTGGCAGAGGGTGATTCCCTCCCCGATGTCGGTCAGCTCTTCGCCGGGCATCGCAGGAGTGTTACAAGGCGAGGGTGTCCCAAGCTCGACCCCGGGCAGGCGTGAGACATGGAAGCCGAAGAAGAGACCACGCAAGAACCGTGATCCCCGTCGAGTTGCCCGTGACGAGCACGCTGCCGTTCACGTACCCGCCCGGTAGTGCGCGGGGTTGATCCGACGCGTGCGCCGGCGGTATTCCAGCCATGGCCCGACCCAGTTGTTCGTGTTGCGGCCCTCCGCATTCGTGTACCAGGAGGTGCAGCCTCCGGTCGTCCAGACGGTGTCGCGCGAGCGCTCCTCGATTTCCTGGCGCCACGCGGCCTGCGTCTCGGGCCGGAGGTCGATCCAGCGCAGGCCGTCGGAGCGCAGGCGCCGGATTGCGTCGACCACGTAATTGAACTGCGATTCGAGCGTGTAAGGGACGCCGCCAGAGCCATGGCCGGTATTTGGCCCGTACATCAAGAACATGTTGGGAAAGCCAGAAACCGTGGTCCCGAGGAAGGCCTCGGGCGAGTCGCCCCACTCCGACTCCAGGGTCTTGCCATCGAGCCCATGGACGTCCATCGGCAAGACGAAACGCGAAGCGTCGAAGCCTGTGCCCCAGATGATCGTGTCGGCCTCCCGCTCGATGCCGTCGGCGCCCACCACGCCCGAGGGGGTCACGCGCGTGACGGCACCGCTCAAGAGCTCGACATGGGGGAGGCGGAGCGTCGAGTACCAGTCACTCGTCAGCAGCAGGCGTTTGCAACCGAACGCGTAGTCCGGAGTAGACCGGGCCCTGAGAACGGGATCCGAAAGTTCCTTCTCGCGAAACGAATCGGCAGCTTTGGCGAGCGGAGCCAGCACCCAGTCCTTCCCGGTGAAGCCGTATGTCCCGACTTCGAAGAAGGTGAAGAGCGCCGCGCGGGCGGCGGCGACCCGTGCCGGAAACCTCTTGAATAGTCGGCGCTCCCACGGCGGGTACTCGCGATCGACTTTTGGAAGAATCCATGGCGCTGAGCGCTGATAGACCGTGAGCTTTCCGACTTGTGCCGCGATCTCAGGAACGAACTGGATCGCCGAGGCGCCCGTGCCGATCACAGCGACATTGCGCCCGGCGAGGTCGTGCGAGTGGTCCCATTCGGCTGAGTGGAAGACGCGGCCCTCGAAGTCCTCGATGCCCTCGACGCGAGGGATCTGTGGACGGGTCAGCTGGCCGCACGCGGTGACGAGGACGTCGAACTCGCGCTCGTCACCTGCGGCAGTCGTGACGGTCCAGCGGCCCGACCCTGCGTCGAAACGGGCCGCCGTGACCTCATCCCCGAGCTTCAGATGCGGGCGAATGCCGAATCGGTCGGTGATCTCCTCGAGATAGGCCAGGATCTCCGGCTGAGGTGCGAAGCGGCGCGACCAGTTGTGCCCTGGCGCGAACGAGAAGGAGTAGAGGTGCGATGGCACATCGCACGCCGCCCCCGGATAGGTGTTTGCCCGCCAGACACCGCCTACCGAGTCGCCGCGCTCGAAGATCTGGAAATCCTCGATGCCCTTCTGGCGGAGGCGAATACCGATCCCCACCCCGCCGAATCCCGCGCCGACGATGCCGACGGAGATCGGGCGCTGCGAGCCGTTAAGGGAGGGAGCCACGGGCCGGCTTCACATTAGCGCCGGTAGTGCTGGGCTTGGCACGCTCGGACGAGGCACAGGCCACGCGTAGGCAACACTGTGTGGATGAAATCCCGCCCCGACCCAAGCACCCTGAACCTGGGCGACTCGGCGGACGTCCGGCACACCGACGTCGAGGTCGAAGGAGTGCGCTTCCACGTCGCCGATGCCGGGCCGGAAGACGGGCAGCCGATCGTGCTCGTCCACGGCTGGCCACAGCATTGGTGGTGCTGGCGAAAGGTGGCGCCGCTCCTCGGCGAGTACCGCTGCGTCATGCCCGACCTGCGCGGCCACGGCTGGTCCGACGCTCCCGCCGATGGGTACGAGAAGCGCCGGCTCGCCGAGGACGTGCTGGGCATCATGGACTCGCTCGGACTCGACCGCGTCACTTATGCCGGGCACGACTGGGGCGCGTTGATCGGCTTCCTGCTTGCCTCGAAGGCGCCAGAGCGCGTCTCTTCGTTTCTCGCCCTGTCGGTCCCGCACCCATGGCCGTCGCGTCACGACCGGACCGATCCGCGCCGACTCGCGGCCGGGCTGTACCAGATTCCCCTGAGCACTCCCGTGCTTGGCGAGAGGTTGGTCCGGGGCGGGCTCGTTCGCAAGGTCTTCGGCGGTGCGGCGCCGAGGGGCACGTTCTCCCGTGACGAGGAGGACGTCTACCTCGAGCGGATCTCGAGGCAGGAAGGCGCCCGCGTCACCGTCGCGCTCTACCGGACCTTCCTCCTTCGAGAGTTGCCCGGAAACCGGATCGGCAAGACCGTGGCGGACCCGTTTGAGACCACGACTCGGCTCCTCATGGGCGAGCGGGACCCGATCGCAATGGGGGCAGATCTCGAGGGCTACGAACCGCACGCCCCGCACATGACTCTCGAATGGGTCCCGGGGGCGGGCCACTTCCTCCCCGAGGAAGAGCCCGAGCTCGTCGCCAGCCACGTTCGCGAGCTAGTCGCTTCTCAAGGCACTTAGCCGCTCCTCGGCCCGCTCGAGCTTGACCCGGGCCTTCTTACGCCGGCGCACTGCTGCCGAGGCCTCGACGTCCGCCTCGGCAAGCTCGCGCTTGGCGCTCGCGACCGCCTCACGCGCTGTCTCGAGGCGCCGCTTCGCCGCGGCGTCCTCACGCTTTCTCGGAGCCGCCTTCCCCTTCCCCTTCAGCTTCGGGGGAGCGGCGAGCGTAAGCCCGTCAAGGCCGAACGACGCG
Organism: Actinomycetota bacterium; assembly: GCA_030860375.1. GTDB lineage: Bacteria > Actinomycetota > Thermoleophilia > Solirubrobacterales > 70-9 > JALZKA01. Next base: position 8,485 of record JALZIJ010000161.1, on the reverse strand, counting down.
GCACGCTCTTCGCGCTCGAGCCGCCCGGCGACGAGCCGCTCGCGCACCTCGAGGTCGACCTGCGCGGCTTGGAGGCTCTCGCGCACGCGGTCGAGCGCGGCCGGCGCCGGTTTCTCGCCCGCCTCGGTGGCGAGGTCACGCGCCTCTCCCACTAGGCGCTCGAGTAGCCGGCCCTCGTCGCGCGCCGCCGAGCGCATCGAGTCGGCGTCGCCTCCCGAGACCGCCTTGCGCAGGCGCTCGGTCACGTCGAGGAGCTCGGCAATCGAACCCGGCTTTCCGAGCGCAAGCGCGTTGACGAGCCAGGCCGGCTTCGAGGGCTTCTTCAGCTTTGCGACGCGCTCAACCTCGGCGCGGTCACCGTCGGCACGGAGGCGCTTGGCCAGGGCGTCTCGCTCGGCCGTGAACCCGCCCGGGGCTTCGAGGTAGAGCAGATCGATCTCCTTGTCGAGCTTTGCCACGCCCCCAGGCTAGGGTCTTCAGGCCGCGGCGCAGATTACGCCTGGTGCCCCTAGCCGTCCGCATGCACCGTCGCCAGCGCGCTCTCGACGCAGGCTCGGACCACCTGTGCGGCCTCGACCCGGAAAAGCTCGGGCTCGCCCGTTTCGCTTCGCTTCATGGCCACTCTGATCCGGGCGAGATGCATCGCGCCGAGCATCTGCGTCCAGAGCATGTTTGCGGTGAAGTCCGGGTCCGCGACCCGAAATGCGCCGGCGTCGTTTCCGGCGCGCAGGATCCGAGCGACATGGTCGATGCACTCGACCATCGCGCGTCCGAGCCGGAGCCAGATCACCTCTGAGACGATCGAGTTGAGCTCTTGCGCGGGCCTGCGCATGATCGCGAGCGCCGAGTCCAGAAAGGCCGGGTAACGCTCGCAAAAGCCGGCGTAGGTGTCGGCCATCAGACGCAGGCGCTCGACGGGGTCCGGCCCCGCCTCGGCCTCGGCACCGTCGAGCTCACCTTTCAGCTCATCCAGGTAATCCGCGACCGTGGCGACGTAGAGCTCTTCTTTCGAAGAGAACTGGCGGTAGATAAGGCCCCGTGCGATGCCGACGGACTTGGCGATTTCCTCGATGGGGGCCTCCTGGAGACCGCGCTCATCGAAGAGTGCGCGCGTGGCGGCGATCAGTTCGCGCTCACGGACCTGCCTGAAAGGAGCCTTTGCCGGTGTGGCCATGACCCCACCATACGCCAATTCTCCCCTGGATGAGAACGGTTGGTTGACACATGTTCTCTCCATCGCGTAGGCTCCGGGTGATAATGGCCGAAGTTGGAGCAGAGCCGCGCGTCCCCGAGCTGCGAAAGCGCACGCTCAAGGCCATGCGCGGGCTCTTTACCCCGCTCTTGCCCGACGACTATCTCGAGCTGATCAATCCGCTCTGGTCGACCCGCGAGCTCCGCGGGCGGATCGAGCGGATTCATCGCGAGGCCGACAACGCCGTGACGATCCTGATCCGCCCCGGCTTCGAGTGGGAGGGCCACGAGCCTGGGCAGTACCTGCGGATCGGCGTCGTCGTTGACGGCGTCCACCACTGGCGCGCCTACTCGCTCACGTCCGACCCGGATCGCCACGACGGCTGGATCTCAATCACTCCGAAGCTCGTGGACGAGGGCGTCGTCTCGCCGCACTTCACCGGCCGCGCCCGGCCTGGCGACATCGTGCGCCTCGGCGGGGTAGAGGGAACCTTCACCCTTCCGGATCCCCTGCCCGAGAAGATGCTCTTCATCTCGGCCGGGTCGGGGATCACGCCGATCATGAGCATGCTGCGCTCGCTCGACCACCAGGATGAAATCAAGGATGTCCACCACATCCACTCCGCCCGCAAAGAGGACGGAATCATCTTTGGCGACACGCTCTCCGAGATCGAGAAGCGCCACGACGGGTTCGAGCTCCACACCCAGGTCACCGGCTCGGACGGGCGGATCGGGCCCCAAGACCTCGACGATCTTTGCCCCGACTGGCGCGAGCGCAGCGTATTCCTCTCGGGTCCAGGCGAGATGATCGACGCCTTCGAGGACCACTTCGAGTCCGATCCCGACGCCGATCCCGATCTCCTTCACCTCGAGCGGTTTCAGCCCAAGATCGGCACCGCGGGCGAGGACGGGAAGGGCGGGACCGTCACCTTCTGCAAGTCGGACACAGAAACGGAGTGCGAGGGATCGCAACCGATTCTCGTCGCCGGCGAGGAGGCCGGCCTGGAGTTGCCGTTCGGCTGCCGTATGGGTATCTGCCACACCTGCGTGGGCAAGCTCAAGTCCGGCGAGGTCCGAGACTTGCGAAACGGCGAGCTCACCGGCAGCGGCGGGACGGTGCGCACCTGCGTCAACACCGCCGAAGGCAACGTGGAAATCGAACTTTGAGGTTGTGCAAGGGGTCAGGCACCTCACACAACGCTTACAAACCCAAAACCGAGGAGATTGAAAAACCATGACACCCGCAACACTTGCACCCGAAGACGAGATTCAGAGCCCGCTCGCGCACCTCTCCGAAGAGCAGATCGAAGAGCTCGCAAAGGAGTTCGACGCGATTCACGACGACGTCTATTCAGACCTCGGCGAGCACGACCGCCGCTACATCACCTCGATGATCGAGATGCACCGCCGGCTTGCCGTGATGTCCCGGGTCGCGCTGCTTGCGGCCGACTTCCGGCCCGCCTGGGCTCTCGGGACCGTCACCAATTCCGCGGCAAAGATCCTGGAAAACATGGAAATCGGCCACAACGTAATGCACGGCCAGTGGGATTGGATGAACGACCCCCAGATCCATTCATCGACGTGGGATTGGGATACCGCCTCGACGGCTGAGGCGTGGAAGCACTCGCACAACTACGTCCATCACACCTTCACGAACATCCGCGGCAAGGACAAGGACCTCGGCTACGAGATCATGCGGATCGACCCGCACCAGCCGTGGCATCCCGTCTACCTCTTTCAGCCGCTCTACAACCTGGTCCTGATGGCTTTGTTCGAGTGGGGCGTGGCGACTCACGACCTCGATTTCGATGCCATCCGATCGGGCGAGAAGAGCAAGGAGCAGGTCCGCGAGGAGCTGAAGGGCATCGGCGTCAAGGCCCGCGCCCAGATCATCAAGGACTACATCGCCTGGCCTGCCATCTCGGCGGCTGCCGCCGGCGCGGCTGATTTCGCGGTGAGGCGAGACCGCGAGCAGGCAATCCAGCGCGGACGCGACACGTTCAAGAAGGCCGCGATCTCCAACGCGACCGCGAATGTCGTACGCAACCTCTGGTCGCACGCGATCATCTTCTGCGGCCACTTCCCGGACCAGACGTACACGTTCACCGAGGAGGAGACGAAGGACGAGAGCCGCGGCGCCTGGTACGTGCGCCAGCTGGTGGGAGCAGCGAACATCGACGGCGGCCCGTTCTTTCACGTCGCCGCGGGCAACCTCAGCTTTCAGGTGGAGCATCACCTGTTCCCCGACATGCCTTCGAGCCGCTACGCGCAGATCGCGCCGCGGGTGAGGGACATCTGCGAGCGCTACGGCCTGCCCTACAACACCGGGCCGTTCTTCCAGCAGTGGGGGATGGTCAACCGCACGATCCTGCGCCTCGCGTTTCCCGGCGGCAAGCCGCGGGCGAAGCCGGGCCCCTACATCTCTGACGGCGCTGAGAACGGCAACGGGTCTTCTCCCAACGGAAACGGCAAGGTGCGCGAGCGCGAGCCGGCTTCAGAGGGCGCAGACGAAGCGGGGCCGGAGCAGTCCGACGATGGCGTCCGAGTGGAGCTGCCCGACCGCTCCGAATAAGGCGTCAGGCTTCGTTTAAGGCCGCCGCGACGGTCGTGCGTTCCATCGTCGGCCGTGCGGCGCGCCGGCGCACGCGAACAGGCGTGCCGTATTTCGGTGCCAACGTGATCCCGCGCAGCACGATGGGGTCGGGCTCGGGCCGGACGGCCTCGAGATCGACCGTTTCAACGACCGCTCGTATGACCTCGGCCATCTCGGCTTGCGCCAGCGCCGCACCGATACAGCGGCGGATCCCGCCTCCGAAGGGGAGCCAGGCGTACGACGGCGTCTTCGAATCGAGGAAACGCTCCGGGCGAAACACGTCGGCCTGGGGATAAATGTCCTCTCGGCGGTGGACCATCGCGATGCCTGGATAGACGCGGATCCCCGCTGGTAGGTCCCAGCCGGAGATCGTTCGCGGAACGGCGAGCGTGCGTTCGGCTGCGTCGATGACCGGGCGCAGCCGCAGGGTTTCGGTGACCACGGCGTCGAGGTAAGCATCGTCGCCCGTATCCAGTTCGTCACGCAGACGAGCGACAACCTCGGGGTGACGTGCAAGCAGGTCGAACGCGAAGGCAAGGCCGGTCGCAGTCGTTTCGTGACCGGCGGCAAGCATCGTGATGAGCTCGTCGCGGAGCTCGGGGTCGGTCATCGGCCGGCCTTCCTCATCGCGGGCGCGCAGGAGTAGCGACAAGACGTCCGTGCGGTCTTCGAGATCGCACTTCCCGCGGCGGCGGGCGATTTCCTCGTAGAGCAGAGCGTCCGCGGCCGCCAAGCGCCTCTTGATCATCCCGCCGGGGCTGAAGCGACCCAGGTCGGCGCGCATGCGATCCGGCAGCATGAACATCGTTCCCGTGTCCACAACCGCAAGCAGGGCGGCGCGAAGCCGCTCGATCCGCGCGGGCTCGGTTACGCCGAAGACCGCACGGCAGATCACTTCGAATGTGAGGGCTCGCATGCGGTCGCGAACGGGGAACTCGTCACCATCCTGCCAGCCGGTGAGCTCTGTGGCTGCGACCTCGCGGATCACCTCGCGAAACGACTGCACCGCCGAGCCCTGAAACGGCGGCAGCAGAAGCTTTCGTTGCCTGATGTGCTCGGGTCCGTCGAGGACCAGGACCGAATTCCGGCCAAGGATCGCGCTCAGGGGCGAGTTGGCCTCGCCTGCAAGTAGTCCCGACTGGTCGCCCGTGAACATCGCGCGAATCTCGTCCGGGTCGGCGATGTAGACGCCGGTGCCGAAGACCAGGAACCGCACTGAGAAGACATCTCCGAAGCGCCGATGCCAGCGAAGCAGGGTGTCGAGCGGGCGGCGGACGAACTGAGCGGTAGCCACGGTGGCCGGCACGCGAGGCCCGGGAGGCAGCGCCATCAAGCGAGTCTAGATGGCGTCGAAGTGCGCGATTCGGCCGATTCGGCGTAGGGCGGGCATCACCTCGACGACGTATCGCGGTTAACCACGGGTTAAGCACGGTGCAAAACTGCGGTTGTCGGTTGACCTTGCCCCCTTGGCTCACTAGCTTTCGGAGCGCACTCATGCGTTCTGACGAAGAGGGACAGGGGACCACGCGTACCCGCGTGCTCGCAGCGCTTGCCGCGCTCGGGTTCGTCGTCCTGCTTTGGTTCCTCTTCCTACGGGGTGGCGAGGAGTATCGGATCACCGCCGAGTTCGAGAGCGCGAGCCAGCTCGTCGAGGGGAACGAAGTATCGATTGGAGGTGTCGGCGTCGGGCTCATCGATCGCATCGATCTCGGCCCGAACGGTCAAGCGCTCGTCACGTTCTCGGTCGACGAGGAGCACGCACCGCTTCGTCGCGGCACCACGGCGACAGTCCGCTGGCGCTCGCTTTCGAGCCAGGCCGCGCGTGAGGTGCAGCTGACGGTCCCTCCGACCGGCGCCGGCGGCGAGGAAATCCCGGACGGGGGCAGCCTCTCGCAGTCGGAGACCGTCGGGGAGGTCGACATCGACCAGTTTTTCAACACTCTCGACGAAAAGACCACGCGCGGGCTCAAACGCGTCATCCAGGGGTTTGAGCGGTCCTACGAGGGAGTTGAGACCGAGGCACGCGCTGGCTTCAAGTACCTCAACCCGCTCTTCTATCAGTCGCGTCGCACCTTCGCCGACCTCACGTCGGACAACGCGATGCTCGACCGTTTCGTCGTCAGCCTCTCCAGCTTCTCTGGCGCGCTTGCCGACCGAGCACCGGACGTTTCTGCGCTGGTTGGGAACCTCAACCGCATGATGAACGCCATCGGTGACCGCGGGGAGCAACTCTCCGAGGCGATCAGGGTCTTTCCCAACTTCCTTCGTAGGGCGAACACCACCTTCGTCAACACTCGTGCCGCGCTCGACGACATCGAGCCGCTCGTGATCGCCTCTGTGCCTGTCGCCGAAGAGTTGAGCCCCTATCTCGACGAGCTTCGGGGCTTTGCCTCAAACGCCGTGCCCACGGTCCGCGACCTCTCGAAGATCGTGCGCCGCCCGGGCGACGGCAACGACCTGATCGAGCTGCAACGGCTCCAGCCCAAGGTCACCAAGCGCGCCGTGGGCTCGGGCTCGCCCGATTGTGGCCCCGACACCGGCGAGCGCGAGGACGTCCTCGTCGCAGCGGACGACGACTTCAGCCAGGGCTCGTTCGGCGAGTCGGTTTGCTCGCTTCGAAACGGCGAAGACAACCTCGAGTTCTTCCGCGCCTACGCTCCCGAGCTAATCGCTTGGTTCGACGGCTTCTCCCACTCGGGTTACGCCGACGCGCTGGGCGGCGTCGGACGAGTCTCGACCACGTTCAACACCTTCAGCCAGTCGATTACGGGCGTGCCTGACTTCCTCGACCCCGATACCGCGACTGAACAGTTCGACGCGCTCACCCTGGGACATACCCAGCGCTGCCCCGGCTCGGCCGAGCGGCCCGTGACCGATCTCGACCCGAACGACGACTCGGTTCCGTTCACCGACGACGGCGATCTGACCGACGGCGAGGGCGGCAACTGCGAACCCGACCAGATCATCCCCGGCCCATGAGACGGGTCCTCGCCATAGCCCTCTGCGTGACCGCGGCCGCCGCCGGCTTCAACGCCGTGGCGAGCGCCGAGGAGGAAACGCGCACGTACTACATCGAGATGTACAACGCCTTCGGCATCGTCGATCAGTCGGAAGTGCGCGTCTCGGGAGTGAACGTCGGCGAAGTGGCTTCACTCGACGTGAATGCGGAAAAGCGCGCCGTCGTCGAGGTCCAGGTCTCCGGTGATCTCGCACAGCTCGGAGACGAGACGACCTGCTCGTCGGAGCCGCAGTCGCTCATCGCCGAATATTTCATCGACTGCGAGCCGGCGGGCGCACCCCTGGAAGAGGGCGGCACCATCCCTGCTTCTCGCGTAAGTCAGACAGTGCAGACCGACCTCGTGCAGAACACGATGCGCGAGCCGTTCAAGGCCCGCTTCCGCCTGCTTCTCAATGAGTTCGGCACAGGCCTTTCAGGCAACTCGGAAGCGCTCAACGAGGCCATTCGCCTCGGCGCCCCCGCGCTCACCGACCTCAAGGAGGTCACGGGAATCCTGGCCGGGCAGCGCGACATGATCCGCGAGCTGAACGAGAACTCGAGCCAGGTGGTCTCAGAGCTCGCCGCGCGCCGCGATGAGATCGCGGACTTCATCGACGAGGCGGAGGACACGGCCTCGATCTCGGCCGCGCGCCGCGACGACGTCTCGACGAACTTCAGCCTGCTCGACGACTTCCTCGCAGAGTTTCAGCCCACCCTGGCCGAGCTCGATCGCTTTGCGCGCGCCCAGACGCCGCTCCTCACCAACCTGCGCGGCGCCGCGCCCGGCCTCGCCACCCTCTCCGGCAACCTGCCGAGGTTCAACCGGGCCTCCGAGGACGCCCTCCGCACGCTCGGGAACGCGGGTGATGTCGGCCGGCGCGCTCTCAACCGCGGCAGGGACGAATTCGAGCTCCTCGCCGAGTCGGGGCGCAAGGCAACGCCGGCGCTCGAGCCGCTCGCCGACTTCGTCTCCGACCTCGACGACCCGCGGCGCGCGGTCGAGATCGACGAGCGGGCGGGCCAGGACACCGGGCGGGAAGGTCTTGAGGCGGGAGAGCGCGACACGATGGGCTACACGGGCCTCGAGGGTCTCCTCAACTACCTGCGAAACCAGACCCTCGCGATCAACCAGTTCGACAACATCAGCCATCTCTTCCGATTCGGCATCTACGAGGCGAACACGGGCTCCTGCGGCTCGTTCTCGAGCGGTCGCGACCCCAACACCGGGGACCCTGGAGTCCCCGCGCAGGGAGGCGGCCTGACCACCGACTTCTCCGAGGTGGCTGACTGCCTCGCCTGGCTCGGACCGAATCAACCGGGCATAACAGAGCCGACTGACCTGCCGAAGTATGACCCCTCCGTGTGCCCCGAGGGCACCGAGGGCGCGACCCCCGCTGCCACCGAGCGTGCGCGCGAAGAGCTGTGTGACCCGGGCGACGCGGCGACGCGCTCCGAGCCCCGCCGCGGGAAGGCCGCTGCGGGCTCGGCGGGCGGAGCGCCGGATGGCAAGGGCGACAAGTCTGGCTCCGGAGCTCCCGGCCTCCCCGGCCTCCCCGACTTGCCCGACCTCCCCGATGTACCCGGAGGGGGCGAGGTGCCGGACGGCCTCGGCGACGGGCTCGAGCTGCCCAATCTCGGCGGCCTTGGCAAGCAGACGGGCGACGGTAGGCGAGGCGCCAACCGCCCGGGTTCCGGACAGGCGA
>JALZIJ010000151.1 GCA_030860375.1 Actinomycetota bacterium | reverse complement strand
TGATCGAGGACGTGTGGATCGGCAACCAAGGCGAGGTGGTGGTCTGCGCGCGGCCGAGGTGGCGGGAGCGCGACCGCTGCGGGGTCTGCCGGCGCCCGTGTCCGGGGTTTGACCTCGGCGAGGGCCGTCGGCGCTGGCGAGCGCTCGATCTCGGCACGACCTTCGCCTACGTCGAGGCCGACGCGTCGCGAGTGAGCTGCGCCCGTCACGGGGTCGTGGTCTGCGCGGTCCCGTGGGCCAGGCACAGGTCGCGCTTTACGAAGGCGTTTGAGGACCAGGCGGCGTGGCTGGCGGTGAACACGTCGAAGTCCGCGGTGGCGCAGCTGATGCGGGTCGCGTGGCGCACGGTCGGTCAGGTCTGCGAGCGCGTCGCCGCCGAGGCGGGCCGCGAGGTCGACCTGCTGGCCGGGCTGCGCAGGATCGGGATCGACGAGATATCGCACCGCACCGGCCAGCGCTACCTGACCGTCGTCGTCGACCACGACACGGGAAGGCTGGTGTGGGCGGGCGCCGGACGCGACCGCAAGACCGTCGAGCGCTTCCTCGACGAGCTCGGCCAAGAGCGCTGCAAGCAGATCGAGTTGGTGTCGTGCGACATGGCGTCGTGGATCGCCGGCCCGGTCGCCGAGCGCTGCCCGAACGCCGAGCGCTGCGTCGATCCCTTCCACGTGATCGGGCTCGCTACCGACGCGCTTGACGAGATCCGCCGCGAGGTCTGGAACGAGGCGCGCAGGCAAGGCCAGACCGTGGTCGCAAACGACCTCAAGGGAGCCCGCTTCGCGCTCTGGAAGAACCCCGAGGACCTGACCGCCCGCCAGCAGGCCAAGCTCTCGGACGTCCAGAAGACCAACCGCCGGCTCTACCGCGCCTACCTGCTCAAGGAGCAGCTCAGGCAGATCTACCGGCTCCCCGCCAAGCAGGCAATCGCGCTGCTGGAGCGCTGGCTGGCGTGGGCCAGGCGCTGCCGGCTCGGGCCGTTCGTGAAGCTCGCCCGCACGATCACCGACCAGCGGACCGGCATCCTCGCCGCGATCCAGCACGGCCTCTCCAACGCCCGCGTCGAGGCGATCAACACCCAGATTCGCCTGATCACTCGGCGCGCCTTCGGCTTTCACTCCGCCAACGCGCTCATTGCCCTGGCGATGCTCAGCCTGGGCGGCCTCTGCCCATCACTGCCAGGACGACTCACATGACCCACGGAAACGTCAGGAGACCCAGAAATCGCACCCGTCGCTCGAAGTTGTTGGCGGGGTCCTTGGCGATCTGACTGCCCTCGGCGACCAGGAACGAGAACTGCTTGTCTCGCGAGAGGGGATGGTCTCCACCGACGGCTTCGTCGAGTTGAGCGAACACCGCCTCGGCCGTGGCCGGAAACCGCCCCTGTCGCAGCAGCAGGGTCGCGAACGGGTCGTTGAGCTCGCGGGCGACCTCGTCCTCTTCCATTTTCTGCACTGCCTTGTCCTTGCCGACGAAGAAGCGCACGATCGATCCGGCCTTCGACGAACTCTCTTCCAGGGCCCGACAGGTCCGATCGGCTGGTTCTTGCTCGGCAGTGGCGCTCACAGTTCCAGCGTAACGCGGCCATCGGACTGCCCGCAACCGTCACAGCCCGAGAAGACTGCCTCCAGGAAGCGCCCCTTCTTCGGCGGCCCGCGGAGGAACCAGGAACACCCCAGACGCGTAGGCGCTCAGCAAGCTGGCCATGCCGGGTAGCTGGGTCTGGGCGTCGCCGCCGAAGTTCACCTGCCCGAGCCAGCCCTTGTTGATCAGCATCTGCACGAGGCGCTCTGGGGTGTCCTGGAAGCTGACGAAGTTGAGCCCCGCGCGAAAGCCGGGCGCTTGCTCGGTCCACTCGAGGAACTCATAGCCCTGCCGAAAGATCCGCCGGCTCGAGGAACGGCTGGCCGGCCTCTGATGGTGGTTCGCGCGCTGCACGTGACTTGCTTGGATCACTGCATCGCCGGTGGCCAGAGGCTCGGCGTAGAGGGGATCGTTCGGGGTTTCCCAGATTTCTGTTCCGGCGACCGGGCAACCCGGGTCGGTTACCGGGCTCCCGTCCTCGGCTATGGCCGTGATCGGACACCCGTTCAGCTTGTCTCGGCCGACCAGGAGCTCTTGCTGGCGTCGGCTTAGCGTGCGCCACGCCGTGAGATCGACCGCCAAGCGGACGAACGCCAGGTACGTGCCGCCCACGGTCCAATCGTCGTCGGGCGGGACGTCTTGTTTGATGACGATCGCGCCCTCCCGCTCTTGGCTGTGCATGTTCGAGATCCCGTCGTGAAAATCGATCCAGCTACGACGGTCGGCGCGCGCCGCGCCAACGAAGAAGGATGTCACCCTCAGCGCCGGGGCACCGGTCTGGGAATCGGCATGATCGGTCAGCCACTTCCAGGTCTCGACCACCGTGCGGTCGACGGCGAGCTTGGTCTCTGCGATGACCTGGACGCAGAACTCGCCGGCGGCGGGGTTGACTGTCACTTCTGGGGCATACGCGAGCCCAGAGCCGTCGAGCACCAGACCGCCTCCCTCGGGGCGAGGAGGGTCGAAGAGGTTGTCGTCATCGAGGGCATCGGGACGGGCGTGCTTGGCACCTGACAGTGCAAAGGCCTCCGAGCCGAAGCCCAGCAACACCGACAGCTCGTCCTCTTCGTGCGGGACCACCACCGGGTCCAGGTCCGGAACGCGGCCACGCTTGAGCCCCTGGTACAACCGCCAAAGCCCCGCCAAGGCTTCGCCCACCGGCCCAGCGCCGAGGTTCTCGCCCGCTCGCAGAAACAGCAGGCCAAAGAACCTTCCCGGCGTTTGGCCCTGGTCGAAATAGATGCCCTCCTGCAGCGAGCGGCTCGCCATCAGGCTCCGGGCTCAGAGGCCGGTCCGTTGGTCCCGACCAACCGGTCGTGTTCGCGCTGAAGCTTTTTCAAGTCATCGCACACGCCGGTCTTTTCACAGTCGACGTCACCGCCGGGTCCGACGATCTCGAACTCGCGCTTGTCGGCCTTGCGTGTGGGGCCCTTGGCGATCAAAGGACCCACTTCGAGCAGCTTGACCACTTGATAGCCCCCGGTCAGGGGCTCGGGCTCGCCGACATTGACCAGAATGTCATCGAGAAAGGCATCGTCGTCATCGCCGGGTCCAAGCTCCAGGCGCTGGCGCATGCCTTCCGCGCCTCGGCCCCACCGGACCCACTCCTCGGGGATCGGTTTGTCGTTGTGGACGAAGAGCTCGGCGTTCAGCGGCCGGATATACATGCCCAGAGGGTCGGCGAAGGCCATCATCGCGTCCTGTAAGACCAGGCCGTAAGCGCCCATTGCGGCCGTGGGATCGGCGTGGCGACATACCAACTCGCTGAGCTCGCCGGTGAATATGTCGTTCTCGGTGGCTTCGCGGAGCTGATCAACAGCTTCTTGCACCGCGAACCGACGGGCGCCGAACAAGACGATGAAGATCAAGTCGTCCAATCCATTGATCTGATGGGTCATGAACAGCGCGTTGTCGGTATTAAGCCGGCCCTGGGGCTCCGGCTTGACTCCGGCGGCAACCAGATCTCTATGCCGACCGTTGCCGGCCATCGTTCGCGCGAACTCGACTTTCCTCTCGAGCACGCCGAGAGCGTGCGGGTCGGCGACTCCGTACAGCTCATCCCACGACGGCTCTTCACCAAGCACTTCGAGTGCCATCGCCCGCAGGCGGTCTGGGTCGTGTGTCGCGACACAGGTCCAAAACTCGGCGAGTTCGGTGGTTATCTGGACACGCTTTGGGCGTTCGTTGCCCTGTCCGTCAGGCCGGCGAATCACGGCGTACTCGCAGTACTCGTTGTGGAGTGTGTGGCGCC
>JALZIJ010000132.1 GCA_030860375.1 Actinomycetota bacterium | reverse complement strand
ACCAGCGCTCCATAGCCCTCCCAGGCGACGCAGGCCACCTCCTGAGCCCACCCCTCGGCTCCGCCCTGATCGGGCGTCCAGTCGGGCACTCTCGCGGTCCAGCGATGCAGGCCGGGCTTGATTTCCTCCAGCTTCGCCATTCCCAGGTCGCCTAGTTCATGCTCGGGTCTTCAGGCATGCGCGAGATCAGCGCGTATGTGCCGCCCATGCGATCGAGAACATCGCTCCAAAGCGAGTCGGGGTCGTCGGGAAATAGCTCTGTGGGAAGCGGCGGCTCGACGATCCAGGACTCGATCTCGAGCTCCATCTCGAGCTGACCCGGACCCCAGCCCGAGTATCCCGCGTAAAAGCGACCGCGCCTGACGGCGTCTCCCAGCTCGTCGAAGTCCGTTTCGGCTGAAGCGAGCCCAACGTCTGCGATGACGATCCACGCAGCCGCGCTCGTGTCGGCGAACTCGGCCAGGAGCACGACGGCCTGAGGCTGCACCGGCCCACCGATGAAGAGCGGGTCGTCGCGCGCGATCTCGGAGAGCGCCGGCATCAAGTCGCGCGCGGTGGCATCAGCCGGACGATTGAGGACGATACCCATGGCGCCCTCCTCGGAGTGCTCCGTCATGAGGACGACCGCGCGGGCGAAGTTCGGGTCTGTGAGCGCCGGTGAGGCGATGAGGAGCTTGCCGCGGAGGGAATCGTTCATGCCCGCTTTCTTCTGCCCGTTGAGAAGAAGGGCAATCGGATGGTCGCCGGCTCTGGGTACCCTCGATGGGTGATCTCTGACGTCACTCAGGCTGATTTTGAGGTGAAGGTCGTCGGGCGCTCGCGCGAGTTGCCGGTCGTCGTCGACTTCTGGGCAGAGTGGTGCGGGCCGTGTCGCGCTTTGGGACCCGCCATTGAGGCCGAGGTGCGAAAGCGCGAGGGCGCTATCGAGCTTGCCAAGGTAGACGTTGACTCCAACCCCATGCTTGCTCAAGCCTTTGGCATCCGCGGCATCCCAGACGTCAGGGCGTTTCGCGACGCGAAGATCGTCAAACAATTCACCGGCGCCCTACCGCCCGCTCAGATCTCCGCATTCCTTGACTCCCTTCTTCCCTCCGACGCGGACGTGCTCGTCCAGGCGGGTGACGAGGACTCTTTGCGCACCGCGCTCGCGGTCGACCCCCGCCATCCAACGGCCGCGGTCGCGCTGGCACGCATCCTGCTTCAGCGCGGGGAGATCTCAGAGGCCAAGCCTCTCCTTTCTGAACGCGCGGGCTCCGATTTCGCCGCGCGCGGACTCCTTGCACGCATCGAGCTCGAGGAGCGCGAGCCCACGGAAGCGAACGGCGACGGGCAGTCCGAGACAAAGACGGCGATCGCCGCGTGGACCGAAGGCGACATCGCCGAAGCGCTTGAGCTCTTCCAGCGAATCATCGCGTCTGAGGCCGACCCTGAGCGCCGCGATCTCGTGCGCAGGATCATGGTGGCGATCTTCACGGAGCTAGGCGACGACCCCCTTGCGGCCGAGCATCGCCGCCGCCTGGCTTCCGCCCTGAACTAAATGGATCCGGTCTCAGGAGCCGACGTCCCGGTCGCATTCATCGCCGGGCTCGTCTCGTTTCTCTCGCCCTGCGTCCTGCCGCTCGTACCGGGGTACCTCTCCGCGATCATCGGTGTGAGCCCCGGCGAGATCGAGAGCTCGGAATGGCGCCGCGTGCTGGTGCCGAGCCTTCTGTTTATCGCCTCGTTCTCGGCAATCTTCATCGGTTTAGGCTTGGTCGCGACGCAGCTCGGCAGCTCGCTGCGCGACAGTCAGGAGGTACTGACCACTGTTGGCGCCGTTCTCTTGATCCTCATGGGCGTGCTCTTCATCGGAGCCATGTTCGTCGACCGCCTGAACCGCGAATGGCGGGTCGATTCCCTCCTGGCACGCGCTGGAAAGGGCGGGCCGGTCGTTGCCGGCGCGGCGTTCTCGATCGCGTGGACGCCCTGCACGGGCCCGGCGCTCGGGGGAATCTTCACGCTTGCCGCGATCGACGGGTCAGCGCTTCACGGGGCGTTTCTCCTCGGGGTCTATTCGGCGGGGCTGGCGCTCCCGTTCCTGGCTACGGCGCTCGCGTTCTCCAGGGCGACGACGGCTTTTAGCGCAATCAAGCGCCACTACCGGGCGATCACTGCGACGGGCGGCGCGATCCTTATCGCGATGGGCGTGCTCATTCTGAGCGGCGCCTTTTCGACGCTTAACATCTGGGCACAGCGTCTGACGCAAGAGCTCGGCCTGAATCTGTAGAGCGCGAGGCTCAGACCGGAAAGGTCGGCCGTTCGCGTTCGGCGGGCGTCGCCGGAGCGCCGACCTCGACGGGCTCGCCGATCGCCTCGACCTCCTCGAGCTCATCGCCCTCCGCCCCGTCGCCCGAGCAGATAATGTTGAAGCGTCCGGTGGTCACCTTGGGATCGCCGACGATCGGCAGCCCGCGGATTTCCTCCCAGCCCAACCGCTCGATCTCGAACGGGTTCATCCGCACCTCGGATGCCGGGTAGGGGCAGTTCATGTTGTGCTGATCGATCGCCTTGGAGATCGCTTCCAGATTCTTCGCCTCGGAGCCCACGGAGTGATTTTAGGGCTCTCGCGGACCCCGAGTCGAATGAGTGGCTTAGCGGTCGACCAGGATCCGGCCGGTACCGCTGAACCCCAGGTCCTCCTTGGTCGCCGAGGTCAAATCGAACTCTCGGTTGCCGACATATGGCCCGCGGTCGATCACCCGTACGTGAACCTCCCGTGAGCCGTGACGGATTGACAGTTTCGTGCCGCAAGGAAGCGCTTTGTGCGCGACGCCTCGGGTAGACGGAGTGAGCGTCTGACCGCAGGCCGTTCGGTTGCCGTACAAGCCAGGCCCGTACCACGACGCCTGCGCGTAGCGGTATGCGGTAACGGTCCCGCCTGCGTCCTTGGAGCCGGAAGCGTCTCGATTTCCCTTGGCTTCAGCGCTCACACGGTGGGTGCCCGTGTCCGGCACCCGCAAGTCGAGCGCGAAGCGGCCGTTCTTGTTGGCATGGGCGCGCTCGATCTGGCCGCCCAGGTCGACTAGCACGTCGCGCTGGCCCGCAGGGAGCACCTGGCCGCGGATCTCGACCTCCGATCCCGCGATCACGTCCCGCTTGGTCGGCACGACCTTAGTCACCGAGCGCACGCGAATTCGCTCCGAGTCCGAGACGGAGTCGCGCTCCGACTCGGCTGTCAGCGGATCGGCTGGTTCACTCGATGCAAGCTGAGCTCGCCAATCACCGGTTCGCCGCGGTTTGACGCGGGTGGTCCAGCGGCCCCCTGCTCCGGTGCGTGTGCTCGCGACACGACTGAATGACCCCTCCCCCGCCGAGCGATGAAGGATCGCGACCTCGGCGCGGGCCGAGTCCGGAAACTCACCACGCAGGCGGACACGGTCGCCGAAGCGGACCGTGCCCTCGGCCTTGACGGTCGCCTTTGTGGCGGTGTCCTCAGAGGCGGCAGGCGATGCCTGGCCAAATCCAATCGAGATCATGGTTACCGGCACGAGCACGAGCGCGAACGCAAGCCTCCGCCGGATGCGATGTATGCGCATCATGGAAGTCACTGTCCTTTCGTAAATGCCGGGCGGCATGTGCGGTTGCATGGGGTCAGACCCCTTGAACGCGAGGAACCGACGACCGCATGCGATTTCGGGGTCAGACCGCGGTCTGTGGTGTTGCGGCGGTCAGACCCTGGCGGTCGGCCCGGCGAATTCATTGACTTGATTTTCAGCCGCGGAGGCTAGGGGCGAACGTGTGTTCCATGTGTGACTCCGGTCACGGTCTTCACAAGGTCGCAACACAACGTGCAGGTCGTCTTCTGGCACTATGGCGCCATGTCTTCAGGCGATCGGCTCACAGGTCTTGACTCTTCCTTCCTTCACCTCGAGGACGGCCCCGCGCACATGCACGTGGCCTCCACCACGGTCTTCGAAGGCCCCGCGCCCGATATCGAGGATTTCCGAGAGCACCTTCACTCGCGCCTTCACCTGGTGCCTCGGTTCCGCCAAAAGCTGAAGTTCGTGCCGCTCGGACAGGGTCGGCCGATCTGGATCGACGATCCCCAGTTCAACCTCGGCTACCACGTGCGAAACACGGCGCTGCCCGAGCCGGGCTCCGAGCAGCAACTCCGAACGCTTGCGGCCCGCATCTTCTCGCAGCGCCTCGACCGCACGAAGCCGATGTGGGAGATGTGGCTCGTGGACGGTCTTGAGGGAGGACGTTTCGCGATCGTCGCAAAGACCCACCACTGCCTGGTCGACGGCGTTTCAGGGGTTGACATAACGACGGTCCTCTTCGATGCTGCGCCAGACACCCCCACGCTCGAACCTGAGCCCTGGGTCGCCGGGCCGGAGCCAAGCGACGCCGAGATGCTCGGTCGCGCGCTCATCGAGCGAGCTGTCACCCCCGCGGAGGCGATTCGCGGCGCCAGAGCCGTCTTTCGCCGGCCGCGAAAGGTCGCTCGCTTAGTCGTGGACGGGCTCGAATCGGTCGGCGCGCTGGCGCGAGCCGGCGTTGCCGCTCCGGACTCACCCTTCAACGTCGAGATCAGCCCTTACCGGCGCTTTGAGTGGGTGCACTCGGACCTCGCGGAGCTCAAGCGCATCAAGAACACCGTCGGCGGCACGGTAAACGATGTGGTCGTCGCTGCCGTCGCAGGCGCCCTGGGACGCTTTCTTCGCGCCCGCGGGCACGCGACCGCCGATCTCGAGTTGAAGGCGATGGTGCCCATCAGCGTGCGCCTTGCCGATCAGCACGGTGACCTGGGCAACAAGGTGAGCGCGATGTACGCGACGCTTCCGGTCGGGATCGAGGATCCGGCCGAGCGGCTTCGAGCCGTCTCGGCAGGCATGGGTGACCTCAAGGAGTCCAAGCAGGCGGTCGGCGCCAGCCTTCTTACAGAGCTCGCTGACTTCGCTCCACCCACGATCCTCGGCCAGGCTGGGCGCCTTCAGTCGCGACAGCGTTTCTTCAACATGGTCGTGACCAATGTGCCGGGACCGCAGTTCCCGCTCTTCCTTATGGGCCACGCGCTCCAAGCGATCTATCCCATGGTGCCGCTCGCAAAGAGGCAGGTCGTCTGCTTCGGAATCATGAGCTACAACGGGCAGGTCAACTTCGGCCTCATCGGCGACTACGATGCGATGGCCGACCTCGACGCGCTCGCTCACGACCTTTCCGAGTCGCTCTCGGAGCTGGCCGAGCTCGCCCCTGCACCGAAGGCTTCGAGCGCCTCGAACGGCAAGCCGAAGGGCCGCAAGGCATCCCGGTCGGTTTCCAAGCCGAAGTGAGCCTCAATGTCCGAGATGCGCAGCCCGGGGACGCCGGGGCGGTCTCGGCCATCCACGACGAGGCAGTCCTCACCGGGAACGCAACCTTTCGAACGGAGCCGCGGCCGCTCGCAGACGTGGTGGCGCTGATCGCCGACGTGCGTCCCTTCCTGGTCGCCGAGCGCGACGACCAGGTGGTCGGCTGGGCCGGCGCCGCTCCATACGAGGAGGCGAATCCCTACTACGCCGGGGTTGGCGAGGTTGCCGTTTACGTCGGTTCAGCGGCGCGCGGCGAGGGCGCTGGCGCTGCGCTTCTCGAGGCGCTCGCGAAGGCTTCGACCGAGACCGGAATGTTCAAACTCGTCGCGAAGGTCTTTACGACGAACACGCAGAGCCTTCGCCTCTTTGAGCGCTGCGGATACACCCCGGTGGGCACCCACGTCCGCCATGGTCGCGTTCGCGGCGAATGGAAGGACGTCGTCGTGCTGGAGAAGCTCCTGGGCGACGCGACGGAGGCGAACTGACGCGAAAGATGGGTTATGCCCGTCCTATGCGACTAACCCAACTTTCGCGGCGGATGAGCGCCTAGAGGCCCAGATCGCGCAGGAACTTGGGCTTGTAGGAGCGCAGCAGGACGAACCCAGGAGTCGGGATCCCGTCGTCTTCGGTCTCCTGGCGCTCATCGCGAGCCCTTTCCTCAGCCCTGATCGCCTCGCTCGAGGCGGGCATCGGCTCCCCGGCGTCCCTCCAGGCCTCCTCGATCGGATGCCAGCGGGTAGAGCGAACGGCTGCTGTCAGCCCGTCTTCTGAGACCAGGTCGCGGACGACGCGCTCGGCCTCATCGCAACTTGTCTTGGAGTTCGCATAGAGGAAGAGGTGCGAGCCGTCGCGAGTGACGATGACCCGCGTGCCGAGGCGCTCACGCGCCTCGTCGTCGAGATCGAGCGAACGGAGGCGCTCACTGAGCGTCATCTCATGGTCGTCATCAAGCTCGACCTCGACTCGAAATTCGTCTTCGCTGACGCTCGTCATCTGCTCATCAACGGATCTTCAGCCTGAACTCTTTGTTGTCCTGCCGGTCGTCCGCGTTCGTGACTATTGCGGTGAGCCGGTCGAACTGATCGATGTCCGGAAGCGAGATCGAGCCTCGCGTGCCGTAACCACGATACTCCTGGAGGCGCTCGACCGTACCGTCGAAACGCCCGCCCACGCGTCCGACCAGGCTGAGGCCCCAGCGGACGTCGCCGTCTGCCCTTACCTTGAACCTCACCTCGTCAGCTCCTTTCGGATTGACGTCGAAGAGCTCGAATGAGGTGTTGTCGAGAGTCACCATCTTCGGCTCTTTGCCAAGGGTGAGCCCTCCTTCACGGGGGACGTTTGGCAGATGATCACCCTCGGGATCCTTCTCGTGGTCGGGCAGGTTGCCGACGCCGGCGTTCCACTCGGCGGTCGCCGATGTGAAACGAACGAACTCGTCGAAGAAGCTCTCGCCGCCGTTGTCCTCGATTGCCTGGTCGTATGAGGCGACCGCGTCGTCCTTGGGGGTGACGTTGCGGGAGAGCTCCCACGCGTCGAGGACAACGTCAGGTCCGTAGGTGCTGTCGCCGTTCTCGATCCAGTGGTTCCAGATCGCGGAGCCGTAGAACTTGAAGTCGGACTTCGTCAGCGGAATCTCCGTCTCGGTTACCCACGACGCCATGTAACTGCGGACCCAGTCGTCATCGTCGGGGAAAACTTGCTCCTCTGCCCACGTCGCCGTCGACTCGAACATCCAGCTGTCTTGGTTCGTGTCGAGGTTGAATTGAAGGATGTGGTTGTACTCGTGCGCCGTGGTCACCCTCAGGCCGAGCTCGCCGCCCGAGGCTCCGAACTCGGCGTAGTCGTTGTCGACGACGAGGTAAGCGCTACAGAGGTATGGGGGGTTGATGCACTCGCTGGAGTTGTCGTCAACCTGTGCATAGCCGAACACGCAGTTGTTGCCGCCGCAGAGGTCGGAGAGGTAGATGTCCACACGATCCTTCTCAGGGCCTCCCTGCGGCTCACCGTCGTCGCCATCCCCCTTTGGCTCAGGCCATCCGAGCTCGCCATTTTCAACCTGGATAGATCTGTCGACAGCCTCGACGGCCGCGTCGACGTAGTCGGGGATGCCATTCGCATCATTGTCGGTGAGATCGGGTTCGTCGCAGTTCTCGTCGGCGGCGACGCAGCCTGGAACCAAGGCGTAGTGAACAATGAAGGCCGGGGTCTCGACCGTCTGCTCGTCGGCATCGGCGGGCCATCTGCCGCTGGCTTCTCCGGTGCCATCGGGCGGGCGCGACAAGACGCGCTTCGCCCGATGTTCGGCGGCTCCGTCGAGCTCGGGGAGGGCGAGCGCAAGGTCGCGGAGGGCGATGGTCGGCTCGAGCTTTGGCGCACCGCTCTCATCGACGCGCTCCACCGCGCGGAGTGCCCGCTTGGCCTCCTTCTCGGTGAACGGCGCTGACGCTTCAGCGGATGAAGTGACCGCACCGAGGCACGCTAAGCCAAGGCCTGCTCTCATCCCGGCCCTGCTGACCCACTTGCGCATTAATCTCCCTCGGAGGTACGGGCGGAGCCCCTGCCCCTGCCCCAAGGAACGATACATACCCTGCCTGTGGCAAACCCCCGCTTAAAGCTCGCGCTCTCGCAGATAAACCCGACCGTCGGAGCTGTGTCCGAGAACGCCGCGCTCATCAGCGCAGGCATCGCCCGCGCGCGGGATGAAGGCGCGGACCTCGTGGTCTTCGGCGAGCTATGTCTCTCTGGCTATCCGGCTGAGGACCTCTATCTCAAGCGCCACTTTCTCGCCCGTTGCGCGGACGAGCTGGCCGGCCTCGCCGAAGGGGTCGAGGGCATCGCGGCCCTGATCGGCTTTCCAGAGGTGCGCGCGGCATCGGCGGGTCCACACGTCGGCGACGCGCCCCGGCCTCGACGCGCCCACAACTCACTTGCGCTCCTTCGCGACGGAAAGATCGAGGCGGTTTACCGAAAGCAGCGACTGCCGAACTACGGCGTCTTCGACGAGCGCCGCTACTTCGAGCCGGGTACGGAACCCTTGGTGGTCGACATTGCCGGAACCCGCGTAGGCCTCACGATCTGCGAGGACGCCTGGGAGCCTGGCCCGCCCGCGTCAGCCGAGGCCGAGCTGGGCGCGGACCTGATCGTGAACGCCTCAGGCTCGCCCTACATGCGCGGCAAGCGTGGCGCGCGGGAAGCGATGTTCGCCCGCCGGGCCTGCGAGTGCGGCGTTCCCTTCGCATTCGTGAACCTTGCCGGAGGCCAGGATGAGCTGGTGTTCGACGGCTCGAGCTTCGTCTTGGACGCAGAGGGCCAAGTGCTGGGGCGAGCGAAGCAGTTCGCCGAGGATCTCCTCGTTGTCGAGCTCGAAGGGGCCCCGGCCCGGATCTCCGAGCCGCTATCCGAGCTGGACGAGGTCTATTCCGCGCTTGTTACCGGGCTTCGCGACTACGTGGAAAAAAACGGATTCCAGCGGGTCCTCGTCGCCGTTTCGGGTGGGATCGACTCGGCGCTGGTCGCGCTCCTGGCGGCGGACGCGCTCGGCGGCGATCGCCTGACGGGCGTCGTGATGCCATCCCCCCATTCGAGCGAAGACACCCAGTCGGACGCGCGCCAGATCGTGCGCAACCTGGGGGCAGAGCTCCTGGAGATGCCGATCGAAGGGGCGATGGGCGTATACGCCGAAACGCTCGAGGGGAGCCTGGACGGTGCCGGCGGCCTGGGCGGCGTCACGGCCGAGAACCTCCAGGCCCGTATCCGCGGCAATCTCATGATGGCCCTCTCGAACGCCCACGGCTGGCTCGTCCTCACGACGGGCAACAAGTCGGAGATGTCGGTGGGATACGCGACCCTCTACGGCGATATGGCGGGCGGCTTCGCCGTCATCAAGGACGTGCCGAAGACGCTCGTCTATGAACTCGTCCGCCATCGAAACTCGCGCTCGGCCGAGCCGCTCGTGCCCCCGGCCGTGATCGAGCGCCCGCCGTCTGCTGAACTTCGCCCCGATCAGCGAGACGACGACTCCCTGCCGCCATACGAGATCCTCGATCGCATCCTCGACGCTTATGTGGTCGATGACCTCTCGCGCGACGAGATCGTTGCGGCAGGCGACGACCCTCAGGTCATAGACGACGTGATCCGGATGGTCGACCTATCCGAGTACAAGCGCCGCCAGGCACCACCCGGCATTCGCATCACGGCCAAAGCCTTCGGGCGCGATCGGCGCCTGCCGATCACCAACCGCTTCGGCGGTTGAGGCTCATCTAAGCGCCGGAAGGCGCTTTGCGGACTGCGACCGTCATCCGCACCGTTGCGCACAGGCGACCATCGTCGTCGGTGAAGTCGACGTCCCAGAGCCAAGTCGTGCGTCCCGCGTGGCGCCGCGTTGCCAAAGCATGAATCGTGCCTTCGGTCATGGGACGGAGAAACGTCGCCGAGTTTGCCTGGCCCATCGCAATGTGTCCCTCCGAGGCCACCGCTATCGCTGTAGCGGCCGAGCAGATGCTCTCGGCAACCGTCGAGTAAACGCCGCCGTGGACCAGCCCGAACTGCTGCTGGACCGGGGGTGCCACCGGGACGGTGGCCGCCACGCTCTCGGCGGTCATCTCGCCGTAGACGAGGCCGATCGCCTCGCCGGGGCCGTCGCGGCCGGCCTTCGAGATGTCTGATGACGACGAGATGCGGCGAGGGTATCCATGCGTGGGCGGGCCGAGCGGCGCAGAGAGCAGAGCCGACTCCATACCCTTGTTGTATGACGATCACCGCCGATCAGAGCGCCGTGCTCGAAATGCTCCTCACCGGAGGACAGAGCTACGACGACCTCGACGGCCTTTTCGGGTTGGACGAGGGTGAGAGCCGGGGGCGTGCGCGGGCGGCTCTCCAGGAGCTGGGCGGAGCAGACCCGGACCGAAACGTCGGCCTCACCGATTATGTGCTCGGCCAGGCAGACCCGATCGGCCGCGCGGACGCGGTTCGCCACCTTCGCCAAAACGCGGCGGACCGGGAGCTCGCCGAGGAGATCGTCTCGGAGCTCGGAACGAAGTTTCCGGGCGCCGAGCTCCCGAAGCTTCCTCAGGCGCAGGCCGGCAGCCGCTTCGGCGGCCGTGTAAGCGCTCCGGCCAAGCCGCCCGCGGGTCCGCCGAAGCCTGCGAAGGGTCCACTGACCAGCCTGAGCCAGAAGCAGACGCGAATGTTTGCCGCGATGGGAGCCGGCGCGGTCGTTCTCATCGCCGTGGTCCTCGCCATTGCGGGAGTGTTCTCCGGCGACGATGGTGATTCAACCACCCCGCTTCCCGATTCCGGCGAGACTGCAAGCCAGGAAGGCGACCCCATCGATCCCGTCGACCCCTCCACTCCCATCCAGGACGGTGAGGAAATCAGCCGGGTTCCCCTTACCTCGCCCACAGGCGACAAGGCGGGGGGCGCGGCCGTGGTCGGCATCGCATCCGGTACCCAGCCCTACCTCGACCTCGTGCTCTCAGATCTGCCCGACCCACCAAAGGACCAGGCCTACGTCGCGTGGTTCATGTTCGACGAGGACCACGGCTATCCGATGGCGACGGCCATCGTGCCCCAGAATGGGGCGTTCGAAAACCGCGTGCCGATTCCGCAAGAAGTGGCAGGCCCGATCTCCCAGGCTACGGCGATCGAGATCTCCCTCTCAGAGCCTCAAGACATCATTAAGGCCGCAGAGGCCGCGCTCGCTGAGGACTCGCTCGAGATCGAGCGGCCAGGCAAGACGATCCTCCGCGGTGACGTTCCGCGGGAGCCCGCAGGCGGCACGGACCCCGGCGGTCAGCAGGCTCCGGGCGAGGGCGGCCAGGGCGGCTGATCTGCGGGGTGCTTCGTCTGCCCCCTCTTAGGCCTAGGAGTCGTCGGGAAGCAGCTTGCCAGGATTCATGATGCCGGCGGGATCGAGCCTTTCCTTGAGGGCCCGGAGCGCTTCGAGGCCGACCTCCCCCACTTCGGCTCGCATATAGGGAGCGTGGTCGCGTCCCACGGCGTGGTGGTGCGTGATCGTGGCGCCGGTGGCGACGATCGCCTCGCAGGCGCCTGTCTTGACCGCGCGCCAGTGCTCGATCTCTGCGCCTGGCTTGGAAGGAGCGATGAAGGTGTAGTAAAGAGAGGCGCCATCCCGGTAGGCATGGGAGAGATGGCACATGACGATGCCGGGTGTGCCTTGCGCTTCGAGCGCAGAGCGAAGCGCACCGCGGACGGCCTCGTAGAGCTCCGAGTAGCGCGACCAGGTGTGCGACGTCTCCAGGGTCTCGACGAAGTAGCCGAGGCTCATCAACTCGTCGCGCAGGTACGGTCCCTCGAAGCGGCCATGGGCCCACGCCTTGCCAGGTGCCTTTCCAAGCGGAACCGCGCCACCCTTCCGGAGCAAGCGCGCCGCGATTGAGCGCCGCCGCCCGACATCCTCGGACTCACCTTCCCAGCCCGTGATGAGCATGCATCCGCCGGCACGCCTTCGGAGTTTGAGATAGGCGTCGAACGCGGAGCGCTGGAAACCCTCCATGCCGGCCATGGCGAGCGAGATGCGCGTCTCCTCGGGGTCTGAGAGCCGAGTCACGTCGGGCAAGGCACCTGCCTGAGCCAGACCGCGCACAATCTCGGCGCCTGATGAGAAGTCCTCGGCGATCCAGCCTTCGTAGCGCTTCTCAGACGGCGCAGGGCGCACGCGCACCCCCACGTCGGTGATCACGCCAAGCGTGCCCTCAGAGCCGACGACGAGCTCGCGGAGCGCGGGCCCGGCGGCCGTGTGTGGCGTATCGAGGGTGCGAATTGCGCCCGATGGTGTCGTCAGCTCGATCCCGCTGACCAACTCATCGAAGCGCCCGTAGCCCGCAGACGCCTGGCCGGCCGAGCGCGTCGCCGCAAAGCCGCCGATGGTCGCGTACTCGAACGACTGCGGAAAATGCCCGAGCGTAAGGCCCTTCGCGCCGAGGGCGGCCTCTGCCGCCGGGCCGCGAAGCCCGGGCCCGAGGCGAGTCGTCATGGAGACGTGGTCTACCTCGATGTCGCACATGCGCGAGAGGTCGAGCGCGATCACGGCCCGGTGAGGACCGGCGAAGGGGTCGACACCGCCGACGACGCTGGTCCCGCCGCCGAACGGCACGACCGCGACGCTCTCCGCGGCGCATGCGTCGAGTACCGCGGATACCTGGCCCGCGTCTGCGGGCAGAACGACCGCGTCGGGAGCCGCTTCGAGCACCCCCGAGCGGGCGCGCACGAGATCCGGATAGCTCTTGCCTCCGGCTCTGAGGAGGCGATCGGAGTCGTCGGTGAGGATCGCGCCGGCGCCGGTGGCGCTGCGGACGGCGTCAGGAAGCTCGCGGGCCGGGGGCAGGCGCACGCTTTCAAGTGACGGGACGTCGGTCGCTTCGGCGGGCCCGAGCTCTGATCGAAGCATCTCGCGCGCGCCCTCGCCCACCTCGTTTCGCTTGCCGGGGGCGCCCCAGCCCCACCACTTCATCGGGCCCGAGGCAGGCTGAGCGCTCACGCCCGTGGCTCGCCGACAAGGGCAAGTTCGATGCCGTCGAACGCTTCGCCGAGGCGGCGCTTGACGGCTCCGCGGAGCATGGGCGAGCCAAAGCGCGAGAGGCCCTTCAGCGACTCATCGCTCACCAGGCGAACCGACGTGGCGCCATCGCCCGCAGGCTCAAGCGTGATCTCGACGGACGCTGAGCTCAGGATGCGCTCGAACGCGGTACCGGCCAGGTCCTGGGACCAGGCGTAGCGACGGCCCTCGGTCGAGGCGGTTGAGCGAAAGTCGGCCCTTACGCCGTTTCCGGAGTCCGTCTCCAAAACGACCGTCCAGCGCGAGCGCTCACCCCGCCCGGTCACGTCCTCGACCCTCATCACCTTCGGCCACCAACGAGGCAGGCTGTGAGGGTCTGAGACGAGGTCCCAGACGCGGCCGGGTGGCGCAGCAACCGTTCGGGTACGGGCGACCTTCATCGAGCCTTCAGTAAGCGAGGACCGGAGCGCGAAGGCTCAGGTCTCGTCGCCCTTGATGCGGCGAAGGTCGCGGACGAGGAGAAGCTGCTTGAGGTGCCCGCAGACGGCGGCAAGATTTTCGAGGTTCTCGACAGCTTCGCGGCGGCGAGCGGGACTCCGTGAGCGAAGTGACGCGCCGAGAAGCTGCTCGAGGAGGGCGGCCTCGCGATCGGCCGAGGTACGGAACACGCGCAGGTTCCGCCCGGCGACGCCGTGCTGGGCAAGCTCGGCGGCAGCGCGGACAATTTCGAGGTCCGTCTCGTCGAAGCTCGAGCGACCATCGGAGCGATCGGGCTGAACGACGCCGAACTCGGCAAGCTCGCGCAGAAACTCCGGGCTTACCCCTGCCTGTTCTGCGAGCTCGTCGGGTCCCATCGTCTGAACAGAGGAATCGACGGTCAGCGCGCGACGCTTTTGGCCCACGTCGGCGGCGGGACGCCGATCGGCGTCGAAGGTGCCGGTGGCGAGCTCCTGGCGGATCACCCGCAGCGGCAAGAACTCGTCGCGCTGCATGCGAAGAATGGCTTGGAGGCGCTCGACGTCGGCTTGCGAATAGAGGCGGTAGCCGCCGGGCGTGCGCCGTGGCGCAAGAAGCTTTTGGTCTTCGAGGTAGCGGATCTTCGAGATCGAGATGTCCTCGAACTCCTGCGAGAGGATCTTCGCGACGGCGCCGATCGTCAAGGCCTTGCGCGGACGTGAGCCGCCTTCCCGGTCGCGTCGCGTCGTCTCGGAAGCCTCCCCTACCTGACGATGGGCCACGGTCGGCATCAGGCCTCCAGGTACGAGAGCTTGTACTTGCCGATCTGAATCTCGTCCCCATCGACGAGGCGGTGCGATTCGATTCGGTGTCGGTTGACGTACGAACCGTTCAGAGAGCCCAGGTCGTCGAGGTAAAAGCCGTCCTGGCGGCGAACGAGGAGGGCGTGATTTCGCGAGACGGTTACGTCGTCGAGGAATACCGCGGCGTCGGGCGTGCGCCCGATCGACATGCGATCGCCCTGAATCGGAAAGCTCTCCCCCGCCCTACCGCCGCCCGAGCGGATTACGAGCGCGGCACCCGCGTCTTCGACCTCTTCCTCGATGTCGACCGGCGTGTACTCCCCGGTCTCGTCGACCTTGTAGGTCATCGTCGTGGGCTCGTCAGCCCCTTCGGGCCTGCCCAGGTACGCGCCGCACTTCTGGCAGTAGTTCGCCCCCTCTGGGTTCACGAACCCGCACTCGGGGCAGTGCACGGCCATCAGTCCTCCTCCTCACCCTCCTCGGGGGCCGACGGCACCTTGCCGAGGAGAATGTCGGTCAGCGTCTGGACGTCGGCGCCGGAGAGCAGGTTTTGGCCGCCCTGCCGCTTTGACTTCAGCCGGTTGACAAGCTCCGCGCGCAGGATGTCGATCTGGCCATGGAGAACGCGGCGGCGATAAGAAACCTCGCGCTCCTCGTCGGTGAGCCGCTGGATCGTCTCCTTGAGGTCGGAGTCGTCCATTGCGCCGATGTCTGGGAACTCGTGATCGAAGGTCATCGCGAGCGATTATACGCCTCGGGTGAAAACGTCAAGTTGAGCTTGAGCGTTCGGGCGAAAACGCCCGGATCAGCGCCGATCTGAGCGCATCATCGCGCGCGCCTGCTCAGCCAGGAAGCGCCGTGACTCGCGGACGTAGAGGGCTGTGGCGATGAAGCCGAGAGTAACGCCGATCACGAACATCGCGGTCGTGATCCAGCTGTCGAAGACGAGCGACCAGAAGAGGCCGCCAAAGGTAAAGAGTGTCGCGAGGCGCCCGATCCAGCTGATCTCGAGGTCGGCGCCGCTGTTCAGCGCCATGCGAGCCAGGACCAGCGTCGCCAGCTCACGCACTGCGAGTGCGATCAGCGCCCATCGCGGAAGAAACTCGAACTTCCAGTTGACGACAACGCCCGCCAGTGCGGACATGCGGTCGACGATGGGGTCGAGGAGGGCGCCCATGCGCGAGTATTGGCCCGTCGCGCGGGCGAGGAAACCGTCGAGGAGATCGCCGAGCGTGATGAACAGGTAGAGGAGAGTTGCGCCCGTGACGCGCCCGTCGTCCGAGCCGAGCGCCCAGATCAAAAAGAAGGGAATCGCAGCAAGCCTGAGGTAACCGACGATGTTCGGCAAGGTCCACGGATGAAGGGGGGCGCCGGCTCGCGTGGCCTCAGGGCTCGGCCCCGATCGGTCGAGGCCGACGAGGCGCCTGCGGCTGAGCCGCTTGCGTACCGGGATTCGCTCCGAAGCCATGCGCTTTAGCTTGCGGCACCAACCAGCGCCGTTGCCTCTCGAACGACGTCGGCGAGGTTGATCCGGTGATCCTCGCCCGAGGCGCGGAGCTGAGCTTCCACCTGGCCATCTGCCAAGGTGCGCTTTCCAACCACGATGCGGAGCGGGCACCCGATGAGCTCCGCGTCGGTGAGCTTCTCCCCCGCCCCGGCGTCGCGGTCGTCGAAGAGGGGGTCGAGGCCTGCTTCCGTCAGCTCTGAATAGATGCGCTCGGCTGCCGCGGTCGCCTCGTCGCCGGAGCGGCCGAGTCCGACCAGCTCGACCGGCCACGGCGAAAGCGCCCGCGGCCAGACGATGCCCTGCTCGTCGGCCCCTTGCTCGACGGCCGCAGCTGCGATTCGCGCGGGGCCGATGCCGTAGGAACCCATCACGATCGGGTGCTCTGACCCCGACTCGTCCAGGAACTTCGCTCCGAGCGCTTCGGAATAGCGCGTGCCGAGCTTAAAGATGTTGCCCACCTCGATTGCGGGCTCGATCGTTATCTCGGCGCCGTTCTCAGTGGTGTCACCGGCCTCTACCGAGCGCACGTCCATCTCTTCGAAGGCGAAGTCGCGCCCCGGCTCGACGCCGATCAGATGGGCGCCTGTCCGGTTCGCGCCGCAGATGTAGCCCCCTTCGGAGTGAATCGCCGCGTCCTTTATGACCCGCACGTCCGCGCTGACTGGGCCAATGTAGCCGGTGGGACCGATGTGCATGGCGATCTCGTCGGCGCTCGCCTGGCGAAAGCTCTCGCCGAGTGCGTTCGCGAGCTTGATCTCGTTCAGGCGATGGTCGCCGCGGACGAGGACGAGGACCATGCCTCGCCTCTCGGTCATGACGGGCACCGCCTTCATCAACGCGCCCTCAGGGACGCCCAGAGCGCCTGCTACGTCGTCGACCGTTGTCAACTCAGGCGTCGGGACCTCGCGTGGCTCGTCAAGGGGCGGCGGCTGCTTCACAGGCTGTGGGTTGGCACTCGCAACCTCTACGTTCGCGGCGTATCCCGGCGCCAACGCCACGTCGTTCTCACCCGCGGGACAGGGCGCCATGTATTCGTGAGCTCCTGAACCGCCCATCATCCCGACGTCGGCTTCGACCTCATAGAAGTCGAGCCCGCACCGCTCCATGATGCGGGAGTACGCGACGCGGTTTCGCTCGTACTGCTCAGCGAGCCCCGCCTCGTCCCGGTCGAAGGAGTAGGCGTCCTTCATCAAGAACTCGCGGGTGCGAAGGACTCCGGCGCGCGGACGTGGCTCGTCGCGTTCCTTGACCTGGAACTGGTACAGCAAAAGCGGCAGGTCGCGGTATGAGCGGACGTCGCGGGAGACGTGGTAGGTAAGCCCCTCTTCGTGAGTCATCGCGAGGACGTGAGGCGAGCCCTTGCGGTCATCGAGCTTCATGAGCTCGTCGATCTCGTAGCGCCCGGTCGCGTGCCAGAGCGCGGCAGGTTGAAGAACCGGCACTGAAAGCTCCTGCCCGCCGATCGCGTTCATCTCTTCCCGCACGATGGTCTTCACGTTCGAGATCACGCGCTGGCCGGCAGGAAGCCAGGTCCAAAGGCCTGCGCCGAGCTGGCGAACCAGGCCCGCCCTGACCATGAGCTTGTGCGAGATCGCCTCGGCATCCGCCGGATCGTCGCGGAGGGTCGGCATGAAGTATCCGCTGAGGCGCGTCAAGGCAAGGCGAGCCTATCGGCGGGCTCGATCATTTCACCGGCGTGGATTTGTCCACACCAGAGGGGCACAGATCCACACGGGTTGCACGAAGCGCCGCTCGCCGACGACCGGCTGCTAGCAACATGGGCCGGAGCCCGGCCGATGCAGGATCTCGAGCTTCAGGCCATCCGGGTCGTAAAAGAAGACGGCGTAGTAGCCGGGGGTGTACTCGTACTCCTTGGGCCCCGACTCGATCTCGGCGCCCTCCTCCACGAGCCACGCGGCCCGCTCGTCCACCACCGCGCGGGACGGTGCGGAGAGGGCGATGTGATGGATCCCGATGTCGTAGCGGTCGTAGGGCACCTCACGGGCCTGTGATTGGCGCTGACGCAGGCTTATCGACCCCTTGCCGCCTTCGCGGCCGACGTAGAGCACGCGCTCGCCGCGCTCGCCTTTGATCTCGCTCAAGCGTGAATAGCCGAGCGGCCCGAGCAGCGCTTGGTAGAAGGCGAGGCTCCGCTCGAGGTCTGAGACGACCAGGTCGAGGTGATCGATCGCCTCGTCCACGGCCGCCTAGGCGCGGGTGAAGCGGCGGCTCACGGTCGGCGAGGCCGCTTCGGAGAGGCGCTCGCGCTCGCGCTCGGGCGAGGGAACTGTGATGTCCTCGGCGATCCGGGCTGCCTCGGACTCCATCGCGGCGATCCGCTCAGGCGTGAGGTCACCCGCGTTCTCCTCCTCGATCTTTCGAAGCCACTCGGCGCCCTCGGCGACCTCGGTCTCGTCGGACACGACCTCCCCACGCTCGACCGATCTGTCGATCTCCTGGAAGAGGCGGTCAACCAGTTCTTCTTGGGGAACCTTCTTGAGCGGCTCGCCGTGGGCGAAGATGAGGCCTTCGTTCTTGGCGCCTGTGATACCGAAGTCGGCGTGCGACGCCTCGCCGATGCCGTTGACGGCACAGCCGAGGACTGCCACCTCGATCGGGTCGTCGTAGGCACGCAGGCGGTCCTCGATCTCGGTGACGACAGTGTCCATGTCGAACTGAAGGCGCCCGCATGTGGGGCAGGCGATCAACTCGGGTCCGTGTTCGCGGAGCTTGAGCGCCTTGAGGATCTCCCAGGCGACCTTGACCTCCTCCTCGGCGTGGAAGGTCGAGAGCGAGATGCGGATGGTGTCTCCGATGCCGTCGGCGAGAAGCGTCCCGAGCCCGACCGCGGACTTCAGCGAGCCGGACCACTTCGTGCCGGCCTCGGTGATGCCGAGGTGGAGCGGATAGTCGATGCGTTCAGAAAGAAGGCGGTTGGCGGCGATCGTGTTGGGCACGTTGGTCGACTTGATCGAGACCTTGAAGTCGGTGAAGTCGAGAGACTCCATGAGCTCGACGAATCCAATGGCGGCCTGCGTCAGCGCCTCGACGGGGTTCTCGCGCTCGAGTGAGTGGAGGTGCTTTGGAAGCGAGCCTGAGTTGACGCCGATCCGCATCGGCACCTTGGCGGCGGTGGCCTCCCGAGCCACCTCGGCGACCTTGTCACGGCCGCCGATGTTGCCGGGATTGAGGCGGATGCAGTGGGCCCCTGCGTCGATCGCCTTGAGCGCCAGCGTGTGATTGAAATGGATGTCGGCGATGACCGGGATCGGCGATTCTTTGACGATCGTGCGAAGCGCGTCGGCGTCTTTCTCCCGCGGGACGGCAACCCTCACGAGGTCGGCGCCCGCCTCGGCGACCTTCCCGATCTGCTCCATCGTGGCCTCGAGGTTGGCCGTTTCGGTCTTCGTCATCGTCTGGACCGCGACGGGGGCACCGCCGCCGATCAGGACCCCTCCGACGTTGACTTGGCGCTTTGAAGCCATGTGGACATTGTGACAGCGGAGGAGCGCCTATCGGCGCAAGACCCACGAGAGTTGGGTTAGTGGCATAGGACCCGCATAACCCAACTTTCGCGAGATCTAGCGAGTGTTTGCGCCGGGCTCGCGGCCGGCCCAGGCCTCCAGGATCCAGCCCAGGTGGTAGGGCCGATCGGTCGGATTGATCGCCAGGGGCCCCCGCGCACGGGCGAGAAGCGGTTTCGCCACGGTCGACGTCGCCGTATTCGCGTACAGAATCGCGCGATCGAAGCCGCGCTTTCGCCTGATCGAGCGGTAGAGGATCCTTTGCTCTCGGTCAAGCATCTCGCGGCCGAGGTCGTTCGAGCCGTAGACCCAGTCGAGACCGCGGATCGCCGCGTCGCGGTACTTCTGATCGCCGGTGACCTCGGATAGCTCGAGAAGCGCCATCGGCGCCATCGCGTCCTGGTGCACCGAATAGAGCTCGTAAGGCTCGACCACGGCGCCACGTTCGGCGTCGAAGATCCAGGGCCAGCCACCATCGGGGAGCTGAAGCTCGAGAAGGCGCCCGGCGACGCGGCGAGCTGTGGCAAGAGCCCGGTCTCCCCCGTATCCGTGGCGCGCCGCGGTCGCCAGCGCCAACACGCCGTAGATCTGCGTTGCGAAGTTGGGAAAGCGGGCACGCCGTCCAGAGTCGCGGTGGCGAAAGAGGTGCCCCGGCGCGCTTGCCCGCTCAAGCTGCTTTTCAAGGGCGCGGTCGCAGAGCTCGTAGGCCCCGGCCTCCGCGGCGCCGATCACGACCCAGCTCAACTCGAGGCCCTCGAGGTCCGGCAGGCTCGAGCCGAGGCGCTTATGCAGGCGATAGGCGATCGCGTCCATTGCGCTCATCTCGGCGCGCGCGTCCGACCAAAGGAGAAGCGCGAGGTCGCCCGGGGTCATCTCGGGCGAGTCGATTCTGTCCATCACGACGTCGCGAAGCTCTCCGGTGTCGATTGGCACCTTGAGCCCCGCGGCCTTGGCGTGCTGAATGCCGAGAAGGCAGATCAGGGTGTAGCGAAGCGAGCGGCCGATTGGTCGGAGTCCAGGCGCCTGAACCTCGTAGCAAAAGGTCCCGTCGTCCAACTGCATCGAGGGCAGTGTTTCGAGCGCAAAAGCCGTGAGCTCCCGCACTCGTTCGGTGGCGTTCTGCTCAGGCATCGACTCGATCCTGAGGGGGGACGGCCGGAGGCTCCTCAGGCACTTCAGCGTCGTAGATCGTGACCCCTTGCTGGACCAGCCGTTCGAAGACCTCAAACAGGACGGGCAGGCGGATCGCGATGATCTCCCCGTGCCCAAGCAAGACAGCGCGGCCGCCCGCCTCGAGGATCGCGCCGCGATAGACGTTCTGTAGGCGTGGATTCGAGTCGATCCGGCCTGGATGGAGATCAGGGTTGTGGACGAGGGTTCGGACGGTCACCTGATGCCCTTGACGGTCGAGGCAGCGCGCGTCGAAGCCGCGGTCGGCAAAGACATCGAGGGGAAACGGCGGCACGCGCACGCACTCGAACGAGTGATACATCGTGATCGCTCCTGTCCCGCAGCCGAAGAAGAGTTGAAGCGCGTCCCGCTCGACGAGGCGGGGAAATGGCGTCCCGTCCCCGAAGGGCGTCGCGGCAGTCTCGTGCCCCGCCACGATCTCCTCCGCCTCGGGTCCCCGGACGCAGGTCGAATGGGTCGGATGGATGCTCCTGAGCGTGCCAGGCATGAGGCGAAACCCTTCCGAGATCGCCCCCATCCGCGATGGTGTGGTGCGCGGGTCGAAGAGCGGGTCCGCCGCGAGGTGCTCGATCGCCGGACCGGTCAGCGAGTACGCGGGCATTGCGAGCGTGCCCTCGGAGCCGAGAACGTCGTCGAGTGCCTCCAAAACGGTGTCCGGGCCGCTCTCGAAGCCGCCAAAACTCGACATGGCTGCCTGCACGAAGCAGGTATCGCCCTCGGTGAGCCCGCACTCGCGGAGCGCCGAAGCGACCTCGTCGCGGCTGATCGTTGTCGGGCGGAAGCGCTCACGGATGCGGTAACGGGCACTTCGGTACTGCTTCCTTGCGCTCCGAAGTGCCTCGCGCACGGGGCGCGGGGCGCCGCGCGCGACCTTCCGCGCTCTCTCTCCCGCAGACGTCACGCGCCGAGAGTAGGGAAAACCGCGCTATGCGAGGGAATTCCTACTCTCGGCGACAAAGACCAGAATTAGGAGTACAGCTCTTCGATCTCGTCCGAGTACTTCTCGGCGATCGGCTTGCGCTTGAGCTTCATCGTCGGGGTGAGCTCATCGCCGCCGGGCATCCACTCGGTCGGCAGGACCTTGAACTTCTTGATCTGCTCGACCCTCGCCATACGCGCGTTCGCCTCATCCACTCCGGCCTGGATCGCCTCGAGGAGCTGCTCGTTCTCGGCGAGCGACTCCGGCGACGCGTCGTCGATGCCGTTCTTCTTGGCCCACGCGGGAGCGAAGTCCGAGTCGAGGACGATCAGCGCCGTGTTGTAGGGCCGAGCGTCGCCGATCGCCGCGGCCTGTCCGATCAACGGGCTCGCGGACTTCAGCTTCGATTCGATGTTCGCAGGCGACATGTTCTTGCCCGCGGCGTTGATGATGAGCTCCTTCTTTCGGTCGACGATCTTCAAGTAGCCGTCCTCGTCGATCTCGCCGATGTCGCCCGTCAGGAGCCAGCCGTCCTCGAAGGTTTCCGCTGTCTTCTCCGGCAGGTTGCGATAGCCCGGCATCACGAGGTCACCCCTGATGAGCACCTCGCCGTCGTCGGCGAGCTTTAAGTCGACGCCGGCCACGGGCGGGCCCACGGTGCCGAGCTTGACCTTGTCGGGCGGGTTGACGGTTGCGGCTCCGCACGTCTCAGACATGCCCCAGAGCTCGCCAATCGGAATCCCGATCGCGTGGAAGAACTCCAGCACCTCGACAGGGGTGGGTGCCGCGCCGACGTTCACGGAGAGCGCCTCATCGAGGCCGAGTGCCACCCGTAGGTTCTTGAACAAGGCCTCGTCAGCTTTCGCGACCCCCGCAGCCAGCTCTTCGGGGACTTCCTCACCTGCCTGCTCCAGTTTCACCTTCTTGATCGCGGCCTGAAGGCCGGCGCGGGCCTGTTCGCCCTCCTCGCCTGGGATGGCGCCTAGCTTCGCCTCGAGCCCGGCCTTGACCTTCTCCCAGATGCGCGGAACTGCGAAGAAGAACGTCGGGTTGACCTCTGGCAACGATTCGACGACCTTCCTGGGATCGGCGCAGATCGTTACAGAGGCGCCCTTCACCACGGGGAGGTAGTAGTTCGCCCCTCGCTCTGCGATGTGGGCCGCGGGGAGCCAGGAGATCACTTTGGAGCCACGGTCGGGAAAAGCGACGATGTCGTCGAGCCCGGCTACGAGAGTCATCAGGTTGCGCTGTGTGAGCTGGACGCCCTTCGGCGGCCCAGTGGTGCCCGAGGTGTAGATCAGAGTAAGGAGGTCGTCGGGGCCGATCTCTTCCGCGGCCGATCGCGCGTCGAAGTCCGGGTCGAGGCCCTCAAGGTCTGAAAGCGTGTGTGTGCCGCCCTCGCCGTCGAGGACGACCACGTGCTCGAGCTTCGGTAGGTCCTTCTTCGCCTCGTTGAAGACGTCGAGAAAGGAGCTCTCGACTACGGCGACCGTGGCCTCTGCGTCTTCACAGACGTACTGGATCTGCTCCGGCGAGGACGTCTGGTAGATCGAGAAGGGAACGGCGCCAAGGTACGCGGCGCCCATGTCGATCGGGATGAACTCCCAGCGGTTGTTCAGCATGATCGCGACCGTGTCGCCCTTGCCGATGCCGAGGCTCGCAAGGCCGCCGGCGACGCGGTAAGCCATGTCCCGGGTCTCGACCCAACTGAGCGTCTTCTCGCGCGTGGGATCGATGATCGCGTCTTCATCTGCAAGCCGTTCGACGGATGCCTCGAAGGCAAGCGGCAGGTTCGGGTGCTTCATCTCGCGAGCAGGCCCTCCGCTCGCTTGGCGCGCTCCGGCAGTTGCGACCTCCATTGAGTTCTCCTCCTGGTTTACCTAACGGCACTTGCTGCTTTCGCAGCCCAAGGCTGCTCATGGGGGATCTTTTGGTTCCCCGCTGACTCCACGCCAGCAAGGCGCAAACTATCGCAGTGTGAGGGGTCAAGCACCTCACACGATGCTCAAGGTTCAGCGAATGTCGAAGCCTTCGCCGGTCAGGCGTCCGATGTCGTTGGTGAGGCCGATCGCGAAGAGCATCACGACGAGGAGAATTCCCACCACGCTGGCGCGCTCCATGACGCTGAAGGAAACGGGGCGGCCGCGCACCTTTTCTACGAGGGACCAGAAGATGTGGCCGCCGTCGAGTGGCAGAAATGGAAAGAGGTTGATGATGGCGAGGGAGAGCGAGATAACCGCGAGAAGAAAGAACGCCTGGATGGCCGAGAACTCGATTGCCTGCCTTGTCACCTCATAAGAGCCGACGACGGACGAGATCTGTTCGCGCTGCTCAGCCTCGAAGATCCTGACGAGGACGCCGACGGTGCCCGTTGTGATTCGCCACATGTCGTCGGCCGAGGCCGCGACCGCGGCGCCGGGAGAGACATCCACGCTTTGCAGTGCAGGCACATAGCCGAGAAGAGGCCTGCCCGCCTCCTCCGAGTAGGTCGGCGTCACCTCGCGGGTGATCTCCTCGCCGTTGCGGTCGATCGTGAGCACGGCGGGGGTCGCCGACTCGCAGCCGTTTGCCTCTGAGCCCCCCTCGCACTCGTGCGTTGCGATCTGCTCGCGTAGATCGGCGAAGTCGCCGCGCATGCCGTCGACCGCGACGATCGTGTCGCCCGGCTCGAGGACCTGGGCGGCGGCTCCGTCCTCAGCGACGGTTTCGACGCCGTTCGTGGGCTCCTCGCTTACCGAAAGCTCCAGCGCGAAAAGGATGACGAAAGCGATGATGATGTTGACCAGCGGTCCCGCCGCGATCACGACGATGCGCTTCCACACGGGCGAGGAGTAATAGGTGCGGTGCGCGTCCTCGGGCGGCACCTCCTCATCGGGATTCATCCCGGTGATCTTCACGAAGCCGCCGAGCGGGATCATCCCGATGCCGTACTCGGTCTCACCACGCGTGATCGAGACCAGCTTTGGCGGGAAGAAGAGGAAGAAGCGCTCGACCTTCATGCCCACGGCTTTGGCCGCGACGAAGTGCCCCGCCTCGTGGAGCACGACCAGTGCTGCGAAGCCTGCGAAGGCAAGAAACCAGCTCATGTGGCCTCGGCGTGCACCGCTTCGCCCGCACGCTCACGTGCCTCTGCATCGGCTGCGACGAGGTCGTCGAAGTGGGTCGGGGCGGTAGCGGGCATCTCTTCCAGGGTACGCCCGACGACGCGCGGGATCGCCAAGAAAGGGATCTTCTCGGCGAGGAACGCCTCGACGGCAACCTCGTCCGCAGCGTTCAGGACACATGGCGCGGTCCCCCCTGCCTCGCCGGCCTCGCGGGCGAGCCGCAAGCATGGAAAGCGCTCGAGGTCGGGCTCTGAGAAGGTGAGCGAGCCAAGCTGGGCCAGGTCGAGCGCCGGCAGTGGCACGTCGGCGCGGTCCGGGTAGTGAAGGGCGTAGGAGATCGGCACTCGCATGTCCGGATATCCGAGGTGGGCAAGCGACGAGCCGTCGTTCAAATGGATCAGCGAGTGGACGATCGATTGCGGGTGAACGACCACGCCGATCTTCGCGTACGGGACGGCGAAGAGGTGGTGGGCTTCGATCAGCTCGAGGCCCTTGTTGAAGAGGGTGGCCGAGTCGATCGTGATGCGCCCGCCCATCTCCCAGGTCGGGTGGGCGAGTGCTTCCGGGATCGTAACTTCGCTCAGGTCGTTGCGCTCACGGAACGGGCCGCCCGAGGCGGTCAGCATCAGCCGCTCAACCGTGCCGGGGGCACGCTCGAAGCCGATCAGCTGAAAGAGCGCCGAGTGCTCGGAGTCGACCGGGATGATCCTGGCCTGCGTCGCCTCGGCAAGAGCGGTGACCAACTCGCCACCGACCACGAGGCTCTCCTTGTTGGCGAGAGCCAGATCGACGCCCTCGCTCAGGGCCACAATCGTCGGCCCGAGGCCCGCCGAGCCCGTGATCGCGTTGAGGACGAGATCGGCGTCTGAGGTCGCGACTAGCTCGCGGACACCTTCAGGGCCCGCAAGAACGCCCGAGCGCTCAGTGGCAGATCGCTCGGCAGCCGCCCGGTCCGCGATCGCTACGCGCTCAACGCCGTGGCGATCGGCTTGCCCGAAAGCCTCTTCCCAGCTCGTGTCCGCCGAGATCCCGACCAGTTGGAGGTCCTCACCGGCGGCCTGAATCACCTCGAGCGCCTGCACGCCGATCGAGCCGGTGGAGCCGAGCACGACCACACGCTTCATGGCGGGGAGGTTACGAGGAGCCGACCCCCACACGAACTGATCTGACTCGCACCCTCATGACGGGTGCCAGATCACTCAGTTCGCGTCCTCAGTTAGTAGAGGAAGGCGACCGATAGGTAGTAGCCCGCCGTGATCGTGAAGAGCACGGCGTCGAGGCGATCGAGCAGGCCTCCGTGGGGGCCGACCGCGGTGCCGGAGTCCTTCACTCCGAGATCGCGCTTGATGGTCGACTCGAAAAGGTCGCCGATGGGTGCTACCAGGGCGATGATGGCGCCGATGGCCAGAGCCTCTGTGCCTGGCAGCCAGTCCTGGTACAGCCCGGCGAACCAGAAGGCCGCGGTGCCGCCTGCGACGCCGAAGAGGAGGCCCTCGACGGTCTTCGAGGGCGAGATCGCCTCGGCGAGGCGGTGGCGGCCGAACGCGCGCCCCCCGCCATAGGCGGCGGTATCGGCGACGATCGTGGCGATGAGGACGTCGATGAAGAGCGCTTGGCCGTGCTCGGGCAGCTCACGCAGCAGAACGGCGTGCGCGAAGGCCAACCCGATCCAGACGATGCCCAGCATGGTGACGGCGACCGCGCCGGTCGCGCCCGAGACCCTGCCTCGAAGGACCACGAAAATGAAGAGGACCGGAAACGTGGCGACTAGCGCGAGCATCATCTGGAACTGATCGCCGAAGTAGGCGGCGGCGATCAGCCCCGCCGTCGCCAGCATCGCGACGGCCGGGAACGGACGCGCAACACGCGCCATCCCGAAGAGCTCGGCGATGCAGATCGAGGCGATCACGAAGATCGCGCCGGCAAAGATCCCGCCACCCGCGATGATGATCGTGATCGCAAACGCGGCCCATGGAAGAGCCCACAGCAGGCGGTTGAGGGTCTCCGAGCGCCGGCGAAGCGCTACGGGATCCACGTTGGGCCCCGGCGCCTCAGGAGGCGGTGACGGACGGCGTGGCTGCCTTGGCGGAGGCGGGTTCCGAGGGGGGCGCCGGCGGCGCGTGCGGTCGGGCGTGCTCATGGACGGCGAACCTACCGCGGCTAGCGTCCTCCGAAGCGCCGGCGGCGGTGCTCGAACTCGGCGAGCGCCTCCTCGAACGCCTCCCGCGTGAAGTCCGGCCAGAGCTCGTCGCGAAAGACGAACTCCGAGTACGCGCATTGCCACAGAAGGTAGTTCGAGATCCTCTGCTCACCGCTGGTGCGGATGAGGAGGTCCGGATCGTGCATGTCCGGCGCGTAGAGGTGAGCGCGAAACTCCTCCTCGCTTCGGCCGCGAAAGCTTCGTGCCGCATCGACGATCTCGGCTCGACCGCCGTAGTTGAAGGCCACGAAGAGGGTGATGCGATCGTTCGAAGCCGTTGACCGTTCCGCCCACTCCATGAGCTCGATGAGCTCGGCCGAGACCCCCTCGCGGCGTCCCACGAAGCGCATCCGCACGCCTTCTTCGTCCAGCTCGGGCGTCTCGGACCGGATGCGCTCGCCGAACATGTGCATGAGGCCTCGGACCTCTTCAGGCGAGCGGTGCCAGTTTTCGGTGGAGAAAGAGAAGACGGTTAGTTCTGCGACGCCCAGTCGAGCGGCGTCTCGCAGGCGCTCTGAGACGACGTCGGCGCCGGCCCTGTGTCCGTCGAGCGTGGAAACTCCCTCGCGCTTCGCCCAGCGCCCGTTTCCGTCCGTGATGATCGCGACGTAGCGCGGGACCGCCCCGCTCACACTTCCATGATCTCTTCTTCTTTGGCCTTGAGCGCCGAGTCGATGCCTTTTACGGCCTCGTCGGTCAAGCGCTGCAGCTCGGCTTCAGCGCGACGCTCATCGTCCTCGCCGATGTCGCCGTCCTTCTTCATCTCGCGGAGCTCATGCATAACGTCGCGGCGGACGTTTCGGATCGAGATCTTGCCGCCCTCCCCCACGCCGTGGACGACCTTCACCATCTCGCGGCGGCGCTCCTCGGTGAGATCAGGAATCTGAAGGCGGATCACGTTGCCGTCGTTCGAGGGCGTGAGCCCCAGGTCAGACTCCTGGATTGCCTTCTCGATCAGCCCAATCGCGTTCTTGTCGTACGGGGTGAGCGTAAGCAGGCGCGCGTCGGTCGCGGCGACGTTCGCGAGCTGCTTGAGCGGCGTGTCGGCCCCGTAGTAGTCGACGATGATGCGGTCGAGAAGATGCGGGCTTGCGCGGCCGGTTCTGACCGTCGCGAGCTCCGAGCGGCAGGACTCGACCGACTTGTCCATCCGCTCCTCAGCCTCGTCGAGGAGGACGTCTGACATCGCTTCTTCGGCAGCCACGGCGCGATCCTAGCCTTAACTCTGGCCGCCGACGATCGTCCCCACCCGCTCGCCGTGAACGATGCGCTCGATGTTCCGCTCGTCGGCGAGGTTGAAGATGTGGATGGGAAGCCCGTTGTCCATGCAGAGTGAAAGCGCGGTCGAGTCCATCACCCGGATGCCCTGCTCGATTGCCTCCATGTGGGTGAGCTCGGGCAAGAAGGTCGCGTCCGGATTCTCGGAGGGATCCGAGTCATACACACCCTCGACACCGTGCTTTGCCATCAGGATCGCGTCCGCATGGATCTCGAGCGCGCGGAGGGCGGCTGCCGTGTCGGTCGTGAAGAACGGGTTGCCGGTGCCCGCAGCGAAGATCACGATCCGGCCCTTTTCGAGATGGCGCATCGCGCGGCGGCGGATGTAGGGCTCCGCGACCTCAGTCACTTGGATCGCCGACATGACCCGCGTGTAGGCACCCTGCTTTTCGAGTGCGTCCTGAAGCGTCAGCGCGTTGAGGACGGTCGCGAGCATGCCCATGTAGTCAGCGGTGGCGCGGTCCATGCCGGCGGCTGCGCCCGCCAGCCCGCGGTAGATGTTCCCTGCCCCGACGACGACGGCCACTTCCACATCGTTCTTGGCGAGGTCGCCGACCTGGCGTGCGATGCCTTCGACCCGCTCGGCATCCGTGCCGTATTCGAGCGACCCCATCAGGGCTTCGCCCGAGAGCTTGAGGAGGATCCGCTTGAAGACAGGCTCGGCCACGCGGGGGCAGCCTATCTACGCGTGGGCTTCAGGCTTCGTCGCCGACTTGGAACCGGGCGAAGCGGGCGATCACGATGTTCTCGCCGGTCTTCGCCGCGAGCTCTTCGCGGAGCTTCTCGATCGTCTTGCCCTCGTATCGGTCAGAGCGAATGTGTTCTTGCTCCAAGAGCGCCACCTCCTTCGACCACTTTGCGAGCTGGCCGTCGATGATCTTTGAGACGATGTGCTCAGGCTTGCCTTCCTCGGCCGCCTTCGCCCGAAAGACGCGCCGCTCGGCGTCGCGAGCGTCCTCGGAGATCTCGTCGGCCGAGACATATTGAGGCACCGATGGCGAGCCCGCGATATGAAGCGCGACTTCTCGCGCGAAGTCTTGAAAATCGTCGTTTCGGGCGACGAAGTCCGTCTCGCACTGGACCTCGACCATCACGCCGACCTTCCCGGTCGCGTGGACGTAGGTCCCGACCGTGCCCTCTGATGTCGAGCGTCCGCTCCGCTTGGCGGCTGACGCCTGGCCCTTGACGCGAAGCACCTCGACGGCCTTGTCCATGTCGCCGCCCGCTTCAGTCAGCGCTGACTTGCAGTCCATCATCGCCGCGCCGGTGCGCTCGCGAAGCGCCTTTACGTCGGCGGCTGAGACCTTTGTGTCACTCACTGGGCTCCCCTCTGCGGGGCGGCGGGTGCCTGCGGTGCCTGGGGCTGGCCACCTTGCTGCGCGGCTGCCTGGGCCTTGGCGGCCTGGGACGCGGCCATCTCGGCCTCCTGGGCCTCGCGGCGCGCGGTGTCCTCGGCCTCGCGAGCGGCCCTCTCGTCGGCCTCGCGCTGGCGCTTTGCCTCTTCGTCGGCGCGGCGCTTCTCTTCCGCGGTACGAAAGCTCGTGGCCGCGGTCTCGACGGCCTCGCCGATCGTGCCGATCACCAGCGAGCACGAGCGGATCGCGTCGTCGTTGCCGGGAACGGGGAAGTCGACGGGCACGGGGTCGACGTTCGAGTCGACGAGTCCAATGATCGGCAGGCGGAGGCGCTTCGCCTCTGCGACGGCGATCGCCTCGGTCTTCAGATCGACAACGAAGACGGCCTCGGGCAGGCGCTTCATGTCGCGCACACCGCCCAGGTTGAATTCGAGCTTTGTCAGCTCGGCCTGACGCGCCATGCGCTCTTTGGTTGGCAGGAGGTCCAGCTGACCGCCGTCGGCAAGTGTCCGAAGGTCATGAAGGCGGTCGATCCGCTGGGACATCGTGTGGAAGTTTGTGAGCAGGCCACCCAGCCATCTCTTGTTCACATACGGCATGCCTGCGCGGTCCGCCCACTCCTTGATCGAGTCCTGCGCCTGCTTCTTCGTTCCGACGAAGAGAACCGAGCCGCCCTTTGCGGCAATCTCGCCCGCGAAGCGCCGGGCCTCAGCGAGGAGATGCTCGGTCTGAAGCAGGTCGATGATGTGGATCCCGCCGTGCTCCCCATGGATGTAGGGGCGCATACGCGGATTCCATCGGGCGGTCTGGTGGCCGAAATGCAAACCGGCCTGAAGGAGCTCTCGGACTCCGGGCTCTGACACTTGGAATGTTCCCTTCGGTTGGCTGAACGAGGCTCACGGCGCTTTGGGGACCCGGTCTTCGGTGGCGCTTGGCCTCCGGGCCGGGCAGGGCCCTTCCGCGTGATTCCGCGAGATAGAGGGTTGAAATTGCTCTTCGAGCTTAGCCGGGGCGGCTCGCTGTCAAGCGGCTGTGGTTCGGGCGGATTCAAGAGTCTGAGCCAGATCCGCGGGGAGCAAGGCGGAGAAGTCGAGCTGCTCACCGCTTTGCGGATGCGCGAATCCGAGCCTGGCCGAGTGAAGGAACTGCCGCTCGAGGCCGAACGCCCTCTTTCCCGAATACCGTCCGTCGCTCACGAGTGGGTGGCCGATCGCGGCGAAATGCGCACGGATCTGATGCGTGCGGCCGGTCTCGAGCGTTGCGCGCACGAGCGTGTAGGGACCGAGCCTCTCCTCCACCTCGAAGTGGGTGCGCGCGTCGCGCGCGCCGCGGCCACCGACCGCGCGGCGCTCGGGAGCCTTGAAGTCGCGGCCGAGCGGCGCGTCGATCGTGCCGGAGCGAGAGCGCGGGCCACCGTGGATCAGGGCGAGGTAGGAGCGCCTCACGCGGCGCTCCTTGATCGCGAGCGCGAGCGCGCTATGCGCATCATCGGTGCGGGCGACGAGCATGAGCCCCGAGGTGTCCTTGTCCAAGCGGTGGACGATCCCAGGTCGCGCGGGATCTTCGCCGCCCCCAAGCAACTCTCCCAGGACATCGACGAGCGTCTCGCCGTGGTGCCCCGGTGCGGCGTGGACAACCAGCCCCGCCGGCTTGTCGACTACCGCGAGGTGCTGGTCGCGGTGGACGATCGCGACCCTGGGGGCTTCAGGGCCCGGCGCCATGGGGTGATCCGTCCCGAACTGGCTCCTCGGATGGGTCCGGCTCCTCGGCTGAGAGGGCGATCAGCGCCAGGGTCCCGGCCCCGAGCGTGATCGCGATGTCCGCGACGTTGAACGACGGCCACGCCGGGAAATCGATGAAGTCGACAACGCCGTTGCGGGCGAGTCGGTCGATCAGGTTGCCGATAGCGCCTCCGGCCAGGAGCCCCACGGCAAGCCACGAGAGCGGGCGCCGGCGGTTGAACGCGAACCAGCCCAGGACGAGGAGTAGCGCCGCGATCGTGATCGCCAGGACGACGCTGCGGCTTGAACCGCCGAGAAAGCCGAATGCAACGCCGTCGTTTTCGACGCGGACTAGGTCAAGGAACGGCAGAACCTCGCGGCTTTCTCCGATCTCGATCGACCCGATCACGAGGCCCTTCGTGGCCTGGTCTAAGCCGACCACGACCACGACTGCCAGCAGCACTCGCCCCCACGACGCCCGCGGCGAGGGCTTCTGCGGGGCGCTCACCCGGCGATTGCGTTGACGATCGGACCCTGAATCAAGAAGAGGAGGAGAAGCCCGATCATCGGGCTCAGGTCGATGCCCATCCCCGCGCCCCCAAGCGGCGGGATCCAGCGCCGAAAGATGTTGAGGTAGGGATCGACGCTCTCCTCGACGAACCCGATCGTCGCCCTGAGCGGCATGATGTAGGGGATCGGGCGAAACATCTGGACCCAGCCCAGAATGATCCGCACGATGATGAGGATGACGAAAACGTCGAAGAGGGCATCGACGTAGTTGGCCACATCAATTCGGTCGATCGCTGCGGCCGGCATCACCGGAACCTCGCAAGGGACGCTTCGACCGCGTTCGCGATCGCCTCGGAGAAACCGCCTTCGCGCAGGGCGTCCAGGCCGGCCTCCGTGGCTCCTCCGGGCGGCGCAACGGCGCTTCGGATCTCCTCAGGGTCGCGCTCGCGCAGA
This sequence comes from Actinomycetota bacterium, assembly GCA_030860375.1. Lineage (GTDB taxonomy): Bacteria > Actinomycetota > Thermoleophilia > Solirubrobacterales > 70-9 > JALZKA01. Next base: position 6,181 of record JALZIJ010000132.1, on the reverse strand, counting down.
AGCTCCGCGGTGCCCTCGAGCGTCCCTGCCACAAGCTCGAGCGCAAGCGCCGGCTCCAGGCCGTCGCGGGCTCCAGCTTCGGCCAGAGCCTCAGCGAAGAGCGCGACGTATGCCGGCGAGCACGACATAACCGCCATCGCAGCCTCCATCGAACCCTCCGGCATCTCGATCACGTTGCCGAGTCCAGGGAGAAGGTCCACCAGCGCCTCCGCGCCTTCCTGGGCGGGCGCGTGCACGATCACACCACGGCCGACCTCGGCGGGTTGATTCGGCATCACCCGTAGCGCCGGAACGCCCGGAAACGCCTCGTTCAGCCGCTCGAGCGGCGTCGCCGCCATCACGGAGACAATCGGCAGACCCGCTCCGTCCAGTTCGCGCGCCACGTCGTCGAGACCCGCTGGCTTCACCGCCAGGAGGAGGGCGTCGGAGTCCGCGGCAAGCGAGGCGAGGTCGGGACGGGTCTCCCCGCCGACCTCTTCGGCGAGGCGCTCGGCGCGCTCGGCATCGAGGTCGCAAAAGAGCATCTCGGGGCCCGAACCTGAGCGTGCCCAGCCGCGAGCCATCGCAGCAGCCATATTTCCCGCACCGACGAACCCGATCTTCACGCGAAGAAACCTAGCGCCGGACCTGCCTCATGAGGGTGTCTAACCGGCCCCCCGAAGGGGAAGGCCGGTCAAGAATGGGCCCCGGGGGGAAGACCGGTCTAACTACGACTGGTTAAAGAACGTCTTCTCGACGAGCTGTGCGGTCTGCTCGGCCGAGACCTCGACGTTTCGAGGCGTGAGCATGAAGGTCTTCTCGGCGACCTTCTGCATACCGCCGTCGAGCGCGTAGGTCAGGCCCGAGGCGAAGTCGATCAGGCGCTTGGCCAGCTCGGAGTCGGTCGTCTGGAGATTGAGGATCACCGGCGTGTCCTGCTTGAAGCGGTCGGCGACCTCTTGGGCGTCGTTGAAGCTAGTCGGGTTGACCAGGTGGACTCGAACGTCTGCCCCGCCCCCGCCGTTTCCGACCGGCCGAAGGTTCCGCGTTCGAGCGGGAGCCGAGTCGTCGGCGAAGATGTCGTCGATCTCGTCCTGCCCTCGACGGCGGTCGCCCAGACGAGAGACGGTTGCTCGTGGCGCCGGCGAAGAGCTATACCCCGTGGTGGCGTGCGTTCCGGTCTCGGGCTCGTAAAGGTCCGGCTCGTGGTAGTCGGGATCCTCGGCTAGACCGAAGTAGACGAGCGAGCGGTGCCATGTGTCTCTGAGTGCCATTGGTTGCCCCTGTTCGCGTCCTGCGTTGTGAATCCTTTACCGGCGAGGCACCTGAAACAGGGCCTGCTTTTCGCCGAGGCCGCTGATTATGAACGAAGAAGCGCCGAGCCGAGCCGGATAATGGTCGCACCTTCGTCGACGGCCACGCGCCAGTCCTGGCTCGTGCCCATTGAAAGCTCGGCGAGGCCGTGCCCGGCGGCAAGCTCGGCTAAAAGAGCAAAGTGCCGCCGGGAGGCCTCGGGGTTCTCGGCGAACGGAGGCATCGTTGCGAGGCCCACCACCTCAACTTCGCTCCGCGCAATGAAGCCACCGAGATCCGCCGGCTCGACTCCCTCCTTGGAGTCCTCGCCCGCCACGTTCACCTGGATCAGGATGCGCGTGCCTTCTGCGGCTCGTGAGTTCACCTGGTCAAGCGCGGACTCGCTCGCGACCGAATGGATGAGTGAGACGAGCGGGAGCACGTCCTTCACCTTCCTGCTCTGGAGCGCACCAATGAAGTGCCATTCGAAGAGCTCCCCGCAGAGCTCGTACTTTCGTTCGAGGTCGTCCAGGCGGTTTTCGCCTACGAGGTCGACTCCCGCCTCCGCGAGGATCGCGAGCTCTGAGTCGGGCACATACTTGGTGGCGACGAGAATGCGGACCCCCTCCCCCGCCTCGGTGCGAACCGCTGCAAGGCGCTCGCGCACCCCGACAGGATCGATACCGCCGATCAGCTCGGGCATCGCCACGCCAATCCGGCCTGGCGTCCTGTGACGCCGCCGTCGCGGCGGTGCGAGAAGAAGAGCTCGTCCTCGCAAGAGGTGCAGAGTTCGGAGCGTTCGGTTCGCTCGACGCCCGCGTGGCCGAGCAGCCGCTCTGCCACCTCGGGGAGGTCGAGCATGCGCCCGTCGGCGATCTCGTCGCCCAGCCCGGAGAACTCATCGAGGACCTCCGGTCCCACCTCGAAGCAACACGGACCGATCCCCGGCCCGATCGCGGCCGCCCGGGCATCCACCTCTCGCACGGCACGCTCGACGATCCCTGAGGCGAGGCCGCGCCACCCGCAGTGGACCATCGCGATGCCGCGCGGTCCCGCGAGCGCTACCGGCAGGCAGTCGGCGACGAAGACGAGCGGTACTACACCTTCCCCAGATGTAGCCCAGCCGTCGACCTCGGCCGGCTCGCCCTCGGCGCCGAGGAGCCAGGCGGAGGGCTCGGCGGGCGAGTCTTGGCGGGCCACGTCGGCGCCGTGCACCTGCTTGCCCGACGCAATCCCGCCCGGGTCTATCCCCAGGCCACCCGCCACTGCGCTGCGGTTGGCGTGGACGCGCTCAGGGTCGTCGTCGGTCAGAAGCCCCAGGTTGAGCGAAGCGAAGGCGCCCTCGCTCGAACCTCCAATGCGCGCGGTGAACGCCGCTCGCGCGCCCGGCAGCTCAGCCTCCAACCATCTGACCCCATCGCACTCGTTCCAATCCATGCCAGGGAGGCTACGAAGCTGCCCGAAGTGCGATGCGAAGCTCGTCGTCTCGGCCCGACGTCTCGCCATCGAGCTTTGCGCGCAGCGCGGCCTCGAGCCCGCGGCCCAGCGCGGGGCCTTGCGGAATTCCCCGGTCGAGGAGGTCGGTGCCGTCGATCTCGAGCGCGACCCTTCGCCACTCGCGCGCCCAGTCGTCGAGCCAGTGAGCGCCTGCGACGCGGGCGGCGACGATGTCGAGCGGCGTCACCCCGCGGGTGAGTGCAACACCCTCCGAGGGGCGTTCAGGCCCGGCTTTTACGAGTCGCTCAGCCGCAGCGGAGGGCTCGGACTGGGTCGCGGCGGCGAGTAGTGCGTCGGAGAGGTCCGCGACGTCGGCCCAGTCAGGGTGGGCGAGGAGATCCCGAGTCGCGAGGACGCGCTTTGGAACAACCTCGTCGATGCCGGCGAGGCCCCAGCGTGACAGCAAGGCGAGTGCATCGGGGCCGGACTCCTCGGCGAGGGTCCTTCGCAGCTCGGCGCGCACGCGATCAGCCGAGACCGTGCCGAGGTCGACGGAGGCCAGGAGATCCGCCGTCTCAGGCTCGAGGTCCAGGCCGAGACGGGCCGCATAGCGCGCAGCGCGTAGCGCCCTGGTGGGATCGTCGCTGAACGAGCGCGGGTGGAGGACGCGAAGGAGCCCGGCGTCAAGGTCGGCCTGTCCGCCGTGTGGGTCGATGAGCTCGGGCGCTCCGAGCAGCGGGATCGCCATCGCATTCACGGTGAAGTCGCGCCGCGCGAGATCCTCGGCGAGGGTCGTACGTTGAACCTCGGGGAGCGCACCCGGGTATGCGTAGCGCTCCATACGCGTGCCCGCAATGTCGACCCGAACTCCGTCGATCACAACGCTCGCCGTGCCGAACTCTTCCTGGGTTGATTCAAGGGTGCCGAGGAGCGACGCCGTCTCAATCACGTCGCCCTCGACGGCGATGTCGAGGTCTGTGCGCGTTTCCCCGCGCAGGAGATCCCGCACCGCACCGCCGACCAGCCAGGCTTCGCCTGCCAAGCGCCCGCGGAGCGCCTCGATGCCCTCCAGGGCGGAGAGCGCTTCCTCCAGGGAGCTTTGCTCAGGGGGTGTCGGCGAAGTCGTCATGGTCTTGACAGCGGGGGCGTTCCTTACCATCCCAGCCTCTCATGAGCCGCATCATCCCCATCTGGCGCTCGTGGAGCGTTCAACGCCGCGCCCTGACGGTGGCCACCGTTCTACTCGTTGCCGTGGGTGGCGGGATCTTCGCCTACTTAAAGCTCAAGCGCCCGCCGGATGTCTCCAATCCTGCTGCGGACTTCGTCGCCTCAGAAAAGCCCGAGCGTCGCCAGGTCAAGCCTAAGGACAACACCGTCGACTGGCCGACGTACGGCTATACAGACGCTCGCACTCGCTACTTCCCCTCGCGCTCGGTGCGCCCGCCTTTCGCTTCGTCGGACTGGTCGATCCAGTTCGGAAAGCTTCTCGAGTTCTCCCCCATCGTCGTCGACGACCGCATCTACGTCATGGACATCGATGCGAAGTTCTACGCCGTCGATGCAGAGAAGGGCAAGATCATCTGGAAGCAGGACGTCGGCGGCCTCAATGCCACCTCGCCCGCCTACGCCCAGGGCAAGCTCTACGCCACGAACCTCCAGCCCGGGCAAGCGGTGTCACTTCGCGCAAAGGACGGCAAGCTGCTGTGGAAGCGCCCCCTGCCGGGCCGAAGCGAGTCCTCCCCCCTGATCTTCAAAGACAAGCTCGTGATCTTCGGGTGCGAGTGCGGCACCGTGTTCGCCCTCGACACCGAGGACGGTTCAGTTGTTTGGCAGGTCGAGACGGCGGGCGCAATAAAGGCCGCCCTCGCCCTGAACAATGGCAATGTCTATGGCGGTAACTACGCGGGAGAGGCGTTCGCGATCGACGCCGATTCCGGAAATGTCGAGTGGAAGATCTCGACGAGCGGGTCGAGCTTCGGTCGCGGCGGCGGCATCTACTCGACGCCCGCAGTGGCCTACGGGCGCGTCTATTTCGGCTCGATCGACTCGCGCGTCTACAGCCTGGACGAGGACACGGGCTCGATCGCCTGGTCGAAGTCGACGGGCGCGGAGGTCTACTCCGGCCCGGCCGTCGCCGACACTCCGGGAACGCCGCCCACCGTCTACATCGGCTCGGCCGACGACAACGTCTACGCGCTCGACGCGCGCACCGGCTCGGTCCGCTGGCAGAAGGACATCGGCGGGGACGTCACCGGTGCCGGAACGGTGATCGGCGACGTCTTCTACGTGTCGGTCATCGGCGAGGGCCGTGGCACCGTCGGCTTCGACGTCGGTTCGGGCGCCGTTCGCTACGAGAACGACATCGGCGAGTACAACCCCGCGATCACCGACGGCGAGCGCCTCTTCCTCACGGGCTACTCCGAGCTTCGCGCCTTCCCGCCGCAATCGCTGGTGAAGAAGCGAAAGCAGGAGCACAAGCGCGAAAAGGCCGCGAAGAAAGCCGCCAAGAAAGCCGAGGCCGCGCCCTCGCCGACGACCGACGCTAACTGATCTGATCTGCACCCGCATGCGGGGTGCGAAACAACTCAGAACGAGTATTCAGAGGCGGACGGGGATGCCAGCTTGCGCCATGTGGCGTTTCGCTTCACCGACGGTGTGCTTTCCGTAGTGAAAGATCGAGGCGCAGAGCACCGCGTCCGCGCGGCCTTCGATGATGCCCTCCGCAAGGTGCGCGAGCTCGCCCGCGCCGCCCGAGGCGATCACGGGGACCCGGACCGCGTCAGCCACGGCGCGGGTCAGCTCAAGCTCGTAGCCGTCGCTGGTGCCGTCACGGTCCATCGAGGTGAGGAGAACCTCGCCCGCTCCGCGCTCGGTTGCCTCGAGCGCCCAGGCGACAGCTTCGCGCCCGTCGATCCGGCGGCGGCCGCCCTGGACGTAGACGTCCCAGCCCTCGGCCGCCTTCTTTGCGTCGATGGCGATGACGACGCACTGCGCTCCGAAGACGGCCGCGAGCTCGCCCAAGAGCTCCGGCCGCTCGAGTGCCGAGGAATTGACCGACACCTTGTCCGCGCCGGCATCGAGGACGGCCTGCGCGTCCTCGATCGAGCGGATGCCGCCGCCGATCGTGAACGGGATAAAGACATTGTCGGCGGTGCGCCGTGCGAGCTCCGTGATCGTCTCGCGCTTTTCGTGCGTGGCGGTGATGTCGAGAAAAACGAGCTCGTCCGCGCCTTCTGCGTCGTAGCGCTCGGCCAGTTCAACCGGGTCGCCCGCATCGCGGATGTCGACGAAGTTCGTTCCCTTGACGACCCTGCCCGCCTCAACGTCGAGGCAGGGAATCACCCGCCGTAGGACACTCATCCCGCTCTAACTCGGGCGTTCGCCGCGAAAGCCCTTGATCACGACCATGCGCAACTCCGCGACGTCTGAGTCCGTGAGATTCGAGCGGCGCCCCTTCGACTTGCGCAGGATC